>CAZCBC010000049.1:6833-8525 GCA_964496775.1 uncultured Oscillospiraceae bacterium
GCGACGATGGCGATGCTGCTGCCCCTGTCCGCTTTGGCGGCGCCGGGGCAGAATGTGCGGTTTTTTCCGCCCTTGCCAGGGGATGCCCGCGACATAACGGCAGCGTGCGACATTCGTGTGTCCAGCCAGCAAAAAGAACTCACCAACCTATGCGACAGGGATTTTTTGACCTTATGGGGCGGGGGAACAGCGCGCAAGCATGTGGACATCCGGTGCCCTGAAAAGGCCTATGGCCTGTACATCTGCTGGAAGGACGCCCCCGGAGAATGGACACTGACCCATGAGGGGGAAGGCACTTCAACGGAAACCCGGTACGAAGCTGGCGGTTTTCTGCACCAGTATATTCCCTTGGAGGGGGCAACCCGTTTGCGCCTTGCGCCCGGCAGCAAAGACCGCGACTGGTTCGGGGTGCGGGAACTCTATGTGTTTTCGCAAGGCAACATCCCTTCCTTTGTGCAAACATGGCAGCGGCCTGACGATCAGTGTGATTTGATGCTTTTCACCGCCCATCCCGATGATGAGATGCTTTTCTTTGGCGGCTTGTTGCCCACCTATGCTGGGGAATACAAAAGGGATGTGGTAGTCAGTCTGCTGACCCCCTCCAGCGGCCTGCGTACCAGCGAGCTGCTTAACGCCCTGTGGCTGGTGGGTGTTAGCAACTATCCCGTGCTGGGGCCTTTTAAGGATAAAAACTCCAATAGCTTGGATAAGGCGTATCGCCAGTTTGACAAAGCCACCGTCTTTGCCTATGTGGTAGGCATGCTGCGTCAATACCGTCCCACTGTGCTGGTTACACACGATATTCATGGGGAATACGGCCACGGCATGCATAGCATCTGCGCCAACAGCGCCATCAACGCCTTTGATTTGGCGGCCAATGAAAAAAAGTATTCTGCAAGCGCTAAAGCCCATGGCACATTTCAGGTACAGAAGCTTTACCTGCACCTGCATTCCAACAAGCCTCTCATCATGGATTGGGATAAGCCGCTGAACGCCTTTGACGGATTAACTGCCTTTGAGGTGGCGAAGCAAGGCTATCAGGAACATATCTCCCAGCATCAGTACGAGCATTTTGTGGTGGAACCCTTTTTAAGCGATCTGTCCAGCTACCATTTTGGCCTGTATAAAACCAGGGTGGGAGACGATATATACAAAAATGATTTTCTGGAAAACACCGCGGCAGCGCTGTTTCCTTGATTATTTCTTATCCTTCATGGAAAAGAATGGCTTGTATAGGCAAAGGGCTTGCTTGTCACAGGCGTTGCTTTTTGCTATAATAAGGCAGAAACAAATATGCGTTTCAATAAATATTTGGGGAGGATTATTCTATGAAGAAACTTCTGGCTCTTACCCTTGTGCTGATGCTGGCGCTGCCCTTTGCAGGCCTGGCCGCTGAAGGCACCTACGAAATCGCCATGGTCACCGACCTTGGCACCATCGACGACAAATCCTTTAACCAGGGCACCTGGGAAGGCATCGTTGAGTATGCCGAAGCCAACGGAAAAACCTACCATTACTTCCAACCCTCTGGTCAGTCCACCGAAATCTACCTCGACTTTATCGAGCAGGCCGTCAACGCCGGCGCCAAGGTGGTTGTCACTCCCGGCTTCCTGTTTGAAGAAGCCATCTATGTTGCCCAGGATATGTATCCCGATGTAAACTTTGTGCTGATTGACGGTAATCCCAATGATG
>CAZCBC010000049.1:8535-15941 GCA_964496775.1 uncultured Oscillospiraceae bacterium
GAGATTTTGAAAAGCCCGTATGCCGCACCGAGAAGAACGCGGTGGGCATCGTCTTTGCCGAAGAGCAGGCGGGCTTCCTGGCGGGCTACGCTGCTGTGAAGGACGGCTACACCAAGCTGGGCTTCATGGGCGGCATGGCGGTGCCTGCGGTAATTCGCTTTGGCTACGGCTTTGTAGAGGGCGCGGAGTATGCCGCGAAAGAAATGGGCATCGAAGGCCTGCAGCTGAACTACCACTACACCGGCGATTTTAAGGCCACCCCTGAAGCCCAGAGCCTGGCTGCTTCCTGGTATTCCAATGGCATCGAGGTTATCTTTGCTTGCGGCGGCGCCGTGGGTGATAGCGTAATGGCTGCCGCTGAGGCTGCCGACGCCAAGGTTATCGGTGTAGACGTAGACCAGTCTGCCCAGTCTCCTACCGTTATTACCTCTGCCACCAAGGGCTTGTCGCCCGCTGTTGTGCAGATGCTGACCGCCTACTACGACGGCAAATTCCCCGGCGGCGAAGCCCTGGTGCTGGACGCTTCTTCCGATGGCGTGGCGCTGCCCATGGCCACCTCTCAGTTCAAGACCTTTACCCAGGCTGACTATGACGCCATCTATGCCAAGTTGGTGGCCGGTGAAGTGAAGCTGTTAACGGATACCGACGTGAAGGACGTAACCGAGATTCCCGTTACCGCTGTTACCGTCACCTCCATTCAATAATCACAGCCTTCGGGCTGTCCCCTCAGGGGACAGCCCGATTTTCATACCTGCACGAAAAAGGGAGCGACATGAGCGAATACATCATCGAGATGCTGCATATTACCAAGGATTTTCCCGGCATCAGAGCCAACGACGATGTCACATTGCAGCTGAAGAAAGGCGAAATTCACGCTCTGCTGGGGGAGAATGGCGCGGGAAAATCTACCCTGATGAGCATTTTATTCGGCCTTTATCAGGCGGATAGCGGAGAAATCCGCAAAAACGGCAGCAAGGTGGAGGTGCGCAACCCCAACGATGCCAATGCCCTGGGTATTGGCATGGTGCATCAGCATTTTAAACTGGTGCACAACTTCAGCGTGCTGGAAAACATTGTGCTGGGCGTGGAAACAACGCAGAATGGCTTTTTGAAAATGGACGAAGCGCGCAAAAAGGTAATGGCCCTGTCCGAGCGCTACGGCCTCAGGATTGATCCGGACGCCTATATTTCCGACATCACCGTGGGCATGCAGCAGCGGGTGGAAATTTTAAAAATGCTCTACCGGGATAATGAGATCCTCATTTTTGACGAGCCCACTGCCGTCCTGACGCCCCAGGAGATTGAGGAACTGATGAACATCATGCAGGGCCTGGCAAAGGAAGGCAAGAGCATTCTGTTCATCACCCACAAGTTAAATGAAATTAAACAGGTGGCCGACCGCTGCACCGTACTGCGCAAGGGTGCTTTTGTAGGCACCGTGATGGTGCAGGACACCAGCGTGGAAGAAATGGCCGAGATGATGGTAGGCCACAAAATTAATTTTACCATCGATAAGCAGGAAGCAAAGCCCGGGCAGGTGGCGCTGAAGGTACAGGGGCTGACGGTAGAGGGCCGCCACGGAAAGAAAGCGGTTAACAATGTGTCCTTCGATGTTCATGAAGGGGAAATCGTCTGTATTGCCGGCATTGACGGCAATGGCCAGAGCGAGTTGGTTTATGCCCTGACGGGACTGATGCCTTTGAGCGGCGGTAGCATTTCCCTGATGGGCAAGGACATTACATCCACCACCATCCGGCAGCGTAACGACCTGGGCATGGCGCACATCCCGGAGGACCGTCACAAGTATGGCCTGGTGCTGGACTATGATTTGCAGCAGAACCTTGTGCTGAAAGATTACTATGAGCCTGAGATGCAGCGCCACGGTTTTATCCGCTTTGACGAAGTGCGCAAACAGGCGGAAGAGCTGATCGAGCGCTTTGACGTGCGTTCTGCCCAGGGACCGGAAACCATTGTACGCAGTATGTCGGGCGGCAACCAGCAAAAGGCCATCATTGCCAGGGAAATCAACGAGAATCCCAAGGTGCTTATCGCCGTGCAGCCTACCCGTGGTCTGGATGTGGGCGCTACCATGTACATCCACGAGCAGTTGGTTAAAGAGAGGGACAATGGCAAAGGCATTTTGCTGATTTCCCTGGAATTGGACGAGGTGTTCCAATTGGCGGACAGGATTCTGGTTATCTACGAAGGCGCCATTGTGGCGGAACGAAGCAGCAAGGAAGCCACTGCCCAGGAGTTGGGGCTGTACATGGCGGGTTCAAAGAAGGGAGGACGAGCATGAATAAACTAAAAAAGGGATTGTCCTCGGCTTCCCCGTCCATTATGGCCATTATCGCGGGTTTGCTGGCTGGCTTTGTTATTCTTTTAATCAGCAACCCGGCCAATGCCGTTAAGGGGCTGATGACCATCCTGCTGGGCGGCTGGAATAACGGCATGAAGGGCCTGGGGCAGGTGCTGTACTATGCTACCCCCATTATCCTAACGGGTCTTTCGGTAGGCTTTGCCTTTAAAACGGGCATGTTTAATATCGGCGCGTCGGGGCAACTGTTGGTGGGCGGCTTTGTCTCCGTCTACGTCGGTGTTGCCTGGACTTTTTTGCCCGGACACCTGCACTGGATGGTTGCCCTGCTCATGGGCATGCTGGCCGGTATGTGCTGGGGCATGCTGGTGGGCATCCTCAAGGCGTTGCTCAATGTTAACGAGGTCATTACCGCCATCATGCTGAACTACATCGCCATGTATGGCATCAACTTTATCATTAAAAACTCGGAGCTTCACGACCGTCTGCGCAACCAGACCGTCAACGTGGCAAAAAGCGCCGTCATCCCCAAGGCGGGGCTGGACAATATTTTCTACAACCTCAAAGGACGCTTCCATGACGCTTCCAGCGTAAACGGCGGTATCTTCATCGCTGTGCTGATTGCCATCCTGGTATATATTCTGATTAACAAGACCACCTTTGGGTACGAGCTGAAGGCCTGCGGCTACAACCGCCATGCCAGCCGCTATGCCGGCATCAACGAGAAGAAGGCCATTGTAGCTTCTATGGCTATTGCCGGCGCTTTAAGCGGTGTGGCGGGGGCGCTGATGTACCTGGCGCCGGCCAGCGGCATGCATATCCATGTGGCGGAAGTGCTGGCGCCCGAGGGCTTCAACGGTATCGCTGTTGCCCTGCTGGGCATGTCCAACCCCATCGGCATTATCTTTACCGGCCTTTTCATTGGCCACATCACCGTGGGCGGCGCTTTCCTGCAGAGCCTTAAATACATGAAGGAGGTCATTGATGTTATCGTAGGCCTCATCATTTACTTCAGTGCCTTCTCGCTGCTCATGCGGGATGTTATGGCCAGCATCCGTAAGAAGCGCAGCAAAACAGCCGCACATGCCCAAGGAAAGGAGGCGAAGCGTTGATGGATACCATTTATTTCCTCGTACAGCAGATGATGTTCTTCTCCATTCCGCTGCTGATTGTAGCGCTGGGGGGGATGTTCTCCGAGCGCAGCGGCGTGGTCAACATTGCCCTGGAGGGCATCATGGTAACCGGCGCCTTCTGCTCTATATTCTTTATCTCCAATGTGCAGCATGTGATGAGTGGGCAGTTGCTTTTGCTGCTGGCTATTTTAGTGGCCGTCGTGTCCGGCATGCTGTTCTCCCTGCTGCATGCCTATGCCGCCATCAACCTGCGCTCTGACCAGACCATTTCGGGCACCGCCCTGAATATGATTGCTCCGGCCGGCGCCATATACCTGGCGCGTATGCTGCAGCCCAATGGCGTCCAGCAGGTGCAGTTTATCAACACCTTCCGCATCGTCAAGGTGCCGGTGCTGGGAGATATTCCCGTGCTGGGGCCGCTGCTTTTCCAGAACTCCTATATTACGACATATATTGGCCTGGCCATCTTCCTGGTTTCTGCCCTGGTGCTGTATAAAACCCGCTTTGGCCTGCGCCTGCGCGCCTGCGGCGAGCATCCCCAGGCGGCCGATTCGGTGGGTATCAATGTCTACCGCATGCGCTATGCAGGCGTGCTGATTTCCGGCGCATTGGCGGGGCTGGGCGGCCTGGTGTATGTCATCCCTACCTCCACCAACTTTAACGCGACTGTTGCCGGGTACGGCTTCCTGGCGCTGGCGGTGCTTATCTTCGGCCAGTGGAAGCCGCTGCGCATTTTTCTGGCAGCCTTCTTCTTCGGCCTGATGAAGACCATCGCTTCCTCCTACTCGGGGGTACCCTGGCTGCAAAACCTGGGCATTCCCAGCGACATCTATAAAATGATTCCCTTTATTGCCACCCTTATCGTGCTGGCCTTTACCAGCAAGAAGTCCCAGGCGCCCCGCGCCAGCGGCGTGCCCTACGACAAGGGCGCAAGGTAAAAGAAAAAGAATTCCGCCGAGTCTGTTCCCAGGCCCGGCGGTTTATTTGTTGTGGATTTCAAGGGAAATCCTTTCCCAAGATGGGGGCGCTGGGCAAAGCCCCGCATACTTATCTGATTTGTACCTGAAAGGTGATTTCTCCTTCTGCCAGCACGCTAAGCTCATTCTTTTCAAGTGTCCACACCGTATAAGGGAAGCGCAGGGGGAGAAGTCCTTCATCGTTAGTCGCTTGCTTTATGGCATCGCGGAGAGCAGGCTCGTTTATTTTTTCCTCGCTCAGGGTGAACACGCCCATCACAGGGCCTTCCTCGGTGGTGAACTGGTCGCTGCTCCATAAAGGAAGGGTGGTATCGGTATCCCCGATATAGAAATCTCCCCACAGGTCCAGCAGCAGCAGCCTCTTGTCCGGTTGCAGCATGACATTCTCAGGCAACCCAAAGCCTTTATCCGTTTGGAGCCAGTGCTCCGTACGAATATCCGGCTGCTCTGGATCGAGCTTGTCGTCATAATATCCGTCCCCATCCAAGGCGCTTAACGGATGCAGTTCATCCTTGTCAACATGCAATGGTGCGGCGGAGATGCTCAGAGTGTATACATTCTGCTCTTTGACCCAGGCGGCATCCAGCACCTGAAAGGAAATCAGCTCGCTTGCCGCGCCTTCGCTTTTCTGCGGGGGGGCTTTTTGCAGGTTATCGAGAATCGCCTGATGTTTTTCAGGCTGGTTTGTCTGATAGTTGGTAAAACGGTTGTTGTAGTACCATTCCTGCCCCAGGTTGATAACCGCGTAGGCGATACCGCCAAGGAGAAGGATGATTGCCGCAGCTAACACCGCTGTTCGCAGCGCAAATTTTTTCATGGGTTTTCCCTCCTGTATCTGTCGAAGGGTTTGGTCGACACACTCTGTGAAGAGGGCGGGTGTTTCCGGGAATGCTTTGTCCAGTTCAGAGCGTTTCATCTTCCTCCATATCCTGTAGTATTTGTTTAAGTATGTCCTTTCCCCGGGACAGGCGGCTTTTAACCGTGCCGGATGGCAGGCGCAGCATGCTTGCAATGTCCTTGATGGGAAAGCCGTCCAGGTAGTGCAGTATCAGAGGCAAGCGATACTTGATATCCAGGGCGAAGAGGGTCTGCTGAATAACCATGCTGTCCTCGGGCATGGCGCTGGCAGGGGAGGAAGCGGAAGCGTCTTGCAGCGGTACTTCCTTTAACCCGCGACGCAGCCTGATTTTGCATGTGTTGATCAGGATGCGCGTCAGCCATGTACCAAAGTATTCAGGTTGCCGCAGGGTATGCCGTTTTTCCCAGCCTTTGAGCAGCGCATCCTGCACCGCATCGGCAGCATCTGCGTCATGGTGCAAATAACTGATAGCGATTCGGTACAGAGACCGCTCCCTTAGCTTGACTTGTTCTGTGAAAAACTGTGCGTCCATTGAATCCTCCCTATGCCTATGAATCAGCGCTTGATTCGTCTATTAGATGCATACAAGAAGGGAAAGGTTCCATAAGAATATTCAAAACTACCAGTCGGATTAGAAGAAAGGAAGAATCTTAGTAAGAAGAAACCTCCTTTGCTCAAGAAGGTCTGGTGACCGCATCGAAAGCAAAGGAGATTTGTTATTGAAGATGCATGACAGTACACGTCTATCACATCGCATTTGACCAAGTATCGCCGTCAAATCATCTATAGAAAGATGGAAGCAGACGAAGACCGGCAATCATTTCAAGAATGCATTGACCCGTTTATGGTAACAAGAATCAAGGCATGATGCACTACCTGCTTAGCCAATGGTTTTGATTACACGTTTTCCCAGTTGCGCTCCAGCGTGCGGGCGCTGACTTCCTGAAGCAGGAAGTCAATCAGTTTATCCTGCGCGATGGCGCCCAGGTTTTCGCCGCCCCGGGTACGTACGCTGACGGTGCCCTCCTCGGCTTCCCGGTCGCCCAGCACCAGCATGTAGGGGATTTTCTGCATCTGGGCTTCGCGCACCTTAAAGCCAATTTTTTCGTTGCGCACATCCACCTCGCTGCGCAGCCCGGCGTTTTCCATGGCGGTATGCAGCTTGTGGGCAGCACTGTCGGCGCGGTCGGTAATGGTCATGATGCGGGCCTGCACGGGGCTTAGCCACAGGGGGAAGGCGCCGCCAAAATGCTCTACCAGAATGGCGATGAACCGCTCAATGGAGCCGTACACCACGCGGTGAATCATCACCGGCCGGTGTTTTTCGCCGTCGGGGCCGATGTAGCTTAAGTCGAACCTTTCGGGCAGGTTCATATCCAATTGGATGGTACCGCACTGCCAGGTACGGCCCAGGCTGTCCCGCAGGTGGAAGTCGATCTTGGGGCCATAGAAGGCGCCGTCGCCCTCGTTAATCTGATAGGGTACCTGCAATTCGTCCAACGCGCCCTGCAGGCCCTTGGTGGCCAGGTCCCACATGGCGTCGTCGCCAATGCTGTTTTCCGGCCTGGTGGACAGTTCCACCGAGTATTTAAAGCCAAACAGCTTGTACACCATGTCGGTCAGCTTGTATACGCCGATGATTTCGTCCTTGATTTGCTCCGGCGTCATAAACAGGTGGGCATCGTCCTGGGTAAAGCAGCGTACCCGCATCAGTCCATGCAGCGTGCCGCTCTTTTCGTGGCGGTGCACCAGGCCCAATTCGCCCATGCGCATGGGCAAATCCCGGTAGCTCCACATGCGGCGCTTGTAGGCCAGCATGCCGCCGGGACAGTTCATGGGCTTGATGGCAAAATCCTGCTCGTCAATCTTGGTGGTATACATGTTTTCCCGGTAGTGATCCCAGTGGCCGCTGCGCTCCCACAAATCCCGGGAGAGTATCATGGGGGTCTTTACCTCCACATACCCATGCTGGCGGTGAATCATGCGCCAGTAGTCTTCCAGGGTGTTGCGCAAAATCATGCCATGGGGGAAGAAGAAGGGAAAGCCGGGGCCTTCGTCCATCACGTCAAACAGGTCCAGCTCCCGCCCCAGTTTGCGGTGGTCGCGTTTTTTGGCCTCTT
>CAZCBC010000050.1:0-3219 GCA_964496775.1 uncultured Oscillospiraceae bacterium
GCATGCCGCCCGCGGATCGGGATGGACCGCCGCGGCGGCCTTTTCCGCCGCCTCCGCCATGGTAAGCAGGCCGTCGCCTTCTTCAAAGGCCGCCTGTTCCCGGACGGTGTAGCCCAGCATATCCCCCGCAGAGGCATCATACTCCAAACGGTAAAACTGCCCATACTCCTTATCCATTAAAAACAGCACATACCGGGACATCCCGTCCTGCTGCAGCAGGTAGGTACCCTGCCAGTCGCTGCCGGGATAGGTTTCCTTTACCATGGCTTCCAGCTTTTTGCTGGCATAGGTGGCCCGTTTCGCCCCCTTGCCGCTGATATTCATGCGCACTGAAGAAACGAACAGATTCTCCGGCACCATCTCTACATAATATTGTATGTTGCGGGCGCTGTCCTCAAAGAGGAACACGTACATGTCCCCCTCGTTCTCCATGGCGCTGGGCATGGCGGAAGCCGGCACATGCAGCACCGCTTCCCGCCAGGCATTCGCCACCTCTTCACTTTTCGCCGCCGGCAGCATCATCATGATGCAAAGCAGCAGCGCAAGCAGTTTTTTCAATCCTTTGTTTCCTTCAATTCTTTTTCGGGGAAGCACACGGTAAAGCAGGTGCCCTTCCCCTCCACGCTGTCCACATGGATGGAGCCGCCCAGGCGGTTGACAATGCCCGCCACAATGCTCAGCCCCAGGCCCGTACCGCCGCCCAGGCGGCTGGCCCCCTTGTCCACGCGGTAAAACTTCTCAAACACTCTTTCCTGATGCTCCGGCGCGATGCCGATGCCATCATCCCTGACCTTCAGTTCGCCCTGTTTAAGGCTTACCCACACATGACCCCCCTGCTTGCCGTAGCGCACGGCATTGCTGACCAGGTTGCGCAGAAGATCCCACATATCCTGTTCCCGGGCGCGCAGGGTAAGCTCCCCTTCCAGCGTCATGGTGATGCCCTTTTCCAGGCACTGGGGCTTCAGCGACTGTTCCACCTCCCGGGCGACGGCCTTGACATCCACCATGTCCCAGTCTTCTGCCTCCTCGGCATTTCCCTGGCGCAAAAGCAGAATGTCCTCGATAACGGCCAGCATGCGGTGGGTATCCTTGAGGATATAGCCCAGGTATTCCTTCTTCTTTTGCGGGGGAAGGCCCTCATTTTCCTCCAGCATCTCGGTAAAGCCCAGAATAGAGGTGAGGGGGCTTTTCAATTCGTGGGAGGCATTGTCCACAAAGTCCTGCTGCATATCCCGGGTACGCATAATCTGGTCCAAATCATAACGCATGCGGTCGATAAGGCGGCAGATGTTCACCATGTCGTCCCGCAATTCAGGATAAAAATCCTCCGGCTGCACGTCTTCCCTGAGGATGGTGCCCTCCAGCAGGCCGCGCACCTTTTGCAACTGATGCATCAGCTGGTCGGTAACGGGCCGCAAAAAGAAGCGGGAAGCCAGCGCCATCAGCAAAATCAGCACAGCAAAACCGGGCAGTACAAAGGCGGCGGTGCGCTGCATCCTAGTATCCTGGTCGCTCAGGTGCAGTATCATGCGGCCCCCGCCCAGCGTAGCGGCGGCGGACAGGGTAGGCGTCAGCCAGCCGGTGTGCCAGTCGATATGCTGCCCCATACCTTCCTTTAATGCCTGCTGTACGGCAGGGGAGGAAAGCAGTTCTTCGCCGTCGGGCAGCTTTTCGCCGCTGTCGGCCAGCACGATGCCGTTGGGCATCATAAAGGTCACCCTGAGGGTAGGGGCGGAGGATGCAATCTTGTGGGCCAGCTGATATAGGTTGCTGCTGGCTTCCCCCGTCCACCCGCCGGAAGCGTTGAGGATGGCCCTCAGGCTTCCCTGATCCAGGTGCACATCCTGCACCACCATGCCCGCCACAAACAGAAATACAAACAACAGGGCAATCAGGTTGCCCATCCAGTAGGCACGCCGCAGCTGTTTCTTCATGCCTTCTGATCCTTCAGGCGGTAGCCCATGCCGTGCACCGTTTCAATAAAACGGGGGTTCTGGGCTTCGTCGTTCAGCTTGCGGCGCAAAGAGCGGATATGATAATCCACCGTACGGGAAGCGTCGGTCTCGCACTCATACCCCCATACATCCTTGAGCAGCTGCCCCCGGCTTAAGGTATGCCCCATGTTTTTGGCAAGGTACATCAGCAGTTCAAACTCCTGCTGGGTTACGGACACGCTTTCGCCGTCCACGTACACGCCCCGGTTGTCCGGCTCCAATAGCAGGGGGCCCAGGTCCATCCGAAGGGCCTGGGGGGTTACCCGGCGCAGGGCGGCGTTGATGCGGGCTTTCAGCTCCCGGATGCTGAAGGGCTTGGTGATATAGTCTTCCGCCCCCAGGTCCAGCCCCTTCACCTTGTCGTTTTCGGTGGAGCGGGCAGAGAGGATGATGACAGGCACATGCCTGGTCTCCATCTGCTGCTTCCACTTTTTCAACAGGTCGAACCCGCTTTTGCCCCTTAACATCAGGTCCAGCAAAAGCAAATCCGGTATGGGGTCTTTTTTGATTCCCTTTTCCAGTTCGTCCCCATCCCAGAAGTGCTGTACCTCGTGGCCCATGCCCGTCAGTACATCCACAATCAGTACGCTGATATGCTCCTCATCCTCTACCGTCCAGATACGCGCCATGGTAACCCCTTTCTCTTCTTCTCTTCCTTCTTCCCAACGCTATTATAGGAAGAAAAGACCGCGGAAACATGCATCACGGCCTTTTCTTACAAAGTTCTTACAATTGAACGGGCATTTTGCCCCGGGGCATCAGTTTGCCCGATAGCACCAGCGCTACTTTATCCAACACCGGCCGGTTGTAGGCGTAGGCGGCAATGCCTGTCACATTGTCCGGCAGGTACGACAAATCATAGGGGTTGCGCAGCGCGAACACCGTGACGGGCACGCCCCAGGCAGCCAGCTGCTTCACCACGTCCATCTGCCCCTGCTTGATGTGGCCGTTGTAGGTGCCCACCACCACGCTAGTATGTTCCTTCGCCAGGGCGCCGATGGCCGCAGCGGACAGGGGGGAGGGGTCGGTGGGCATGGTATGGGCGGCGCCGCCAAAGCGGGCCTGCATATCATGGGCAAAGGACAGTTCCCCCATCACGGGGTTGGATGCCAGGGTGGTCACAAAGGGCAGACAGGATACAAACAGCGGGTTATCGCCCAGCGGCGGAATATGGCCTAAGGGCAGCTGGGAAATAGCCAGAGAATCCTCGTACATTTTGTCCACC
>CAZCBC010000050.1:3229-5178 GCA_964496775.1 uncultured Oscillospiraceae bacterium
GCGGGGCGCTGCCCACCAGGGCAAACTCTTCATCCAGCGTGGGGGTCAGCCGGCGCTTAAAGGAAAGGATGCGCTGGGTGGAGGCTTCCAATTCAGCCAGGGGTTTGTCGCCCGCCTCTACCGCTTCCTTCATTTTCTGCGCCGCCTGGGCGCACAAATCCACGCTGTGGCAGGCAAAAATCAAATCCACCCCCGCCTTCAGCGCCTCCACCATGCCGTTGACGGTGCCGTATTGGTCGGCGATGGCGCCCATCATCATGCAGTCGGACAGAATCAGGCCCTTGAACCCCATGACGCCCCGAAGCAAGTCCGTCATGATGGTGCGGCTCATGGTGGCGGGGATTTTTTTCTTTTCAAGCTGCGGAAAAAGAATATGGGTAGACATGATGCCGGGTATGCCCGCGTCGATGCCCATCTGGAAAGCCTTTAACTCGCAGGCCTTTAACTCCTCCAGCGACTTGTCCACCAGGGGCAGCCCCACGTGGGAGTCCACTGCCGTATCCCCATGGCCGGGGAAATGCTTAGCACAGCTGAGCACGCCCCCCTCCTGCAACCCTCTGGACATTTCGCAGGCAAACTCCGCCGCCGCTTCAGGCTTGTCGCCGTAGCTGCGCACGCCGATGACGGGATTCTGGGGGTTGGAGTTGACATCAAAAACCGGAGCCAGGTTAAAGTTGACGCCCAGGGCGTGCAGCTCCCGCCCGGTGATAAGGCCCGCCTGGTAGGCGTTTTCTTTATCGCCGGTAGAGGCCACCGCCATGGCGCTGGGCACGATGGCGCATTCTTTGGGCAGGCGGGAAACAGCGCCCCCCTCCTGGTCGATGGTAATAAAGGCGGGCACGCCCAATTCTTCCATCATCAGGGCCTGAATGTCGGCGCACAGCCGCTTTAGCTGCCCGGCACTTTCCATATTCCGCGTAAAGAGGATAATGTTGCCGATTTTATATTGCCTGACGGCCTGCCGCAGGCTGTCAGGCACCTTCGTGCCCTCAAAACCCGCCACCAGGTGCTGACCTACCATAAAGGAAATGTTCTGTTCCATGAAAAAACCACCCTTTCGTTTGCTGCACCCATTATACCATAGATGTTCTGTAAAATTTTCTTCACACAACAAAAAACAGTTGAAATAATGATATCAATTTGATATCATTTAGATAACAAAAAAGGAGGACATGTGTATGCAGGAAAAACAATTGAAAGCCGCACCCGGCATGCCGGTGCTGATTGCGGGTATTGCAGGGTATCTCGTCGCCATTGGCCTTGTCATTGCAGGTGCCAGCCTGCTGGAAGCAGAGCGCGGCTTTGTTGGCGCCCTGCTGCTGGTGCCCGGCCTTCTGTGGCTGTGCGTAGGCTTTATCCCCTTTTTAGGATTGAAGGTCATCAAGCCCCAGGAGGCCCTGGTGCTGACGCTGTTTGGCAAGTACACCGGCACCCTACGGGAACCCGGCTTCTATTTTGTACACCCCTTCAGCGTGGCGCTGAACCCGGCAGGCAAAACCAAGCTGGGCCAGAGCGGCGATGTGGACAACAGCGCCAACAAAATGGTGGTAAAAACAGACAGCGGCACCGTTACTTTGGGCGAAAAGAAAATTTCCTTAAAGGTAATGACGCTCAGCAACTCCCGGCAGAAAATCAACGACCGCCTGGGCAACCCCGTGGAAATCGGCATCGCCGTCATGTGGCGGGTGGTGGATACCGCCAAGGCGGTGTTCAACGTGGACAACTATAAGGAATACCTGTCATTGCAGTGCGACAGCGCCGTGCGCAACATCGTACGCATCTACCCCTACGACGTAGCCCCCGACATCGACACCACAGGGGACGGCCTGGCGGATGAAGGCAGCCTCAGGGGTTCCAGCGCCGTAGTGGCCGACCGCATCCGGGATGAAATCCAGCAGAAGGTTCAGGATGCCGGGCTGGAAATCATCGAGGCGCGCATCACCTACCTG
>CAZCBC010000050.1:5246-15799 GCA_964496775.1 uncultured Oscillospiraceae bacterium
ATGCCCGTAAGATGATTGTGGAAGGCGCGGTCGGCATGGTGGAAATGGCCCTCAACCGCCTGAACGAAAACGGTGTGGTTTCGCTGGATGAAGAGCGCAAGGCCGCCATGGTGTCCAACCTGTTGGTGGTGCTGTGCGGCAACCGGGATGCCCAGCCCGTCGTCAACTCAGGCAGCCTGTATTAACCATGGCGCCGCAAAAGAAACAGGTTCCCCTCAGGCTGAACGCCAAGCTGTATGCCCAGCTTGCCGCCTGGGCGGAGGACGACTTCCGCTCCCTCAACGGCCAGATTGAATACCTGCTGACCGAGGCCGTGCGCAAGCGCCGCAGCGCCCGGGGCCTGCCGGAGGAGTTTGACGAAGAAGAAGAGTAAACAAAGGAAAATATCCACATTCCCCCCGGGTTGGTTGCAGCCATTCAGGGGGGATTTTCACTTCCCATGGGCTCCTATTGGGAAGTTTTTCTTGGTTTTTTCGGGACAATTTCCGCCCGGTTCAACATTTTGTTTAGGTTAGTCTTAACTAACTTGTTGATTCCCCCTTGCTGATGACTTATACTGTACACATCAGATCTCCGAGTTTATATAACCCCAGTGGTTGTGTGAACCGTTAGGTGCAGGGGGTAACCGCTGCGCCCGCCGTTTGCGAAGGAGAACAGAAGGGCTGCCCGGGCAGTCAATGCTTCTGTTGTCCTTCATTTATGTACGAAAATATCCATACCAACGCCAACCCGGAATGGCAAACTCAAAGGAGGGGAAAGCATGTCCATCTTCAGTCGCGAATACTCCCGGCGTGAGTTTATGAAACTCACCGCCAAAGGTCTGGCCGGCGTCACGCTAACCAGCCCTGCCCTAGCTCTCCTTGGCTGCACCGCCGCACAAGCGGCAGCAGGACAGGTTGAGCTGATGCCCGGCTCCAACTTTGTCCTGGCTGTCAACCGCGCCAAATGCACCGGCTGTCAGCGGTGCGAGTACAACTGCACCCTGACCAACGACGGCAAAGCCCATCCCTTTATCAGCCGCATTCACACAAGAGATTATGTGCAATTCGGCAAGAAAGTGGATGCCGACTTCTACGAGAACCATGGCCTCTTTGGGGATTGGAGCATCCATCCCGAAACCTGCCGCCAGTGCGACAACGCGCCCTGCGTAAACGCCTGCCCAGTTAAGGCCATCACCCCCGACCCCTACACCGGCGTGCGCATGCTGGATCAGGACGCCTGCGTTGGCTGCGGCGCCTGCGTCAAGGCCTGCCCCTTCGGCATGGCCAAGATGGATCCGGAAATCAACAAATCGACCAAGTGCATTCTCTGCGGCGCGTGCGTCGCGGGCTGTCCGACCAACGCGCTGCGCATCTTCATGTATGAAGACTTTGTCGAAGCCATGAAGTTGGACGAATACACAAGAGAGTAAGGAGGAAGCACAATGTACGGATGGACCGGCAACCTGCTGCGCGTTAACCTGACCACCGGTCAGAGCAGCGTGGAAAGCAGCGAAAAGTATTTTGACTATATTGGCGGTAAAGGCATGGCCAACCGCATCATCTATGACGAAGTGCCCACCGGCACAGACCCCGTTGCCCCCGAAAGCAAGTTCGTTATGGCCGTGGGCCCCAACTCCGGCACATCTTCCCCCTGCTCCGGGCGCACCACCATTTCTTTCCTCTCCCCCTTTACCAAGTACAACGCCATCGTTGACGCCCATGTGGGCGGCGATGTGGCATCCATGATGAAAACCTGCGGCTATGACGCCATCATCGTTGAAGGCGAAAGCGAAAAGCCCGCCTATATCCTGATTGAAGACGACAAGATTTCCGTAGAGGACGCTTCCGCCCTGTGGGGCCAGACCACCACCATGACCGCCGCTGCTTTGGCAGGCAAGCATGGCACGGGGCACATCACCATGTCCATCGGCAAGGCCGGTGAAAACATGCTGAACATGTCCTGCGTTATCACCGGCGTGGCCCACTGCGCAGGCGGCGGCCTGGGCAAGCTGTGGGGCAAGAAAAAGCTGAAGGCCATCTGCATGTACGGCACCAAGTCCATCAAGGTGGCAGACCCCAAACGAGTGCTGGCGCTGAACAACTATGTGATGAGCGACCTGATGGGCTCCAACAACAACCATGTGGTGCCCACCGTGGCCCAGTCCTGGTCTCAGTACGAGAACACCTCCAGCCGCTGGACAGGGCATCCCGGCCTCACCTGGGGCGCCGCTGTGGGCGGCCCCATTGACACCGGCGAATCACCTCCCGGACAGCCCACCCTGATGGGCTTCCGCTGCCAGAAGTCCGTGTTCGACCACGGCCCCATCGCGGAAAAGTACACCGTTAAGATGACGGGCTGCACCAACTGCCCCGTGCGCTGCTACGCGTCGGTGAACATTCCGCAGCTGAAGAAGTTCGGCCGCAACACCACCCACGCCAACACCTGTCTGGGCAACTATCAGTACTCCTGGATTATGAAGAACTACGCCGATGTTGAGGACGAGGGCGACGGCAAGATTTGCGCCAACGTGCTGGGCGCCATCACAGCGGACGATTACGGCCTGTGGGATAACTACGGCGACCTGCCCTGCACCCTGAACTATTTCATGAACAACGGCCTGATGGAAAAAATCATGACTCCGGAACAGTACGCCGAGATTGACTGGTCCAAGCGCGAAAGCGGCGATATCACCTTCATCACGGATATTCTGGAGCGTGTGGTGGATGTCAACCATCCCCTGTCCACCCTGGCCCAGGGCGCGTACTATGTAGACCAGCAGTACCACGACCTGCTGGGCGATGATTACCTCAACTCCGCCGCCATGACGCTGTGGAGCAGCACCATAGGCGCCAAGCGCCACCACGGCAACGAGTGCGCCGCCCAGGTCGGCATGCTGACCAACATCATCTACAACCGCGACGGCATGTGCCATACCATCATCAACATTGTAGGCTCCGGCCTGCCCTACACCGTGCAAAAGAGCATTGTGGAGCCGCTGTTCGGCAAGGGCTGCCTGGACAAGCCGCGCAACTACACCAGAATGAACCAGGCCAAGGCCAAGTTTGCCAAGTTCGGCGTTGTCAAGCAGGTGCTGCATGACAGCTTTACCCTGTGCAACTGGGTATGGCCCATGACCTTCAGCCCCCGCAAGGAAAGGGGCTACCAGGGCGACCTGTCGGTGGAAGCCCAGTACATGAGCGCCATCACCGGCAAGGAAATCACCGAGGAAGAGCTGGACTTCATGGCGGAGCGTTCCATCCAGCTGTCCCGCGCCATGACGGTGCTGACCGTGGGCAGCCGCGACATGCGCAACCTGCACGACCAGATTGCCGACTACGCCTATAATACCGAGCCTGATGTTCCCGCCTTCACCGAAGGCACCATCAAGATGGAAAAGGAAGACTGGCAGGATGCCCTGTCCATGTTCTACGCCGAGTTTGGCTGGGACGAGGACGGCGCGCCCACCCGGGAAACCTTAGAGAAGTTCGGCCTCAAGGATGTAGCCGACGACCTGGAAGCCAACAACCTGCTGTAATATTGCAGGTTTCCAAAGGGGAATCTCGTCGAAACGCATTCCACTGCCTTTCCCACAGGCAAAGCCTGTGGGAGGCGTGCGTTGCATGGTTCCTCCTCTCAAACGCAAACAGGTTTGCGTTTGTTGTGAGACCTATGTTGCGCAGGCGAAAAAACAATCGAAAGCCTGCTTTCGATTGAGAGGAAGCGTCCCGTAGCGCATGCTCCCGATGGACTTGTCCATCGGGTAAGGAGCGAAGGGCACGGTGACGAAGCAGCGCAGCGTATTTTGCAGCTGGCAAGACAAGTGAATAAGATATAAGAGATATACGGGGAGGACGCTTTTAAAAAAGCATCCTCCCCGTATTGAAACGTTCCTCAAAAGTTGGACAACATGATACAATGTTATCAACGTTTGGAGGTACAAATAGGTGGGGATTCAATATCCGCATGAATGCTAACTCAGTCTATCAGTTTATTCTTAATCCTCAAACCCGTCCATTCAACACAGCGAACATTCCTACTGTTTGCATTATCGAGATTGTATCAGTTGGTGCAACAACTGATTATTTGAGACTTATTCTTAATATCTTTCCGTTTGGAGTTACTCTTCTCCGTTTATGGAGGGCAGTTTAGATCCTTTAACACTAACTCCAAAAATTACTGCTCCCAACAACGCAGCAGCAATCAGAGGCGTTCTATACTTGATTATTCTTTCAAGGAAATTGCGGTTATCTTTGTGAAGTCCAGCGATTTTATCTGCGACCAGAATCATTTTGTTCGTAATTCTCTCTTGTTGCTCTGGCGCAATGCCATCTTGCTTGAGCAAAACACTAAGGTCATCCAAAATGGTTTTGTATGCCTTAACCGAATCCTTAAGGCTGGCGTCATTGCTTTGAAGAGCCTTGTCGCACATTACGTTGTATTGTTCAATCATGTTACGAGAGAATTCTACGTAAACAGGAAACTGATTGATGATTGCAATAGCAACATCCTTATCCATGCGCGGAATCAATGAAGCGAACTCCATGATTTTGTCTTTCGACATAGTTTTAAAAGAATCTATTTTCAGCACTTTTTTTACTTGGTCTTCTGACACAAAATACTGTGACATTATCTCTTCCCCCCCGTTTCAATCTATTCTTTTTCTGCATACGATACGGGCTCATCAGCTACTATGCTGCTCCTTTTATGTACCAATCATTATGGTTGGTCTCTCTTTCATCAGGTATAATGCCGTCATTATAAAATCAGCTGTTTAAAATTTCTTGTTTCTTCTTTTCAAATTCCTCTTGCGTAAGAACACCGGAATCCAACAAACTTTTCATTTGCTGTAACAGCTCCAGCTGTTCCTTCATTGACATTTTTGCGTTCTCTGTGCTCTGAGTAGTTGCTTCTGTTGCTCCGCCTTGCTGAGCACCAATTCTTGTTATCTGCTGTGAAACTCCGTCTTGAAATGTCGCATTTTTCTGACGCTGAATTTCTTGCTTTCTTTGTTTTTCTTCTAACTCCTCAAGCTCTTTCCTTTCAGCATGTGTCATTTTGGTTTTCAAACCGAACTCTTCTCTAAACTCATTTCCCATTTCGATAAATTCATCCTGAAGATCTCTAATGCCAGCGTCATCCAGAAATTTATCAATCATACCAGAGAAGATACTTTTTCTTCTCTGCTTGTCTGCTGCTTTCATGACGGCTTTCGTAACACCTTTTGCACTAAAATCGCCTGATTTGAGTAAATATTTTGCTGCAGCGCCTGCAATTTCCAAATTAGGGCCCCCAGAAACAGGCGTTTTCTCTTGTGCCTTTGCTCTAAGCTCCAAGATTCTGTCGGTTTCCTCTGCTTCCCTCTCGATGTTCTGGTAATAATTGATATCATGATGTTCGGCATCAGGCCCCATCTGATCATTGATTGCCATCACTATAATTTTCATTTTGTTTTCATCGCCTGACTGCAAAGCAAAATCTTCCACCTTACCGCCTATGTACAGTTCCAACTGTTTTTGACCATTAGACGCTTCACCTTGAATAGCCTGATCAATAACAGAATAATCGAATCTTTCAATTCCTTCAAAATCGTTCGACATCCCGTACTTTTCTAAAATCACACTTTGATTTGTAATTGTCAGGACATTTGTATACGCTCCCCAAAACCCATGTCGAACACAAGATGTCTTGTAGACTATTTTTTCACTTGGGTTCAATGCGTATTTTTGTTTCGCCATAAAAATCCTCCATCATTCTCTTTCTCGTTTTATACGTCAGCACATTTAACCCATACAAGTCTTTGTAATTATATCAGGATTTAACTGGTTTCCATATCAAAATTGTGGTAATATTCTACAATAAGAACAAATTCTTCACTCGTACATTCATTCCGGCATTTTTTCTTGTTTTCCCTTTCGCTTGAAAATTTGAGATTTTTCAATACTGCTATTTTGAAACAAAAGCGCAACCCTCTCGGCCTGCGCTATCCTTTACTATCTTTATCCATGCTTACTTCTTGTCTGCCTTCTTCATATGCGGAAACGCCTTCAAAAACGCGTCGTCCTCTTCCTTCTCGGCTTCCGCCTTCGCCGGTTCTTCGGTTTTTTCCGGCTTGGTTTCTTCCGGCTTGGCCTTTTCAGCTTCCTTTTCCGTTTCTTCCGCGTCTTCCTCAGCCTCTTCCTCGTCCTTTTTGGGGGCAGGCTTCACGGTGCGGGCAATCAGCGCGCTGACCTCGTACAGCGCCACCATGGGCAGCAGCAGCAATATCTGGCTGACCACGTCGGGCGGCGTCAGGATGGCGGCTACAATGGAAGCGCCCAGGATAAAGTAGCGGCGCTTGTCCGCCATGCCCTTGCCCGTTACCTTGCCGTGGCGCGCCAGCATGTAGATGACAGCGGGCAATTCAAACATCAGGCCAAAGGGCAGCACAAAGGACAGGGTAAAGTTAAAGTATTCCTCCACCGACCACATGGGGGTTGCCACACCTGCGCTGGCCTCATAGAACAAATCCACCGCCAGGGGGAACACCACCGCATAGGAAAAGGCAACGCCCACAAAAAACAGGGCAATCATCGTAAGGAACACACCCAGGAAAACCTTGCGTTCCCGCTTGTACAGGGCAGGGCTGACAAAGCCCCATATCTGCCAGATGGTAACGGGCATGCTGACCACCGCCGCCGCCACCATGGCAGTTTTAAACTTCATCATCAGGGATTCCGACACCCTGGTGGCAATGACGTCTATGCCCCGGGCGTAGACGGGCTGCAACACAAAATTGACCAGCGGCTCGATAAAGAAATAGAACAGCAGAATAAAGCACACAAATAACGCCGCCACGATGATAACAATCATGCGGCGCATAGCCAGCAGGTGCTCAGTAATCACCTGCTTTTTCAGCGCTCTATCCTGCTTGGTTTTGCTCATAAGGCTTAGGCCTTAGCGTCCGTATCTTTTTCCTCGCCGTCGGCCTTTTTATCGTCGCCGCCGCTTACCTCATCCTTAAACTCGCGGATGGACTGGCCCAGGGCCTTGCCCACGCCCGACAACTTTTTGCCGCCAAATAATACCAGTGCCAGCACCAGAATCAAAACAATTTCCAGTACGCCTAATCTCATGTTTTACTCCTTCTTTGTATCCGGCTTGCTCTCCGCCGCCTCTTTGGCTTCGGACAGCGCCTTATTAACAGATAGTTCCGCCTTGCGCAGGTCCACCGAAGGGTCGGCCTTGCGCAGCGTATCCTTTACGTCCTTCTCCATGGCTTTCAAGTCGTCGATGGTGTCGTCCAACCCCATCTCTTCCTTGAAGTCGTTGAACATCTCCCGCAGCCAGCGCACAAAGCGTCCCAGCGCCCGCGCTACCTTGGGCAAATCCTTGGGGCCCACGATGATGAACGCCACCAGAAGGATCAGAATAAGTTCCAAACCCCCGGGGTTTTGTAAAGTTATGCAAAAGAGGATGGCCTTGCCCGAAAAGCAAGGCCATGTCTTGTTTTTCCCTTTGCGGGCAGTATGTGTCCCGGGCCGTTTACGCGTTCTCTACGGCTGGGCGGGCATCGGCAGACGCGCAGGCCGCCGCTTCCACAATATTTTCCGGCAGTTGGTAAGCCTCCAGGTATTCCGCCAGCTTCTTCTGGAAGTGGGTGTCCTTTTCCTTCACCTTGCGCAGGTACTTATGGGCATTATACACGCCGGCGTGTATCTCAATCAGCGCCACGGCAATGTTGGAGCAGTGGTCGCTGACACGCTCCATGGCAGAGGTCACGTCGGTCAGCAGCATGCCCATTTCCACTGTGCACAGGCCGCCCCGCAGCCTGTCAATATGCCGGATACGGATGGACTCGCTCAGGCGGTCGATCACCTCTTCCAAGGGCTCGACATCCCGGGCAAGGGTCGTATTCTCATCCTTGTAAGCTTCATACGTCAGGTTGATGATATGTTTCAGCGCGTTGGTATACACCCCCAACTCCTGCATAGCTAAATCCGAGAAGCTGCCCGGGTTGTCATTTAACTTGCGCGCCTCAATGGCAATGCTCAGCGCATGGTCGGAGATGCGTTCGATGTCGGTAATGCTGTTCATAATCACCGACAGGCGCAGATTGTCCTTATCGCTCATATGAGTGTTGCTGATTTTCAGCAGGTAGTCGCCTAGACGATCCTGATACCTGTCTACCCGGCTCTCCAGGCTGCGCACTTCTTCGTAG
Organism: uncultured Oscillospiraceae bacterium; assembly: GCA_964496775.1. Classification (GTDB taxonomy): domain Bacteria; phylum Bacillota; class Clostridia; order Christensenellales; family Aristaeellaceae; genus DTU024. The sequence continues at coordinate 13,426 of CAZCBC010000050.1, forward strand.
TGGTCATGGTCAAACTCGTACATCAGCTGCAAGGCCAAATCCATGGCCTGTTTGGAGCGATCCATCATGGCGACAGACACCGTCCACGCCTGCTGCAGAGCAACGGAAGGGGTTTCCAGCAGACGGTCGTCCAGCAGGCGGAACTCGTCCTCCTTTTCCTTCTTTTCGCTCTCGGACTCGGGAATCAGCAGGTAGGCAAGCTTCTCCAGCCCGCCGATAAAGTTGGCAAGAATTAGGGTATTCGTAATGTTAAACACCGAATGAGCAATAGCGATAGACACCGGCGTAGCTACCTGGCTGGCAAAGCCAAAGTCTACAAAGGCTTCGCCCACATAGTAAACCACCATAAAGAGGACGGTGCCGATGATGTTAAAGGCAAGATGCACCACTGCCGCGCGTTTAGCATTGCGCTTGGCGCCGATAACAGATAATACGGCGGTAATGCAGGTGCCGATGTTTTGCCCCATGATGATGGGAATGGCCGCCGACATCTGCACCATGCCCGTGGCGCACAACGCCTGCAAAATACCCACCGACGCCGAGGAGGACTGGATAATCGCCGTCAGCACAGCGCCCACCAGAATCCCCAAAAAGGGGTTGGAAAACTTAATAAACAACTCCCGGAAGCTGGGCATCTGCGCCAGCGGTTTCATGGCGCCGCTCATCAAATCCATACCAAACATCAGGATGGCGAAACCCACCATGATTTTGCCCACAACGTGATTCTTCTCCTTCTTGGAGAACATCAGCATGATAACGCCCGCCATCGCCAGCACCGGCGAAAAGGAGGAAGGCTTCAGCAGCTGTACAAACAAATTGCTGCTTTCGATGCCCGTCAGGCTCAGAATCCACGCCGTTATCGTGGTGCCGATGTTGGCGCCCATAATCACGCCGATGGCCGAACGCAGCTTCATGATGCCTGAGTTTACCAGGCTGACCACCATTACTGTGGTACCCGAGGAGGACTGGATAACCGCTGTAACCCCCATGCCCAGTATGATGGCCTTCCAGGCGTTGTCCGTCAGGCTTTCCAGAATGCGCTGCAGTTTCTTGCCTGACATCATGGTCAGGCTGCCCCCCATCAAATCCATTCCATACAGGAAAAAGGCCAGCCCGCCAACCATGGTCAATATGCCAAGTATATTCATGGGAACCTCCAAAATATAATTTTACTAAACCTTTACAATGGATTATACTACATTACTCCTTACTTTCCAACCATTTTTATAAAACTAAACGCTGCCTTGTTTAGTTAATTTCGGTTGGTTTTCATCCTGTTTCGGCACAAGCCGCCCTGCTGCATCCCTGATTGCCACACGCCTTGCTTCGTGCTACAATGAGCAGGCCATTTCGGCCTAAGAAACGGAGGACACTATGACCACTGCCAATCAAAACAAATCCAACAGCCTGTTTTTACTGCGGATACTCAACGGCATTCTTATCGGCGGCGGCGCCATACTGCCCGGCGTATCCGGCGGCGTTCTCGCCGTGGTATTCGGCATTTATCAGCCCATGATGGAGCTGCTCAGCCATCCCTTTACTGCCTTTAAGAAGCACTGGAAGCTCTTCCTGCCCGTTGGCATCGGCGTGGCCCTGGGCTTTGTGGGCTTTGCCAAGGTGATAGGCGACCTGTTTAAAAAATATGAGATTCTGACACTATGCCTGTTCATCGGCCTAATCTTCGGCACGGTGCCCATGCTGCTTAAAAACGCGCAGCGGGACGGAAAATCCACCAAAAAAGATTACCTGGCGCTGGGCGTATCCTTTGCGCTGCTCCTCACCATCCTGCTTATCGTTAACCAGGCAGGCAAGCTATCCCTTACCCTCAACACCCCCTGGGCTTTCATCAGCGGCATTATCTGGGGCTTCAGCCTGGTGGTGCCGGGGCTGTCCAGCTCCAGCCTGCTGATCTTTATGGGCCTGTACGAAAGCATTATGAGCGAAGTCGGCGCCCTCAACCTGGGCATCATCCTGCCCCTCCTTGCCGGCATCGGCCTGGTAGCCCTGCTCTTTGCCCGCTTCATCGACAAGCTGTTCAACGAGCGCTTCTCCATTGCCTCCCACGCCGTGGTGGGCCTGGTGCTGGCCTCCACCCTGACCATCATCCCTTCCTTTGCCAGCGTGGGCCAGCTTGTGCTGGGCATCCTTCTGGCCGGCATCGGCTTTGTCGCCGCCATGCAGTTGGATAAATGGCAGGCGAAGATGGATAATAGATAAAGGGGTTTTATGTGGGGAGGACGCTTTTGAAAAAGCATCCTCCCCACACCCCTCCTTGAAAACTTTATACTGATGTAAAACAGTAATGCATCCAAAGTGGAGAGGGATTTTGGCTTGCAGCAAGGAGCAGTGAAGGAAGCGTAGCAGCGCTACGCTG
>CAZCBC010000051.1:0-9327 GCA_964496775.1 uncultured Oscillospiraceae bacterium
AAAGCAAAGAACCCTGTCTCGCTTTCGCTTAACAAGGGTTCTTTGACAGTCTGAAACCGGCGCAAAGGCCGGTTTTCAAAGGGGCTATTACTTTTCTTTCCTGAAGCACAGGAACCAGTCCAGGCAGTACTTGTTCTCGTCCTGGCTTTCTACGCGCTCCTTGGCCGCGCCGCAGGTGCCGGGGGAGGGAAGGATGACATCGTCGCCGGGGCGCCAGTCGGCGGGCGTGGCGATATTTTCTTTGTCAGCCTTCTGCAGGGCCTGCACAATGCGCTTGATTTCGTCAAAGTTGCGGCCGGTGGAGGCGGGGTAGTACAGAATGGTGCGGATAACGCCCTCAGGGTCAATGACAAACACGGCGCGCACAGCGGCGGTCTTGTTGCCGGTGGCGGGGTGTACCATGCCATACTTGCCGGACACTTCCATGCTGAGGTCTTCAATCAGGGGGAACTTGACTTCGATGTTCTTTAAGTTCTTCCACTCCAGCTCCTGTATGCGGCGCAGCCAGGCGATATGGGCGTGGATGGAGTCGATGGAGAGGCCGACCAACTCGGTGTTCATGGCCTTAAACTCGTCGGCCATGGAGGCGAAGGTCATAAACTCGGTGGTGCAAACGGGGGTAAAGTCTGCCGGATGCGAGAACAGGATGACCCATTTTCCCTTAAAATCCTGCGGGAAGTGGATGGGGCCCTGGGTGGTGTTGGCATGAAACTCGGGCGCTCTGTCGCCAATCAAAGGCAGACGGTTTTCGGTAGTAACGGTAATGTTTTCCATAATACATTCCTCCTGTAAAATAATTGTTAGTAGGTAGTGGTTAATAGTTAGTGGTAACTCTTTCACAATGATTGTACCCGGAATAGAATCATTCTAAACATGGATTAAAAAAGAAAACCTGTAATTTTGGGAAATCAGGTTTTTTATGGCGTCTTATTAGAACACCGTATTCACATTGCGGTGGTCACAGGCACAGCCCTAATGCGACCACAAAAAACCCCTTGATTCCATTGAGGAATCAGGGGGTTTTTTGCGTTTGATGACACTTAGCAAAATATATGTTCCGGAACAAGAGATGTATTATCGTTAAACCTAACGGTTTGTATCAGATTAAGCGTTCTTTATCAGCACATTAAATAACAGTAACATTTTTTCTCTTCTTTATACCTGGCATGATACCGGCAGAAAGAGCGGAGAAATATATTAGCACATTGTGTTGTTCTCCAAAACGAACTTTCTGCGTTCCTCGGGTATCTCTTGCCACAGTTCTTCCGCTTTGGGCTGCCAGCAAGCGGCGTAACTGTCGCACTTGGCGCAGAGGTGTTCCACTGATTCAGGCGATTGCAGGTCGGTAGAGTGCGCCCCAGTTTGTTTTACTATTTGGCGCAGTAATTGAGGGTTTTCCAGCATGGGGCAAGGTTGGAACATGTTTTCATTGAAGGGCTGGTTATCGTGATAAGCCTGGAACAGCGGGGAACGCAGTGTTTCCAGTATACTCTTTTCCCGAATGTTGGAATCAGAGTAGTGAATAAACACACAAGGGTCGACATCGCCGTTTGCATTGATATGGAAATAACGCCTGCCACCCGCTATGCAGCCACCCACGAATTCGGCATCATTTTGGAAATCCATGGAGAACAGAGGTTTCCGTCTCCTCATATCCCTGATGCGACGATAGACGATCTCCCTCTGCTCGGAATTGGGCATCAGTTCCGGCACTGCGTTATTTCCCACAGGCATATAGTGGAAGAACCAGATAAAATAAGCACCCTTTTGAATCAGCATATCAAAGTATTCTTCCGAAGTGATAGAATCATAATTAGCGCTCGTGTAACAGGAGGAAATTCCGTACACCAGTTTCTTTTCCCGAAGCAGATCCATGGCCTGGATCACCTTGTTGAACACCCCATCACCCCGACGGCTATCGGTTGATTCTTCCATACCCTCCAAAGAGATGGCAGGTACGAAGTTCTTTACTCGCAGCATGTCATCGGCAAACTGTTCGTCAATCAGGGTACCATTCGTGAAGCAGAGGAAAATGCAGTCATCATGCTTTTCGCACAAGCGGATGATATCATTTTTGCGCACCAGGGGCTCACCGCCGGTGTAGATGTACATATAGACGCCCAGCTCTTTTCCCTGCCGGATAATATCGTCAATCTCATCATAAGAAAGGTTCAGTTTATTGCCATACTCGGCAGCCCAACATCCTGTACAGTGCAAATTGCAGGCCGAGGTGGGGTCCAGAAGGATGGTCCAGGGAATATTGCAGTTATATTTTTCCTTTAATTCATTCTGCTTGGACCAACCAATCATGCTTTCATTGATGAAAAAATTGACGAGAAGTGTCTTTACCACTTCCGGATCAACGTGTTCCAGTATATGGAGCACATAGCCATGGTAAGGGTTTTCCGGGTTTTCAACGACGTCGCGGAACTGTGCAATCTGATTAGGATACATCTTCCCTGCGTGCTTCTCAACTAAGTTTAATATCTTTCCCAGGTTTTCTTCAGGGTTCTTGTACAGATAGTCGAACACTTTTTCAAGACCGTATTTTTTGATTGTGGCTGAAACTTTCATGGCTATTTCTCCTTCATTTTTCTTTAGGATACACAATCAATCTAAACCGAATCTAAACTGAACTCAAACTGAATCTAAACTATCAGCAAAGACTTATGGGCAAGAACCACATCTGTTTCGCTTCAGTTTAGAAATGTGGTATATTTTATGCGTATAGGCCAAATAGAGAAACAGGAATCGATGAATGAACAAAGACTCTACAGCCATTTCAGCAGAATAACATCATTAGAGAACGAATTGAAATGAGGTGCTTGAGGTGTTTCATATTTTAGTAGCGGATGACGATACAAACTCTCGGCGGCTGCTGCAAGCAGTGCTGGAAGGTGACGGATATACAGTGTCTACCGCAACAAATGGTGAGGAAGCCCTCAAAAAGCTTGAACAGGAACACATTGATTTGGTGGTCTTGGATATCATGATGCCCAAAATGGACGGCTATGAGTTTACGTGCATCGTGCGGGAAGGACGAAATGACCTACCGATCCTGATGGTTACAGCCAAACAATTACCACAAGAAAAGCATCAAGGCTTTCGGGTAGGTACGGATGACTATATGACGAAGCCTGTTGATTTAGAAGAGCTCTTGCTTCGTATCAAAGCACTACTTCGTCGAGCAAAGATTATCAACGAAAGAAAACTGCAAGTTGGTGACGCAGTGCTGGATTATGACGCCATGACGGTTACCCGTCCGGGGGAAAGTATTGAACTTCCGCAAAAGGAGTTTATGCTGCTCTATAAGTTGCTTTCCTATCCCGGAAAAATATTCACCCGGATTCAACTGATGGATGAGATATGGGGATATGATTCAGAAACAGGCTGGGAAACAGTGACCGTGCACATCGGCAGACTCCGGAAGCGGTTTGAGAACTGGGATGAATTTGAAATACAGTCCATACGTGGGCTGGGATACAAGGCGGTTAAAAAAAATGAATAATGGGAAAAAGGAAAGAGCCCGGAAGCGTCGCCTAAGTTTGGCGGCAATCTTCTCCATCCTGATTTTTTTGTCGTTGCTTTTTACCATGCTTATCGTTCTAAGTGTGGTCATGCTTTTGATTCGGGCAAATGTGCTGAGTATGGGCAGCGGAACGTTGGATACAAATTATCTTATTGAAAAAATGATACTGATTAGTATCGTGTGCGGCGCTATTATTTCGACCCTTGTAACACATATTCCTCTTAAACCCGTCAATGAAATCATTCAAGCTATTAACAGCCTTGCATCCGGAAATTTTCAGACCAGACTGCATTTAGGAAAAATCGTTTCCCTTATTCCGGCCATTGCTGAACTGAACGAAAGCTTTAATAAAATGGCCCAGGAATTAGAAAACACCGAGTTGTTCCGTTCAGATTTTATCAACCATTTTTCGCATGAGTTTAAAACTCCCCTCATGTCCATTGCTGGATTTTCAGCTTTGTTAAAGCGGGGAAATCTGACAGAAGAGCAGAAGAAAGAATATATCGACGTGATAGAAAAGGAATCACTGCGGTTATCGGAACTGGCAACCCAAGTATTGAACATGACAAGGGTGGAAAACCAAACGATTCTGACAGATGTTACATCTTTTAATCTGTCCGAACAAATCCGTTCCGCTATCCTGCTGTTGGAGAACAAATGGAACAAAAAAAACGTGGAATTTAATCTGGAGTTTGGCGAAGTAACAGGGCGCGGTAATGAGGAAATGCTCAAACAGGTATGGATTAACCTGCTGGATAACGCCATCAAATTTACCACGGATTACGGTTCCATTAGGGTCAGCATTCAGCCGGTAAAATCCTGGATTACAGTGACCATTGAAAACACCGGCAGCACGATCCCTGAAGAGCAAATGGAGTATATCTTTCAAAAATTCTATCAAGTTGATTCATCCCATGCCACAGAAGGCCATGGGATTGGCTTGGCCGTTGTGAAGAAAATCGTTGCATTGCATAATGGAACAGTGACTGCCAGCAGTTTAAGGGACGTAACTGCCTTCACAGTATCGCTTCCTGCGTAGATTAAGCAATATCATCCAAACCGTTTTGTATTTTGAACAGAACGGTTTTGTTTTGTTTCGTTTCAGTTTAGTTTGACCTGCTATGATAAAAACAGAATACTTTAAACAAAGGGCTTAGTTTGCTCAATGGAGAAATGTATGAGAACAGCGATTATGACGGACACAAACAGCGGGATTTCCGTATCGGAAGGAAAAGAAAACGGCATTTTTGTGCTGCCGATGCCGGTTATTGTGGAGGATGTATGCTATACAGAAGGCGTCGATATTACAAATAGTGAGCTATACGCCGCACTGGAAGCGGGGAAAGCCGTTCACACATCCCAGCCCGCTCCCGGCGAAGTAACTGATTTATGGGATCGTATCTTGGCTGATTATGCGGATGAAATCGTATATATCCCAATGAGCAGCAGTCTCAGCAGCTCATGCGAAGTGGCAAAAATGTTGGCACAGGAATATGAAGGAAAAATCCATGTTGTGGACAATCGCCGCATTTCCGTTACCCAACGCACCAGTGTTTACGATGCGCTGTATATGTCCCGGCAAGGAATCGATGGTGTATCAATCAAAGCGCTGCTGGAAAAAAGAGCTTTTGATGCCAGCATCTATCTATGTGTGGATACACTCAAATATCTGAAGAAAAGCGGTCGAGTAACCGCAGCTGCCGCCTCCTTGGCAACTGCATTGAATCTGCATCCCATCCTAAATATCCGCGGCGGTAAACTGGACGCGCAATGCGTGACCCGAGGTGATAAGCAGGCGCAGAAAACACTGATTCATTTGATGAAAGTCGATCTTGAAGAACGTTTTCGCTTTATTTCTCCCGGCGAAGTAGCCTTGTATACGGCTGGTACCTTTTTACATGAGGAGCATGCACAGGAATGGAATGCACGAGTGCAGAAAGCTTTCCCGAATTATCAGGTTACATATTCCGAGCTTTCTTGCTCCATTGCCTGCCATGTAGGCTGCAATACAAGAGCAATCGCTATGGTAATTACAAATAATAAATAGAGCATGTTATAAATCAATGATGTGAAACCATGAAACATCTGCCGGATACTACCATTCGAAGCATGACCGGCAGACAATGGATGATGAATATCGTTTAATAAAACAAAAATTACGTACAGGGCTCAAACAGGCTGTCATCTTATTTGTTTCTATGTTATCATTCCTTTCGTCGAAAGCGAGGAATAGAAAGATGAGGAAACGCAGCCTACTGACATTGCTGATCCTGATGTTGCTTATGCTGTCTTTTTTGGCGCATGTGGAGGCGCTTACCCCTACTCCGTCCCCTGTACCTGACGGCCCTGCGCGTATGCTTCTGCCCACAGGCACCATTAAGGCCCATCCGCTACTGGACAGCGCCTTTGAAATGCTGGAAGAAGGCAACATATTCGTTAAGCGCTATAATGAGCTAACCCGGCAAAATGTAATCGTCCGGTACCAGTACGGCGTGCCGTATTTCTTTGGCGGAAAGTTGGAAAGGCTGCTGCTGCAACCAAGATCAGCATGGCAAAACAGCCGCTTTTTTGTAAGCGGCAAAATCTATATATACGGCTTCGACTGTCACGGCCTGACGCAATGGATATACCAGGCCAACGGTTGGGAACATCCCGAGAAAATAACCGATACTTTCGATGAGCACCGTAATTTAAACACCCGCATCCCGCTGATGAACGTACCCTTTGAAAAATGGCGCGAAGTGCTGCCCATCGGTGCGTTGATCTCTTTGCAAGGTAAATACAGCAACCATATCATGATGTATGTGGGCACGCTGCGTAATTACGGCTTTACCGAGCAGGAGGTAGGCCCTTCTTTGCAGCCTTATCTTGACTACCCGTTGTTCATCCAGTCGGGCAACAGCCTGGCCGCCATCAAGCGCAACGAACGATATATTGCGGGCCTGAACAGGCCGTGGAAGATATATGGCACCGACGGCGGTGTGTGCGTATCCATCGTGGGCGTACCGCAGGAGGCCGCGCCGCTATCGGGACAGGCGGGCAACCTTGCCGTCAGATTCTTTAATTTAAAGGGGCAGGAACTGCTGGCCTACGACATTTCGGAAAAACTGGCCTATTATGGCTGGTACCCTGATACGCCGTCCCAAAAGCTTAGAACGCCCAAGATTGCCAACGCCAGGACCATTCCGGCCCCCGTTGCGTCTTCCACCAATATTGCCGCCAGTGCCGCAGGCAAAACACCAAACAAGGATGGCGCTGCCGCCAACACCTATTTTACCGACGTATCCCTTGTACCCTTCGGCCCCATCAAGGCCCACCCTTTGCTGGACAGCGCCTTTGAAATGCTGGAAGAGGGCAACCTTTTCCTGAAGCGCTACAATGAGTTGACCAAGCAAAATGTTGTTGCGCTCTACCAGTACGGCGTTCCCTATTTTGTTCATGGCAGCGTGGAGCGCTATATTCTGACGCAGCAGATTGCCGGAAAAGGCGACCGCTTCTTTACCAAAGGCCGGCTGTATCTCAGCGGCTTTGACAGCATCGGCTTTACGCAGTGGGTCTATCAGCAGAACGGCTGGAAACACTATCGCTCCATCCGCAGTATGATGGATACCCGGCAAAACAAGACGACCCACATCCATTTAAAAGGGCTGCCCTTTGAAAAGTGGCGCAATGCCCTGCCCATCGGCGCGCTGTTTGTAACGGGAGAAGATACCTACCATGCCATGATGTATATTGGTACGCTGGAAAACTACGGGTTTACCGAAGACAGCCTGCAGGAAGAGCTGCGCCCGTACCTGCATTATCCGTTATTCATACAGTGCGGCAAAAGCCCCGCCGCCATAGGGCGCAATACCAAATATATCGAAGGGCTGGCGCGTAAATGGCCCATCTACAACACCAATGGCGGCGTCAACGTATGCATCGTGGGCGTACCGCAAAGCGCCGCGCCCGTAATCGGGCAGGCGGGCCAAGAAGATGTGCGGGGCTTCCGCCTTTTAGAGCAGGAATTGACGGTGTTCACTCCCGGTGAACATGCTGCCTTCTACGGCTGGTATCCTGATACTACGCCCGCGCCGCTGAAGAGGCCCAAGAAACCCAACACTGAAACCATCCCCGCGCCAACCGCGCCGCCCAAGGCGGAGGTTACCCCTGCGCCATAGCGTGGGTTCCATCTATAATCCATTCATTAACATCAAGTAATGCTCCTGCTTAGGACAATTCCGCCTCCAGCCGCACAGCCTTGCCGATAAACACGGCGTCACTCAGGTTGATGATGTCGCTTTCAAACTGCTGGTCGAAGGTTTGCAGCATCACCTGGAAGCGGGGCATGTCCTTAATCATGCGCAGGATTTTGCCGTGAGGGGTGTCCAACAGCATCAGCGCCCCGTCCTGGGACATGGTCTGGGGCACGATGAGCACAATATCTCCCTTATGCACGCGGAAACCCCGCAGGGCGTTGTCGGGGGCCATGTAGTAAAATACCTTGTCGGCGGAGGCGCCCTCGATTTTGCCCTTTTCCACGGGCAGAAGGCGGTGGCCCACTTCTTTCATGGCGGCGTTGTATACCGGCACCCGGCGCAGCACCGAGCTTAGGGCGTCCAGCCAAATGGAGCCGTCCACCTTGTCGTTTTGCTGATTGTCCCGCTTGGGGCTTTGCGCGGGCTGCACCCTGCGCTGTATGTTGGGCACGGCGGCCTGCAAATCCACCGTGGCGGCGATATCGTCCAAAGAAAAGGCGGCCTCGGTTTCGTGGGTAACGCCCATCTTTTGCAAAATGCGCCGCGCCTGGTCGTCGGCAATGATGCGCTTGCCGCTTTCCACTTCCTGCAGGTATTTATCGCTGACCCCCGCCAGCCGCGCCACCTGCTTGTGGGTCATGTTGCGGCGGGTGCGTTCCAGTTTTAATAAATCTCCCAGTCTAGACATAGGTGCTCCTTTTTCAGTTGATGCTACCATCTTCCGCCAGAAAAGGGGGTTTGTCAACGGCAACCTTGCGGCGGGCGGGGGACACAGGTATAATAAAAAAGAAAATGTGTTTTACAACCAGGAGGCTTTGGATGAAAAAGTTTGTGCTGCTGATCATATGCCTGCTATTGACGGTGCCCGCCCTGGCGGCGGAACAGCCCCAGTGGTACCCGGAGGAAGGGGTACTGCGGGTGCCGCAGGAGGGCGACATCATGCTATCCCTTTCCCTAAGCACTTTGGAGGCGAAGGCAACCCTTTCGGCGGAGGGAGCTGTGCAGGGGGAAGACATCCCCTTCTACGCCATGGTGTGGACGCTGGACAGCGCCTTTTTCCCCGATGTCACTGAGGAAGTTGTTGCCCGGGAGCGGCTGGACAGCCTGTTTGCCTGGTACCCCCTGCCCCAAATGGAGCAGGCCGATGAGGGCATGCGCCTTTTGTTTCCCCTGCCCGTGGTGTTAAAGGAAAAGGCGTGGGACAATGCGCAAGTGACCCTGACGCCCAAGGGCCAGGTGGGGGAGGAGCAGCCCCTGTTTTCTCTTCAGGCGGACACTCCGTATGTGTCCCCCGTGCAGCAGCCCTATATCGGCTATGTAACCATCCTGACCTCCTGCAATGTCCGCGCCGATGCCAGCGCCACCAGCGACCGGGTGGCCCGCGCCGGAGAAAAAACTGTGCTGCCCGGCCTGGGGGAGAAAGACAACTGGTACCATGTGCAGCTGCTGGACGGCAGCCAGGGCTATGTGTCCAAAAACCTGGCCCGGCTGGACAGTCTGCCCGGCCTGCAGGAAGCGCGGCAGCAGATCCTCAGCAACGAATTGACGGGCGCTATTCGG
>CAZCBC010000051.1:9482-15740 GCA_964496775.1 uncultured Oscillospiraceae bacterium
TCCTTCGGCGGCGCGCCGCAAAAGGCGGAGGAGCTCAAGGACATCCAGCCCTTCCCCAAGACGGGCACGCTGAAACGGGACATTAAGGGCGGGGACTGCGAAATACTGTTCCATGCCCCCCGCAAGGACAATGCCTACTATGTAAAGCTGACCCCTGAAGGGGCGGCAGCCCCCGCCGTTACCCTGTTCCTGCTGCCCGGCGAAAAGGCGCGGGTGAAGGTGCCCGTGGGCAGCTATGCCCTGTCCTACGCCACCGGCGCCGTCTGGCAGGGGGAGGATAAGGCCTTCGGCCCGGGCGGCACCTATGCAAGGGCGACGGACAACATCGTGTTTACCGCCCCCAAGTACAGGGCCACGGTGGTGCTGTCCCCGATAGAGGAAACCAGCAACCAGGAGCATATCAGGCTGGACGCGGGGGAGTTTTGAGAAAAACAACGCACCATATCCCATCCGCAAAAACTTTATATAGAAGAGCCTGCCTGTGCGGGCTTTTTTTATGTGCGGGTGATTCGACAAATATATTTGATTAGGTGTTGACTTAATTAGATTTGTGTACTAAAATCTAATTAGCTAACCGACTAATTAAATTTTGAGGAGGATTTTTATGGATATCAAAAAGGTACTGAAAGCCATTGCTGATGAAACGCGCATGAACATTTTAACCTTGCTGCTGCGGCACAACTATTGCGTTCGCGCGCTGGCCAACGAGTTAGGCCTGACGGAAGCGACCATCTCGCAGCATCTGAAAGTATTGCGGGAGGCTGGCCTGCTTGCGGGGGAAAAGCGCGGCTATTTCATGCACTACACGGTGGACAGAATGGTGTTGCGGGAACTGGCCAAGGAGATTGAAGCCCTGGCAGCCATAGAGCAGAAAGCCTGTCAGCCGGAAAAACGTGATGATTGTCCTGCCGAAGAAAAGCAGGATTGCCACAAAAAGGGCGAGTGCAGCGATGAAGTGAAGGAGTTTTGCCATGGCACAGAGGACAGCGGGAACGGACACAAGCATGGTCAGTGTCACAAATCTTAAAAAAACATACGGCAGCTTCACCGCGGTAAACGATATCTCCTTTGAAGTTAAGAAAGGCGAAATATTCGGCTTTTTAGGGCCCAACGGGGCGGGAAAGACATCCACCATCAACATGATGATCGGCCTGTCCCGGCCAACCGCCGGGGAGATAAAGGTGGATGGCATAGATGTAAAAAAGCATACAAAAAGGGCGCAGGCCATCATGGGGATTGTTCCGGACGAAAGCAATCTATACAACGAGATGGACGGGTTTGAAAATCTCTGCTTCTGCGCCGCGCTGTATGGAATGCGCAAAGAAGAAAGGGAGCCGAAAGCCCGCCAACTGCTGGAACTGTTTCGGCTGCAAGGCACGGGCAAGCGGCCGTTTAAGGCCTATTCCAAGGGGATGCGCCGCAAGCTGACCATTGCGGCGGCGCTGATTCATTCCCCGCAGATTTTGTTTCTGGATGAGCCGACAACGGGCATTGACGTGGAAAGCTCCCGGCAAATACGGGAAATGATCATGGAGTTGAAACAGCAGGGCACGACCATCTTCCTTACCACCCACTACATAGAGGAAGCCGAGCGCATCTGCGACCGCATCGCTTTTCTGGCGGAAGGCCGGATTGTAGCGTCCGGTACCGTGCCGGAGCTGATGGACAGCGTTACCCACGCGCATGCCATCCGCTTTCTTACGGACAGGAACGCCGAAGGCTTTTCCGAAGAGCTGCAATCCCGTTTTAAGGGAAGCAGCATGACAATCCAGCCTGATCATTCCCTCGTCATGGTATCTGCGCAGCGCATTCCGCTGTTTCCGGTGATGGAGTTTTTCCACGATAAGGGCATTGAAGTATATGAAGCAAGGGAGTTGCGCCCTTCTTTGGAGGATGTGTTCGTTAAGTTGACGGGCATTGAATCCTCCGTGCTGAAAAAAGACAAAGAAAAAGGAGGGCGCCCATGAAAAGCTGGATTGCGTTTTGGAATATTCTGAAAAAGGATGTCAAGAACTATTACCTAAAGCCGCCCAACATCAGCTGGGGCATCATCTTCCCCCTTTCATGGACATTGATGCAGCTGATACGCACTCCCGGCGGAAGCATTTTAAACCTGCTTCCCGGCCTGATTTCCATGAGCGTTCTGTTCGGCACAACCTCCATGCTGGCCGTCACCATCACCTTTGAGCGCAGCGGCAGGTCCTTTGAGCGGCTGCTGCTGGCGCCCATCAGCCTAAATACCATGGTGCTGGCAAAAATTGCGGGAACCATCCTGTTTGGCATGTTTAACGCGTTTGTGCCGGTTATTTTCGCAGGCTTTTTCATTGACCTGCATGCGGTAAGCTGGGGAATGGTGCTGCCCGCCGTGTTGATGATTGCCATTACATCAGCGCTCCTGGGGCTTCTGATTGCCGTATCGGCCAAGCAGGTATTTGAAGCGCAGACTTTTTCAAACTTCTTTCGCTTTCCGATGCTGTTTCTCTGCGGACTGTTCGTGCCGCTTTCCAGCCTGCCCGTATTTTTGCGGCCTGTGTCCTACTGTCTGCCCCTTACCTATGGCACGGATATCCTCAGGGGCGCGATTACCGGCATGAACATCCTTTCGCCTGCGCTGTGCTTCGGGATGCTGCTGTTTTTCGCGGCGGCGCTGTTTGCCATTTGCCGGCACAACATCAACCAAAAGTGGATTCTGTAGAGGGCCCGTTCGGATATTTGTACACGCATCATACGTTTTTGGGGAAGTGCTTTGCGCTTCCTCGTTTTGTTGATGGCGTCTTTCGATTACATTTCGTTTTTCTCTGCCGCACGCTTAGCGTAAAGATGCTATAATGCCAGAGGTTTCAAAAACACCGATTTGGAGGACATTGCTTTGAATATAAAACAAAAATCCTGGGGCATATTGCTGCTTTGCCTGGCGTTGCTTGCGGGGGCGTATCTGGGGTATCTCCGGTTTCAGTCTCCCAGGGCGGAATCGGTAGAGGAAGTGCCCGTTGCTTTGGAGCAGGCCAAGGAAGGGCCGGACTTTCAGCTGATGCTCAGCGACCTGAAAATCATGAGCAAAGAGGTGCACAGCGTGGACAGCGAGGGCCTTCACGCTATGCATGCCTATCTGTTAGAGCGCCTGACCGCCCTTGGGTACGAGCCGAAGGAAGAGCGCTACAGCCTGACGATGGAGGAAATCCTCGCCCTTCACCAGGCCCGCTGCGATTTTCGGGGCAAGCCCATGGAGGAAACGGAGGAGTTCATCCGGGAATACAGCGGCATCGGCGACAAGCCCACCATGGAGCTTAACAACATCAGCGTGCTGATTCCTGCTGAGAATACCGAGGAAACCATTGTCTTTATGGCCCATACCGATTCCGTTAAGATGGGGCCGGGTACCTTTGATGACACCGTGTCCGTTGCCGCCCTGCTGGAAAGCCTGCGCCTGATGCAGGGGGTAACGCCCCAGCGCAACCTGCTGTTCCTGTTTACCGACGGGGAAGAGCAGGGGTTGCTGGGCGCCTTCAAATATCTGGAGAGCCATCCCGAAATGAAGGAGAAAACCGCCCTGGTATTAAACCTGGAGGCCCGGGGCAACCATGGCGCGCTGATCATGTTTGAAACAAGCAAAAACAACCTGGCCATGGTAAAAACGCTGAACGAGGCGGTGCAGCGCCCTGTCAGCACCTCCATCGCGACGGCGGTGTACCGCACCATGCGCAACGATACCGACTTAACCCCCTTCTTTATGCGGGACATCCCCGGCATGAACTTCGCCGTAATCGAAAACGCCAAGGTGTACCACACCCCTGAGGATAACTACCAGACCTTCTCCCGGGACAGCGCCAGGGTGTACCTGGATACCGCCGCCTCCCTTGTAAAGTATTTCGCCACGGCGGAAAATATTCAGGTGCAAAGCGATGAGGAAGGCGTGTTCTTCCCCCTGCTGGGCGACAAGCTGGTGGTGCTGAGCCAAAGGGTTGCTAACGGACTGTCCTTTGGGGCGGGCATCCTGTCCCTTGGGCTGATGGCGCTGTATATGATGCGCAGACGGGTACGGCTGAGCCGCGTGCTGCTGAGTTTTGTTTATTATCTTCTGTTTTTGACTGCAACCTATTTTGTCTGCCTGGGCCTTGTGGAAATAGTGCATGCCCTGCACAACTTCGAGGAAGGCCAGAGCATGATAGGCTCTTCTTTAAGCACCCCGCTGTTCCTGCTGATGGCGCTTATGTCGGGCGGGCTTGGTTTTACCCTGATGTACCGGCATAAAAAGAGCGTTACTCCCCTGGAGAACGCCCTGGGCGCCCTGCTGCTGCCTGCTATTTTGTGTCTGGCCCTTCCCTTCCTGTTCCCGGCGGGCAGCTATCTGTTCTTTGGGATAACCTATCTGGCGCTGTTCGCGCTGGTGCTGACCCGCCTGTTTCCCAGGGCGGGGCTGCTATGGTCCATGGCGGCGGGCTTTGGCATGATGCTGCGGATCGCCCCTATCAGCTATCTGGTATATGTGGCCCTTACCTTCTACAATGCCCATCTGGCTGTAACGCTGCTGATGCTGCCTATCTTAACCCTGGGGGCAGTCGCGGGGAGCGAAAGGCGGCAAAACGCCTGAAAAACCTGAATATTCTGCGGAATGTGATTGCTTCTTCCGGGGCTTTCGCTTATACTACAAGTGAAATAAAACACTTGCGGAGGATTTTTGCATGAGCACTGAAAAAAGAACCCTGACCGTCGCTAACCCCAGTCCCCTCGGCCTGCTTGGTTTTGGTATGACCACCATCCTGCTGAACCTGCACAACGCCGACCTGATTCCCCTGTCCATCGTCATCGTAGCCATGGGCTTTGCCCTGGGCGGCGCGGCGCAGATTGTCGCCGGCATCATGGAGTTTTTCAAAAATAACACCTTTGGCGCCACGGCGTTTACCGCTTACGGCTTCTTCTGGTGGTCGCTGATCCTTATCTGGATGAAGCCCTTTGCCAACATCCAGCCTGCCGACTTAACCAGCATGGGGTGGTACCTGCTGCTGTGGGGCATCTTCACGCTGCTGATGTTTGTGGCCACCCTGCGTCTGAACCGCGGCTTGCAGGTGGTATTCCTCAGCCTGGCGGCGCTGTTCTTCCTGCTGGCAGCGGGAGACTTTACCGGCAACGCCGCCATCTCCAGGATGGGCGGCTGGGTCGGCATCTTCTGCGGTTCTTCCGCCATCTATTGCAGCCTTGCCCAGGTCATCAACGAAGTGTACGGCGAGAAAAAGCTGCCTCTGTAAGGCGGCTAACTGTTCCCGGTAGTTTTCCTTTCATTTGTTGATACATAACGAAAACGCATCGGCGGCGGAATGTTCTGTCGTTGATGCGTTTTCGTTATCTGTTTTAGTGTAAGAGAATATACTTATTTCATTTATCAAAAACTGTCTTTGCGATTTTTTTAGTTAAACAGTATAGCATTTCTCGTTTGCGTAAACGCCGCCATTTTGGAAGTTTCAAATAATAATCATTTGAAACTTCCTGTATTCGTGTGGCTTCACAGATACTTATTGTCCTGTTTTATTCACTTTTTTGCTCGTGATGGTTTTTTTATGTGAAATCTGTTGCTGATATGCCGCGAAAACAATATCATCTTTACTTTGGATTTGTATCGTGTTATGTTCATCATCATATTTACAATAGCATTCTTCAGAAACGGTTTTTGTATCTATTGATGCAAACATTTTATCTACAAAATACTTATATTTTTCTTCATCAATATTCAAAGGCAGTATGGCTCGCATACCACCTATAATAAAGTGAATGGTAGGCTTTACCTCTTCGGTCTTTCCGCCTTCAAGTTTCAACAGTGATTTGTTTTTCAGTTTGTGATGCACAAATAAAAGAGTCTGCTTTAGGGCATCATAAACTCCATTTGTAGCCAAACCTAATACAATACTTTGTACAATATCCTGAGAAAGAAATAATGATACTTGTGCAAAGAGTTCTTCAAGACCTGCAATAGGTTGAGGTTGATGGGAGTGTGAAATTAATGAAATACTTTCATCCCAGAGAAGTTTTTCAATCGTTTTTAAGTCTTGATTAGTAAATAATCCTTGAAGATAATCTATACACAGCGTTTGCTGTATAGATGAAGTTTCCCTGGGTTTTTTCATGTTATCCATCCTCACAATTTCTGCAATGTGCTGATTATTGTATTATTAAAAATTCTGATAAATCAAATATTCTTAATGGTATACGATAGAGTACACTAAAGTTCGCAACTTTCCCGAAGTGGTAGATGTATAAGCCACT
>CAZCBC010000052.1:0-2146 GCA_964496775.1 uncultured Oscillospiraceae bacterium
GTAAAAGCCGTTTTCGATGGCGGGGCCGATGGCCAGCTTGGTTTCGGGGTACAGCTTTTTAACCGCCGCGGCCAGCACGTGGCTGGCGGTGTGGCGCAGCGTTTCCCGGCCTTCCTCATCCTCAAAGGTGAGGAAATTGACCACGGCGTCCTCCTCAATAGGTTGGGCCAAGTCCTGCACTTCGCCGTTTACCTTGACAGCCAGGGCGTTCTTTTTAAGCTCCCCGTCAAAGTGGCTCAGCATGTTCAGGGCATTGGTGCCCTTGTCAAATTCCTTTTGCTCTTTTTTGAATGTAATCAGCATATCTTTCTTCCTTTCCTGCAAATAAAAACACCCGCCCTCTCGGGACGGATGTGTATCCGCGGTTCCACCCTTGTTGCCTTTCTTACGAAAAGCCCCTTATTGGCGCTGTATCGCTCGCCTTGCGTCCTGCCTCCTCAGGTGGTACCCCGTTTTGTCCACCGGGTGCGCTTGCAGCCATGGCGCGCCTCTCTTTGCGGGAACGTAAAACGGGACATGTCCTCATTCATCAGCGGGAATAAAAGTAGTATACCCCTGAAAACTTTTGTTGTCAACGCGGCGTGGGGACAATTTGTTGCGCCACATGTACCTCCCTATTCCCCTCCGGATAGGGGCGGCAATCGAAGCGCCCTGTCGCCTTTGTACAATGATTCGCATGATTATACCGATTGTTGCATGGGGAAGGTGATGAAACAGCGCCTGCCAAAGGGGTACTATACAAAAAAATGTTTGTTTATCAATGAAATTTTATAATTGTTCACGAAATTATGTAGGCAATTCAAAGAATATATGATATAATACAACCATTGCGTAACTGTATAGGACGACAGTATGGCAAAAGAAGAAGGAGGGTTTTTTTGTGATTCACATCAAGTCACACCGGAAAGGCCTGGCGGTGTTCAAGGCGCTCAGCTCAGAGACGCGTATCGCCATCGTTGAGTTGCTTGCAGCGAAAGGACCCATGCGCATGACAGCCATTGCCGAAGCGCTCAACATTACCGGAGGCGCCATCACCACCCACATGAAGCTTTTACAGGATGCGAACATCGTGCTGGTAAAGCAGACAAAAGGGAAGCATGGCGTACAGAAAATCTGTGAGGCAAACGATACGGAGATTCTCATTGACTCCCCGGTAAAAAAGTAAGCACAGCGAGCCTTTAGGCTGTGCGAACGGGAAAAAACCCGAAAACGGCAGCATGACTGCCGTTTTTCTTTTCATGGAGGATGTATGAAACTATTTTCCATCCTGAGGAAGGAATGGAAGGCCAGCCTGCTGGTGTTCCTTTTGCTCTTTGGGCAGGCCATGTGCGAATTGGCTTTGCCGGGCTACACGTCCAGCCTGGTGGATGTGGGCATCCGGCAAAACGGTATTGAGCGCCCGTCGCCCCAGTACCTGAGCGTGCAGGGATATGATGAATTGCATCGTCTGATGCCTGGGGAAGAACGCCCCTTGCTGGAGGAAGCCTATACCCTGAAGGAGGGCATCTATGCCTTGCAGCCCCTGTCCAAAGAACAGCGGGATAGATTGGATGAAAAACTGCTGCTGCCCGCTGCTTTGCTGGGTATTGCGGGCAGCGAGGAGGGCGCTCCCCTTCAGGCGATGCTGTCGCTGATTCAGGCGGGCGGCATAGGTGCGGAGACCTTTTATCAAAAGGTTGAAACCATGCTGAGCAGCATGGGGGGCGAAAGTGCCCTGAAGCAAGGCGCAGCGCAATTTGTGCAGCAGGAATATTATCGCCTTTCCATCAACACCGATAGCCTTCGCAACAGCTACCTTTTGCGCACCGGGGGCATCATGCTGCTGATTACGCTGCTGATGGGTATTCTGGCAGCCTCCGTCAGCCTGTTCGCTTCCCGCGCCGCCTCCCGCACCAGCCGGAGGCTTCGGCGCGACATTTTCGGGCGGGTATTGTCCTTTTCTTCAGCGGAGGTGGAAAAGTTTTCCGCCGCTTCCCTTATCACCCGTACCACCAACGATATTCAGCAGGTGGAGCAGGGGTTGACCATGCTGATGCGCATCGCTTTTTACGCCCCCATCTTGGGCGTCGGCGGCGTGCTGAAGGTTAGCCGTACCGATACGGGCCTGGGGTGGATTGTGTTTGTGGCGGTGGGCCTGGTGATGGCG
>CAZCBC010000052.1:2156-3406 GCA_964496775.1 uncultured Oscillospiraceae bacterium
TTCGCTTCCCCGCCCATGAGATGGCGCTGATGATGACCATGGCCCTGGTGGTGGTGCCGCGTTTCCGGCTGATGCAGAAGCTGACGGACAAAATCAACCAGGTGGGCCGGGAAATATTGACGGGGTTAAGCGTCATCCGCGCCTTTACCCGTGAAGATTTTGAGAAGGAACGCTACGACGGCGCCAATAAGGCGCTGAAAAACAATATGCTGTTTATCCACCGTTCCTTAAGTACCTTGATGCCCGCCATGATGCTGGTGATGAATGTGATTTCCATCCTGATTGTGTACTTTGGCGCGGGCAGCATCGACAGGGGCACCCTGCAGGTGGGGGAAATGATGGCCTTTATCTCCTACACCATGCAGATTGTTTCTTCCTTTATGATGCTGACTGTGACGGCGGTATTTCTGCCCCGGGCCAATGTGGCCATCGAAAGGCTGCAGGAGGTATTGAATACCCCCTCCTCCATTCAGTCGCCGGAAAAGCCTGTGCCCATGCTCTCGCCTTTGAAGGGCGAGATTGTCTTCCATGATGTCTCCTTCTGCTATCCCGATGCTGAGCAATGCAGCATTCGGAACATCAGCTTTACCGCCCGCCCCGGCGAAACCGTGGCCTTCATCGGCGGTACGGGCAGCGGCAAAAGCACCATACTAAACCTGATTCCCCGGTTTTTTGACGTGACGGAGGGCAGCATTACGCTGGATGGCATCGATATACGGGAATATGACATCCGCGATTTGCGCGCAGCTATGGGCTATGTGCCCCAGAAAAGCCTGCTGTTTACCGGCACAGTGGAGGAGAACATCAAGTTTTCTGACCCCCTGATGGCGGATGACAAGATGATTTCCGCTGCCCGCATAGCCCAGGCGGAAGAGTTTATCGAAGGCATGGAGCAGCGCTACCAAAGCCCCATCGCCAGGGGCGGCAGCAATGTGTCGGGGGGCCAAAAACAGCGCCTGTCCATCGCCCGCGCCCTGGCAGGCAACCCCAGGGTGCTGCTGTTTGATGACAGCTTCTCCGCCCTGGACTTTGTAACCGATTTGAAACTGCGCAAAGCCCTGGCGGAACATCGGCAGGACGCCACCGTGCTGGTGGTGGCCCAGCGTATTTCCACCGTGCTGCATGCCGACAACATTGTGGTGCTGGATGCCGGGCGGGTTGTCGCCCAGGGGACGCATGAAGAACTGATGCAGTCCTGCGATATCTACCGTCAGATTGCCTCCAGCCAGCTGAAGGCAGAGGAATTGGGC
>CAZCBC010000052.1:3416-14766 GCA_964496775.1 uncultured Oscillospiraceae bacterium
CCAGGGGGAGGAGGCATAATATGCACGGACCACGCGGCGCGATGCGCATCGACAAACCCAAGAACTATGGCTATGCCTTCAAGCGGTTGCTGGGCGGCATGAAAAAATACCGTACCCGCTTTCTGGTGGCAGCCATGCTGGCGCTGGGCGCTTCGGTGATTCAGATATTTGGCCCCCGCCTGATGGGCAGGGCCACCACCGCCATCTTTGAAGGCCTGGTCAGCAAGGCCCGGGGCGGCAGCGGCATTGACTTTGGCCGCATCGGACAGAGCCTGATGATGATGCTGGGACTGTACCTGCTGTCCACCCTCTTCCAGTGGGTGCAGGGATGGATGATGGCCCAGGTATCCACCGATTTTGCCTACAGCCTTCGCAAAGAAATGAGCGATAAAATTCACCGTATGCCCATGCGTTACTTTGAGGGCAATCCCGTGGGGGACATCCTCTCCCGCCTGACCAACGACGTGGACGCAGTGGCCTCCAACCTGTCTGACAGCATTACACAGAGCCTGTCGGCCCTTGCCACCCTCATTGGCGTGCTGGTGATGATGCTGTCCATCAGCTGGGTTATGACGCTATTGGCGCTGCTGGTGGTGCCCTTGTCGGGGGTGGTAATCGCCGTGGTATTCAAGGTAACCCGCAAATATTTCAAACAGCAGCAGGAAAGCCTGGGCAAGATAACCACCCAGGTGGAGGAGGATTTTTCCGGGCATCAGCTCATCAAAGCCTTCAACCGGGAGGATGAGGCGGAAAAAACCTTTAACGAAACCAATGAAAAGCTATACGAAGCGGGCTGGAAGAGCGTTTTTCTTTCGGGGCTTATCCACCCCATTATGTCCTTTGTTAACAACCTGGGCTATGTGGTAACCGTTCTTTCGGGCGCCATCCTGGCCTCCCAGGGGATGATACAGGTGGGGGACATCCTGGCGTTTACCCAGTACATCCACATGTTTACCCAGCCTATTTCCCGCTTTGCCCAGATGAGCAGCGTAATCCAGCGTATGCTGGCCGCTTCGGAAAGGGTGTTCCAGTTTCTGGACGAGGAGGAGGAAAAGCAGGAATTTTCCCCAAGCGATGCTGTTTGCACGAAGGGCAATGTGGTGTTTGACCATGTGACCTTTGGCTACGACAAAGAAAAGCCCGTCCTCCGCGACTTTAGCAGCGCCGTGAAGACGGGGGAGATGGTGGCCATTGTGGGCCCCACCGGGGCGGGCAAAACCACGCTGGTTAAACTTTTGATGCGCTTTTACGATGTGGACGCCGGCCGCATCCTGCTGGATGGCCGGGATATTTCCACCATTGCGCGCCAGCAGCTGCGCACCTGCTTTGGCATGGTGCTGCAGGATACCTGGCTGTTTTCCGGCACCATCATGGAGAATATCCGCTACGGCCGCCCCGACGCCACCGATGAAGAAGTCATTGCCGCCGCCAAGGCAGCCCATGCCGACCATTTTATCAGGACGCTGCCGGAAGGCTATCAGATGGTGATTGACGAGGAAGCTGACAACATTTCCCAGGGACAAAAGCAGCTGCTGACCATCGCCCGGGCCATTCTGGCGGACAAGCCCATCATGATACTGGACGAAGCCACCAGCAATGTGGACACCCTGACGGAGCAGCGTATCCAGAAAGCTATGGGCAACCTGACAAGGGGGCGCACCAGCTTTGTCATTGCCCACCGCCTGAGCACCATCAGGGATGCCGACATCATTCTGGTTATGCGGGACGGCGACATTGTGGAACAGGGCAAACACGAGGAATTGCTGGCCGCCCGGGGCTTCTACGCCGAAATGTACAACAGCCAGTTTGAACAGACGGCAAGTTGAAACTGATTAATAAATAAAGCCCTGCCAAATCATCAGCAGGGCGAACAAAAAAACCAATCATCAGGGCAGTTTATTGCCCGCCGCCCGGTACAGGACGTACCAGTCTTCCCGGGACAGGGTGATGTCCGCCGCCTGAGCGGCCTCTCTGACCCGGGTTTCCTTTGTGGTGCCCACCACCACCTGCATGCTTTGGGGCAGGCGTAGTATCCATGCGGCGGCGATGGCGGCGGGGGTGACAGCGTATTTTTCCGCCATCTCATCCAGCGCTTTGTTGATTTCTGGATAGTCGGGGTTGTTGAGGAACACGCCCTTGATGAAGCCGTACTGGAAGGGAGACCAGGCCTGCACCGTGATGCCCTGCTGTTGGCAAAAGGCAAGCACGCTGTTGTCCCGGTCGATGGCGCCGTCAAACTGGGTGTTGACGTTGATGCCCTGGTCAATCATGGGGGTGTGCATCAGGCCCAGCTGCAACTGGTTGAACAGCAATTTCTCTTCCAATGCCTGTTGCAGCAGGGCAATCTGGGCGGGGTTATGGTTGCTGACGCCAAAGAAACGCACCTTACCCTGCTTTTTCAACTGGGAAAAGGCCTCTGCCATCTCCTGAGGCTCTGCCAAAGCATCGGGGCGGTGAATGAGCAGGATATCCAGGCAGTCGGTATCCAGCCGCTTTAGGCTATTTTCCAAACTAAAAAGAATATGTTTTTTAGAGGAATCGTAGAAGCCCGGCCTGATGCCGCACTTGGACTGGAGGATCACCTTGTCCCGCAAACAGGGCGCATCTTTCAGCGCTTTGCCGAATACCGCTTCACTTTCGCCCTTGCCGTAAATGTCCGCGTGGTCAAACAAGTTGATGCCCGCTTCCAGGGCGGTTTCTATCAAGGCGCGTACCGCCTTAACCTCCATGCTGGCAATGCGCATGCAGCCCAGCATAATGCTGGAAACTTTCAAATCAGGTGTTGGTTGAACAAATCGCATAGATATCCTCCTTTCGTATGGATGTATTTTACCATGTTTTCTCTGTATGCGGAAGAATGAGCCTCCGCACGTGTACCTTATGTATTGGAAGCAAGAATTTTGCCAGACAGCCTGCTGCCTGGCAAAATTGATCAGTTTTTGATAACTATATAGATTCCTATGTTGTTCAGGTAACCGGAGTTTTAAGGCTCAAACTGCAAAGGGAGAGGATCACGGTGCGGTATAGGGAAAGCTGACTTCGGGATAGCCAAAGGCACTGATGGTGATGGTATATTGCTGGCCGGAAACAAACAAGGGGGTTTCCGTGTTCTCTTTTCTGTTATAGATGGTGGCGTCGGGGTTAATAGCGCCTTGTGGGGTCAGCACATTGAAGCGGGTATTGACGGTGCCGTGATGGCCTACGGGTTCTTGCTCGACGGGCTTTTCTTCGCCTGCCTTGAGAAGAAGAACGTGCTCGATGTTTTTCAGGAAGTTGGCGATATCGCCTTTGGACAAGATGATGGTGTTGTTTTGCAGGGAGATGTCTTCCGCCTTCAGGCCGCTGTCCACAATGAAATAGGGGGCCTGAGCCGCGTCTTCTTCCCCATGACCCGATTCAAAATGGGGAGAACGGTAGGTTCCGGAAGCGTCCACGACATTAACATAGTATTTGCCTGGGACGAGGGCGGAGAAATCCTGGAAGGTAATAAAGGCTTGACCGTCTTTTGCTTCGAAGGTGTAACTGTCCGCCGGAACAATGCTTGCTTCATCGTTGTAGATACCCTGCCGGATATCCAGTAGTTGCAGCTCGAAGTCCGCAGGGAGATTGTTTTTTAGCGTTACAGCGTTGTCTGTCATGCTGACAAGGGGCATGACGCTGCCCACGCCGGGCAGGAAGGTTTTCCCTTTTTTACCCTCAAGGGCATTGATGACTGCTTCTTGTACCGCAAGGCCTACCATGGTTGCGCCCGTTGTTGCATCAGCTTCTCCTGTGTGCATATCCAGGGCTTTGACTTCCTCCAGCGTTTTTCCGACAAACTTATCCAGTAAGCCGGTTTTTATCGCGGCGTCCCAGTAAGGCTTGTTTTTTTGTATCCAAAGTTCCTCCATTTCTTTGCTTTCCACAGAGCCTGCAAGGCCGGTTTCATTGTCGGCCACCTGCTGGATTTTACCGGCTTCATCCAGTGTGACGCTCAGGCGTACATTGTAAAAGGGCGGGTGAATAAAGGGAGAGGTCGAGGGGTACGTTCTGCCGTCAACGGGGGCATCGCCATGCAGCGTTTGGGCAGCGCCTGCGCTGGTGAGGGCAAGCGACATCAGCAATGCCAAGGCAAGGAAGAGCGACAGTTTCGTTTTTTTCATGGTATCCTCCTGTTTTGCAAATAGTTAGGCAAGACTAACTTCAAGAAAATCCTAACACCGCGAAAGTGATTTGTCAACTGTAATTTTTTGATTCTTATCAGATTTGCACGCCACATTATCTGCAAATTGACGAAACTTGGCTTTGTTGCAGTTTGATTGAGGCAAACTTGAACGCCTATGATGATTATGATAAAATACCGTGTATGAATTTTCGGGGAGGCTTCAGGTTGTTTCGGTTTTTTCGCAGGCGCCCCGATTTTTCGGACGACGCCATTGATTTGGTGCTGGCCCATCAGGGCCGCTGGGACGAGGAATTGGGTATTGAGGAGGAGTACACCTTCAATATTCGCCCAAAGGGTACCAGAACCAACGCGGGCTACATCAGCTTCAGGGTAGGGGAAAGCCCGGGGCTGTACTACCTGGGCCATATCGGCTACCGGGTGGAGATGCCCCACAGGGGAAAAGGATACGCTGCCCGGGCTGTTTTACTGCTGATGCCCCTGATGCGGGAAGAGGGCTTCCGCAGCGTGGTGATTACCACCAACGAAGACAACATGCCTTCCCGTAAAACCTGCGAAAACACAGGTTGTGTGCTGGAAAACATAGTCCCCGTACCACCTGAGTTTCAGGACTTGTGCATGGGGGCGCGCAGCAAGTGCCGATACATTTTACTACTTCAGGAAGGGGCGGACACGTGCAGACAGAAGTGATGGGTATATCCACCTATTACGAACAATATGGCGAGCAGGGCAGCCCCCTGCTCATCTTGCATGGTTGGGGCAGCGATGTCGCCGCCATGCTGCCCGTTATCAACAGGCTTAAAAAATATCATCGCATTACAGCGGTAGATTTCCCCGCCCATGGCGGTACAGGCATGCCGGGCGGAGACTGGTCCGTTCCGGATTTTGCCAAGTGGACGGAGAGCTTTATCAATCAGCAGAATTTATCCGGCTGCGATGTGCTGGCCCACTCCTTTGGGGGGCGGGTGGCACTGTACCTGGCGGCTTATTCTCCCAAGCTGTTTCACCGCATAATCCTGACGGGCAGCGCCGGCCTGGTAAAGCAAAAGACCGCCAAGGATCAGTATCTGGCCTTTCAGTATCGTTTCAAGCGCGATGCCCTGTCGCTGATGAGCAAAATTCCCCCTATCAAGGACACGGCGCAAAAGTGGCTGGATGCCCACCGTGATAAGCATAATTCTGCCGACTATAAGGCGCTGGCGCCGGAGATGCGCGCCACCTTCAACAAGATTATCAGGTTCGACTCCCGGGAGTTTCTGCCTCGTATCGCCCAGCCCACACTGCTGATTTGGGGCCTGGAGGACGCCGAAACTCCCCTGTGGATGGCGGAAACTTTCAACAAGGGCATTGTCCGTAGCCAGCTGCGCCTGATGCCGGGGGGACACTACGCGTTTTTATCCTATCCTGATGTGTTTTGCGACTATGTGCTGGACTTCTTAGAGGAGGAGAACCCTTGACCCAGTTTCTTACATCCCTCGCCCGGACGCTTCTGTGGTATGCCCCCGCCGTGGCGCTGTTGCTGGCCTCCCGCCGGGTTGTTATGTACTATCAGCTGAGCAGCTATCAGTTCAGGGGCTTTATTGCTGCCTTGAAACGTCAGGCAAAGCATGCCTGGGTGCCTGGCGCGGCGCTGGGTGTATGGGGATTTTTTGTCTGTTTTATTGCCGATAAGCTGTCCCGGGCAGGCGGTGCCCGGGGCGTTCTTGCGCCCCTTCTGGGGGCGGCCCTTCTTCTGCTGGGCGGCGCATTGGTGGACAAATTTAGTTACCAGAAACGGGAAGGTAAAAGCAAGTTGAACATCACCACCCGCGTCAAGCGCTTCTATGCCGTATTTTTTGCGCTGATGCTGATTCTCCTGTGGCTGCTTAAGCGCTTTGCTCCCATCATGGGGCT
Source organism: uncultured Oscillospiraceae bacterium (assembly GCA_964496775.1). Lineage (GTDB taxonomy): Bacteria > Bacillota > Clostridia > Christensenellales > Aristaeellaceae > DTU024. The sequence goes on from CAZCBC010000052.1 coordinate 9,472, forward strand.
GAATGCTTTGCTGGTGGCGCCCATGCCCCTGTGGGTGCTGCTGGCGGCGCTGCTGGCTGTGCCGATAGAGCGCTTCGTGTATGAATTGTATTTCCGGGATGCCCGCAAAATGCTTTTAGGACGTGAGGACGTGCGGCGCATTGCCTTGACAGGCAGTTACGGCAAAACCAGCGTCAAGTTTTATTTGCAGACCCTTTTAAGCCAGAAATACAATGTGCTGTGTACCCGGGGCAGCATGAATACCCCCATGGGGGTGTCCACTGTCATCCGAAACGACCTGACGCCTGCCCACAATGTGTTCATCGCAGAGATGGGCGCCCGTCACCGCCGGGACATTAAAGAATTGTGCCGCCTGGTGAAGCCGGAGATAGGCATCCTGACCTCGGTAGGCCCCCAGCACCTGGAAACCTTTGGCAGCATAGAGAACATCAAGCAAACTAAGTACGATTTAATCCGTGCCCTGCCTGATAACGGCTTCGCCGTATTTGGCGACGACCATGCCATTGTACGTACCCTTTACCAGCAAACCGATCTGGACAAAGCCCTCACCGGCAGCGAGGATAGCGATATCTGGGCGGAGGATGTCGAAAACCACGTAGCGGAAGACCATGTGTACACCACCTTTACCCTGTGTTTTCGGGATGGTAAGCGCCTGCCCTGCACCACCTATGTAACAGGCGCTCATGTTATCCGCAACATTTTGATGGCGGTGGCTGTGGCGCGGCATATGGGCCTTAGCGATAAGCAGATACAATACGGCGTTGAGCTGATTCCTCCCATCCGCAACCGCTTTATGGTGGAAACGGGGCCCGACGGCGTGTACCGCATCAACAATGGCTACAACTCCAACCCCATCAGCAGCGCTCAAACCCTGGCGGAACTGGGCAGCGGCAAGTATGAAGGGCGGCACATCATTATCACCCCCGGCTTTGTGGAGCTGGGCCGGGAAGAGCAACGCTACAACCGGGAGTTGGGGCAGCACATCGCCAAGGTGGCGGACAAGGCGCTGCTGATTGGCACCAAGCGTACCCAGCCTATCCGGGAGGGTCTGTTGGAAAGCGGCTTTGAGGAGGGGGACATCCACGTGTTTGACACCCTGAAGGATGCCAACGCCTTTTACGATACCATCAAACAGCAGGGCGACTATGTGCTCTACGAAAATGACCTGCCCGACCACTACTCAGAGGTATAAGTATGAAGAAATTACAGCTTGGCCTGATATTCGGCGGGCGCTCCTGCGAGCATGAGGTTTCGGTCATCAGCGCTTTGCAGCTGTCCCACTCTGTGGACAGGGCAAAGTATGATTTGTATCCTATCTATATCAACAAAAGCGGCGAGTGGTTTTCCGGCCCCGGATTATTGACGCTGGATACCTACAAGGAACCCATCATGTACACCCAGAAGGGCAAGTACGAGCGTGTGATGCTGGACGTGACCGCCCACTCCGGCGCTCTGGTGGCAACGCGCCCCGGCAGATTTTTGTACAGCCGCCCCCAGGTAAAAATCCTGGCACATCTGGATTGCGTTATCCCGGTTATGCATGGCCTGCACGGAGAAGACGGCACCCTTCAGGGGCTGCTGGAACTGGCCGATATTCCCTACGCTTCCACCGGTGTGGCGGGTTCCGCCGCCTCCATGGATAAAATTCTGATGAAGCATATCTTCCGTTCCGGCGGCATTCCCGTGCTGCCTGATGTAACGGTGCTGCGCAGCGAATGGCGAAAAAAACCGCAAGAAATCATCGGGCAGATTGAAAACGCTCTGCCCTACCCGGTGTTTGTCAAGCCCGCCAACCTGGGCTCCTCCATTGGTGTCAGCCGGGCGGACAATGCGCAGGAACTCAGCGATGCTCTAAATTTAGCCTGCGCCTATGACCGCCGCATCCTGGTGGAAAAGGGGCTGGACAAGCCCCTGGAAGTGAACTGCTCTGTTCTGGGCTTTGATGATGAAGCCCGGGCTTCTGTGGTGGAAATGCCTGTCACCGGCGGTGCTTTGCTGGATTTTAAAGGCAAGTACCTGGCGGGAGGGGGCAGCAAGGGGATGGCGTCCCTCAACCGGGTGATTCCTGCCCCCATCGGCGAGGAGTTGACGCAAAGGGTGCAGGAACTATCCATGCAGGTATTCCGCCTGATGGACTGCAAGGGCGTGGTGCGCATCGACTGGATGATTGAGCCCAGTACAGATGAACTTTACATTACTGAAATCAACACCATTCCCGGTTCCCTCTCCTTCTATCTGTGGAAGGAAACCCAGCCCCGCCTGAGCTACCCTCGCCTAGTGGATACCATGGTGGAGTATGCCTTGAAGGCCCACAAGGAAAAGAGCGACAACAACTATGCCTACCGCAGCGATCTGTTCAACAAGATGTCGCTGGGCGGCGCGAAGGGCACAAAGGGCTCGAAAACATAACAAAACAAAAAGGCGGCGTTCCGTGTGGAGCGCCGTCTTTTTGTATCTTGCGATGATTTATTTGCTGTTCCTTGGTTTGTAGGTATACCGCGCAATCAGGCGGGGGAAATTATCGTACATACCGTAGGCGTCTGCATAGATGGTGTAGCGCTTGTCCAATTCCCAGGTGGTTTTTGTCTGGTTTTCCAGCATAACGTTAAGGGGCGAGGAGGTTTTCCCATCCCCCGCGTCCAGAATGACCAGCTGGGGACGGTTGGATACAATTTCTGTTACCGTACCGGTCATCACATATACCTGGGTTTTTTCAATGCGCTTAGCCAGGTTGGCCAGCAAGTCGGCGTAGCCAAAGCCGTCGTTAAGCGCCCACGCCTTGGTGGTGTATTCATTGGGGTTGGGCAGGTAGTAGACATTAAACTCTATCAGGGTGCTTTCCTTGCCCGGGTAGTCCGCCTGGATGCGGATGGTGTTGGTGCCGTAATGGTCAAAAATAGCGTTAAAGTTAAAGCGTCCCGTGGTGGCAAGTTCCGAAAGATCCAACTTTTCATGGGGGGTCAGCACGGTCAGCGTGGCGCCGGCGCGGGTGGGGCCAAAGATGGGCATCCTGTCGCGGCTGCTCTCGTCATCCATGGTGGCGGCCAGGTCCAGAGGAATATCCTGCACGGCGCGGTGGATGGTTAAGGTAACGGTGTTCATCCGGTAAAACTGGCTGCGCACTGTGATGGTAATCTTGTTGTCGCCAATGGGCTGGATAGGCGCGTTATAGGCAATCAGACCGTCCTGGGTATTGACGTAGGAGGAAAAGTCCTCGTTGTTGATAAATACCTGGCTGTTGGTCATCACTTTGAAGCGGATGTTGTACAGCGGCATGCTGGTTTTAATATAGGTAACATCGGGGCTGATGAGCATCATGGGGCTTTGCAGGATATCGATGGTGTAGTTGACGGGAGGCATGGCCACCTGCTCGCCCGTGGCGGAGCGCACATAGGGCGACAGCGTTACGTCCATGGTTGCAGGCAGCCAGGTGGAGGTGTCGTAGGGATCTTCCTCGACCAACTCGTACCAGGTGTAGTCGGCCACCTGAAAGGTAGCGTAACCGCCGGTGGCGAGAAAACGCTTGCGCAGCTCTTTAATGTAAATCTGCGTGCCGTCCTCCGCCGGAATGCGGATGGTGTGGGCGGCGTTGTCATCCAAAATGGAGGCGGAAACCTGCACCTGCAGCTCTTCGGGGGTCTCCCTGGCATCCAGAAGATAGGGCTTGAACAGGAAAAAGTATCCCGAGAACAGCAGCGCGCCGACAAATAAAATGAGGGCGATATAGGGAAAAAATCTGCGGACGCCAAACATGCGGGTCCGCTTGATACGCTTATTAGGCAGCGGAATGGCGCCTGAATGCAGCCTGCCGCCTTTTTCGTGGGTATAAAAACCGTCCCGGGTGGATTGGTAGACAGGCCCCTCGGTGTAGCCGTCGTAGTCTACCTTTTCCTCGCTATATACCCTGTAGGGGTCATAGGGCGCCTCTGGGGACTGGAACATGGCGTTCCTGCGGGAAGGGGTGCTGACCGAAGTGCCGGTGGGGGCATACCCTTTTTCTGCGCTGTCTTCTCTTAGCCTTTGCTGGCGCATCTTGCCCCGGCGCTTGCGCTCGTGGTAACTTTGCATTTCCCGCGCCAGGCGATCCTTAGGGTCCAGGTTGGGTGTTTCGTTGCCCATGTCGTCCACGGTATATTTGACGGGCAAATCGCCTGCTTTTTGCTGCGCGGTTTTTTCCAGCTCCTCGGCAGGCAAAACAACCTGCTCCCGGTTCTGCAGGGGCAGGGGAGTGCCGCATTTGAAACACTTGGGAAAGGAAGCGCGGTTCCATTGGCCGCAGGAGGGGCATTTCACTTCTTATCGTCTCCCATTTTAAGCACGGCAATGAACGCCTCGCTGGGCAATTCTACTGAGCCGAACTGACGCATGCGCTTCTTGCCTTCCTTTTGCTTCTCCAGCAGTTTCTTCTTGCGGCTGATGTCGCCGCCGTAGCACTTGGCCAATACGTCCTTACGTACCGCCTTGACGGTTTCCCGGGCGATGATTTTGCCGCCGATGGCCGCCTGAATGGGAATTTCGAACTGCTGGCGCGGGATAACATCCTTCAGCTTTTCGCAGATGCTGCGTCCCCTGGAATAGGCTTTATCCTGATGGACAATCAAGGTAAAGGCATCGCAGATATCGCCGTTAAGCAGGATTTCCATCTTCACCAGGTCGCTTTCCTCGTAGCCTTTCAGCTCGTAGTCCAGGGAAGCGTATCCCCGGCTGCGAGATTTAAGCTGATCAAAAAAGTCGTAGATGATTTCGTTCAGCGGCATGTCGTAGGTAAGTTTCACCCGTCCGCCTTCAAACTGCATATCCTTAAAAACGCCGCGCTTGTCCTGACATAGGTCCATCAGGGTGCCCACATAGTCCTGCGGGGTATACATGGTGGCCAGCACGAAGGGCTCCTTCATGACAGCAATGTCGTTGGGCGGGGGCAGGTTGCCCGGGTTATCAATGCGCAGGTGCTCGCCTCATGTGGTCTGGATATCGTAAATAACGTTGGGCACCGTGGTAATGAGGTTTAAATCAAATTCCCTTTCCAGACGTTCCTGGATGATTTCCATGTGCAGCAGCCCTAAAAATCCGCAGCGGAAACCGTAGCCCAGCGCGGCGCTGGTTTCCGGCTCAAACACCAGGGCTGCGTCGTTCATGCGCAGTTTGTCCAGGGCGTCGTGCAGGGCATCATAGTCTGCCCCATCGGCGGGGTAGATGCCGCAGTATACCATGGGGGTAACCTGCTTGTAGCCGGGCAGAGGCTCTGAAGCGGGATTGGCGGCATCGGTGATGGTGTCGCCCACCCTGGTATCCCGC
>CAZCBC010000052.1:14776-15135 GCA_964496775.1 uncultured Oscillospiraceae bacterium
GGAGGCAGCCACATAGCCTACTTCGCCCGCTTTAAGTTTTTCGGCGGGCATGTAGCCGTTGCCTAAGAAACCCACCTCTACCACGTCAAACTCGGCGCCGGTCTGCATCATGCGCATGCGCATGCCGGGGGCGAGAACACCGTCTACAATCCTGACAAAGCAAATGGCGCCACGGTAATTGTCGTACACCGCATCAAACACCAATGCCTTCAGGGGGGCTTTTTCATCCCCCTTGGGCGGCGGCACGCGATGGACAATGGCTTCCAGCACATCCTCAATGCCGGTGCCCATTTTGGCGGACACAAGGGGCGCGCCCTCCGTATCCAGGCCAATCATTTCCTCGACTTCTTTGCAGGCTT
>CAZCBC010000053.1:0-14969 GCA_964496775.1 uncultured Oscillospiraceae bacterium
GGGGCTTCTGTTTTTCAGCGTCGGCAGGGGTTTCCCCGGTCTTTTCCGGCTTGGGTTTTTCCTCTGTTTTGCCCGTATCCGGTGTTTTCTCCGGTTTGTCGGATGCCGGGAGCTGCTGTTCCTGCGAGGCTTCTTCCGGAGGGGCATTTTCCGCCTGTTCTCCCTCAGGCGGTGCCGCGCTTTCTTCCGGCGGGGTGGCTGTTTCCTCTTCTATGCCGTCGCCCATACCGCCAGGCTTGTCACTTTTGTTCACCGTAATGGTGAAATGCATTTTATGCTCCGGAAGATTGGGGAAGATTCTGTAAACTCTTCCGAACTCAGCTAGTTCAGGGATAACAGTGCCTGTAGCTCTTATCGTGAAAGCCCGGAAGGTTTGTCCTTCCTGCCACTCCCCTACTACGGGCGTGCCCTCGTAGTAGCCACCCGGGCCTTCCCTTACTCCCGGGGGACAACCTTGTACATCCTTAATACTAAAGACTCCCGGCCCCGGCTCGCCCCTGATGATAAAGGGCTGGATAGGGTCGCCTTCCATTACATCCTGATCGGCAATAGGTACAAAGCCCCTGTCGTAGCTGCTGTGGTCTCGATAGACCGTCAGCTTAAAGGAAGATTCTGCCATGTTTGAAGTAATAAAAAGGTCTCTGTCACTGCGCTTTTCTGTATGGTGTTCTTTTCCTTCTCCGCTGATTGTCAGAATAAACGTGCGATAGGTTTCCCAAGCCTGCCAGTCACTGATTTTGGGTGTACCAGAGATGGTATGCGTATTATCATCATAGTGCACACCGGCAAGGTTTGGGCTTATCTTTAGCCTTATATTTTCGACATTTATCTTCATATTCTTGTACGAGATGGGCGGCCCCGACCATTTAACCTTGACCGGCTTGATAGCCTCTCCCTCAAAGATTGTCTGGTTCTCCATCGGATAGAAATAAAGCACTACCGGGGTGGCTGATCTGGTTCTTAAAAGGGTAACCGCAAACTTTGTTTCAGCAATTTTGTCCCCCTGCGTTGCACGCAGTGTAATCTGAAAATAACTAGTATCGTCTTTTCCCTTGTACCACTCATGTGTGTAGTCTGAATTATAAACCAACTCCCATTCCTGCACTTTGCGTATCCCATCCGGTCCATTTCCACCCCAACTGTAGTTTGAGCCGATTTTTTTCAGTTTGACAGGACAACCGGTATGACCATCACGTGCTTGAAGCGTGTTTTCATATGTCATCGTCATTGTGATAGGATCTTCTGAATTGGTGATAACCGTGATACGACCCGTAGCCAGAGGTGCATTTCTTAATTCCAACATCGAAAAATCAGGAACAGGCTCAATGGACAATTCATGGTCCGCACAATTGAGACCGGATGATTTTTTGTTGATAGTCAGCAACATCGTCATGTCCGCCGTATCGTTCAGATTATCCCAAGCAGTGACTTTTAAGGGGATTTTTCTCCTGATCTCGCCAGGCAGCCATTTGATATCGCTGGGGAAGCCGATAAAGCGATAGATGGACCCTGTTTCTCGATTGTAGGGCCATTTCCCCTTCTGTATTGGTACGAAACTCATTCCCTTGGGTTTCTGTCTGGCGGACCCACTTAAATAATAGTTTGCAGGCGGGGTGGCAGGTTTTTTGTTGTAAACCTGTATTTTAATTTTAGGAAAGGTGACCGTTGGCTTTCCATTATCATCAAACTGCTCTGTCACTTCCACATCGGGTACATCCGAAAAGGCAATGTCGGAGGACTGATTGATACGGTCTTCTTCCTCCCTGTCGGCAATCCCATTACGATTCTTGTCGCGCAATAGGGTAAGGATAAATTCGGTACTAGTGGTCAACCGATGATATTTATTGGAAGTTCCATGATCACACTCAGCAAACACCCCTACCTTATAGGGCATCTCCAATTCATTATCGCGCCACCAAACGTTTGGAGCAAATTCCATTTTACTCAGCCTTTCAAGATATCGCTCCAACGAGCCGAACGAAGAAGAATAAGTTGGTAATTTTATTGGCCCATGGCGATAGACAATAAAGGGTTCAACTTTTTCGCCCGAAACCTTGAACTCCACATCAAATCCCGCTGGCAGCCCGAGGGCATAAACGGCATCACCACGGGTTTTTTCGCTTCTCAGCAGTCCTTCAAATACCGCGTCGCCTCTAACATGGATGGGGATGCAGATATCCTTGCCCTCCACAAGAGTTATATCGTAAATGGTTTCAAGTTCAAGAAAGTGTCCATACTCCTTGGGATTTTCGGCACCATCGCCACCTCCCATCCCTGGGGGTGCGTTGCGCCGCGCTGCTTCTTCCTCGTCATTAAGGGTTACGGTAATATCCGCAGTTTTCGCGTATTTGGTATTGTCAGCACTGTCACTGCCAACTGCCTGGCCGTGGTAGACACCGGGGTATTCCGGCGTATACTCCCAAGAGGTAGTATTACCGGAGGGGAAGTAAAACACGCTCTCCCCGTCCCGAAAGATGCGCAGGGCAAGCTTCCTTTTGCCCTTACCCCCGCTTACCGAGGCGGAGAAGCGAAGAGTCTCATCGGTTTTTGCTTCGGTTCTGTACACGCTGACCTTCACGTTCAGCGGTCCGTAATCCGGCTCAGGCTCGGGCTCTGGCTCTGGTGCAGGCGGGGGCGGAGGCTCCGGCGGTTTGGGGGCAGAAGGGGCTATCCACGGAGGAGCGCCCAAAGCGATGGGCGTTGTAATCAATAGCGGCAGGGTGATTACAAGGATAAGCAAAAGAGACAACCATTTTCTTCGATTCATAATAACCTCCTGTCAGCGGGTGTTGTATATGCAGCGGTTGCTCAGTTTGAAAGAAGTCATGAGAAGATATGATAAAATATGCTTTGCTGCTTAAAGCAAGGCAGCTTACGGCCAAATATCACATCAATGGGCGTTTTTGACAAATTAACTCCATCCAAGATATTCCGGGAAAGCCTGTCAGGAAAGAGAATACCCGCAGCACACGATACGGAAGAACACGCCACTGCGCAGGCAGGTGGGCGGGCGGTACTTTACAATGAACCGTTACATAGATAAGCGCCAAAACGAAACGATAAGAATGCCTTGCTCTCTTTTATTCCTCACTACCCGGGAAGGCTATCACATCCGCGGCGATAAACCCGATGCCCGCGGCTTCCACCCATTTGGGGTGATACAGCATTACCCAGCCGTCATACAGGTACAGACCATAATCCATGCTGTCATCCAGCCCTACCCAGTCTATGATGGGCCCATTGTAGACCGGAAAGGAATATACCGGCACCTTCGTGCCTTCATCGATGCCGCATATCAAGGCATTGGTAAGCCAGGTGGTGCCCGGAACAATCTGATTGCTGGGAGGCGGAATCTCCGGCAGCGGCGCTGTGCCGATGGCAAAAGGCCTTGTAAGCTCGCGGCCATCCGGCAAAATTTCCTTCGGCTGGGCACTGTCTTCGCCTGGCTGCGATGTCTTCCAGCGGGCGGTCATTTTGCAGTTCATGATGAGCGGGTTGTTTGGATAATAGTCAAAGGGATGGTTCATGTCCCAGACCTGCTCCCCACTATCATAAATAACCGTACCATTCCAGTAGTCTGTAAACAGCACGCTCCAGCCCAGAAAGACAGAGCCTGCCCTGTGCGGCGTTACATAATTTTCAATATACAGGCTGTCGGCTGCCATGGATTGCCCGATTTTGGCGGTAATCGCGTAGGGTTTCACGGTCCAGCCCTCCGGCCAGGAACCGCCGCCCAAGTCATGGCTGATATTCACCTGCCAGACACCGCTTTCCGGATTTCCCTGTGTCTTCCAGCGGGCGGTCATTTTACAGTTCATGATGAACGGATTACTCGGATAGTAATCAAAGGGGTGATTCAGGTCCCAGACTTCTTCCCCGCTGTCATAAATCACCGTGCCGTCTAAGGCGCTGGTAAACAGCACGCTCCAGCCTAGGAAATCAGACCCTGCCTTGACGGGAGGATTTGACCTTTCCTGATGCAGTTCTCCATTGCCCATGCTCTTGCCGATTTCCGCAGCCATGGTATGGGGCTCAATGGTCCTGCCCGGCTGCCATTGTCCGCCGTTTAAGTTATGGCTGACTTTGACGATCCAGTACCCATTGGTGCCTGAGCCGCCCGCCAGAACGCTCCAGGGAATGATAAGAAGCGCCACCAACAGCACTGAAAGCCATCTTTCGAATTTTTTGTACATTTTTTCCTCCTGCTTGTCATTACGCTTCCCCTTGGGGATGTTTTTCATTCGTCTGTACAAGGTTCCACATAGGTCAGGCGTTCAAGCAGCACAAAACCTGTCAGACCGGAGGGCAGGGTAATCTCGGCGCTGTAGCCGCAGTCATAATTCTGGGCAATAACAGCTTCACCCGGCATGACGATACCGACTTTTTCGCCTGCCAGGTCGTAGTTTAGCCATACCTCCACAGGGCCGCCGTTGACGGGGTCGGCGCTGATGACCGCATGGTAAGTTTCCCCCTCGGGAAAACTGTTTTCATCTGGGATTTCCTCAAGCAAAGACAGCCGGACGAAACCACCGAACAAATCAGCGCTTGAACCGATAACCATGCCGACATCATGGGTGTACAGCTCCACCGTGGTAATTTCCCCGTCTAAAAGCCGCCCCATCACATTGCCGGATAGCAAGGGGCTTTCGTAAACCAGCAGATATCCCTTACCTGTGGCAACCCTCGCATGCATAAACCCATCAATGGGAAGGGGCATGCATTCAGGCTCGGAGGGCATACTCTGCGGGGAGGGTTTTTTCTGTTTTCCCACCTTTACAGGCAAATCTGTATTTATGAACGTGTCTGCTGCATAACATGCGCCCTGTATGATATCTGGCAGATTTTTGCTGTAAATAATCTCCGGCGCCGTGGAAGCAAGACAGGTCATAGGGAGCAATATCAATACAATGCTCAGGATAAGCGCCAGCTTTCTCATAAAACCCTCCTCTTGGGGCAGCATTTGAGGCGCGCAGGTATTTGACTAAAATGTGCCGCACGATGCAGCTGTATGGGCACACCGTCTGCGGGCAAAGCCTTAGTCCATCAGGTCTATTAGCGCGTACATGCGTTCCAGGTAGTAGGGGTCCGCCATGGAGAAGGACTGAATATAGGGCGAATTGCCTTTATAGTTTACCGGGCAGTTGATATACATCAGCACCTTGACATCACCGCCAAGACGGCCGATAACATCGATGGGTACATCAAAGGGCATATCGACTTTATATAGTTTTTTCGGCTTGATGGTCTTCACAGACTGTATATCCGCAAAAAATGTCAAGATACCGTTTCTCATTTTCACGCCGGAGAACATCTGCGGATGCACCGTTACAAAGCCTTTTTTAACCGTGACTGTTACGTTACCTACGGTATGCATAGCGTTGGAGACAAGAGGGAAGACATATTCACCGTCCATCGAAAGATCCATGGGGGTAAACATCTCGTACCCTTTCGTTAGGTTGTCACGGAACATGATAAACAGAGGACCTTCGGACGTAACGAACTCGCCAACCTTAGGTACTTTCGTTTTAGGGGTACCGGGGGAAGCGGACACCCCGGAAGGTACCTGAGGAGGTTCAGACTTTCCGGGAGGCTCAGTTGTTGTGGAAGGTTCCGGCTTGGGCGTTGCGGTAGTGCGAGGGGAAAACTTTTTGTTAGGATCTAATGGATACTTTTTTCCAGGCGGATCAAGTTTGTTTTTAGGTGTTGCGGTAGGAAAAGCGGGAAAGTGAGGGTCTAAAGGAAATGGATCGTCAGGGATTAATCCGTCGCCGGGAAGACCCGGCTGAAAGTCAATGGGGGTGTTCCTGGGAAGTTGAGGCAAGTCGTAGGGAATTTCCATTCCACCGCCGGGCAACCCAGGAAACCCTTGCGCAGAGACGATAGACAGCATCAGACTCGTCAAAAAAAGTACCATCAGCAACAGACGTAAGACCTTTTTCATTTAATCCGCCTCCCAGCTTTAGAAAAGTATATTCTTGCTTTTATATCCTTAGTTTACAATTTAGCTGCGTGCCCGACAACTGTACCTTCGGATAGGTTGGCGGTTTTTTTGCCCTCTCCTCCGAATGTCCACCCTATCCATTGGGATAGGTACGTTCCGAACAATCAGCAAATCTGTGATTTCGTTGGAAAGAGAGGACAAGGGGTAACATATCAAAACGGCGCTCAAAATGAGTGCCCGCTTTCTCTTGATATCCTCCACGTTGGGACAATCTTTTGAGGCGCACATGTATTGATATAAAACGTACCCCGTGATATGGAGGTCCGGGGCACGCAGGCTACAGGCAGAGCTTTAATCCATTAGGTCAATCAGCGCGTACATGCGCTCCAGATAAGCCTTATTCTCCAGGGAAAAGGTCTTGATTTTCGCATTGCCTTTTTTATAACTTACCGGACAGTTGATATACATTAACACTTTGTCATCAACGCCCATGCGACTGGTGATGTTGACAGGTACATCAAAAGGAATATCGACACTTTCCAGTTCTTCCGGCGCAATGGTATCCACAGACTGTATATCGGAAAAAAATGTCAGAATACCTTCCTTCAGCTTAACGCCGGAGAACATCTGCGGGCGCACCGTTACCATTCCTTTTTTGACCGTGACTTTTACCTTACCCACGGTGTGCATGGCGCTGGAAACGAGGGGGAAGACATATTCTCCATCAAGCGAAAGATCCATTGGGGTAAACATCTCATTCCCTTCGGTCAGGTCGTCACGAAACATGATAAACAGGGGACCTTCTGAGGTAACGTACTTGTCGGCCTCGGGCACCTTTGTTTTTTGTGGTTTCTTACTGGGGGCAGGAGTCTTAAGCAGATGCTCAAACAAATCCGGACGAACAGAATTCATAGGTGACATGCGACCAGGATCAAAATGAATCTTTGGTGTAGGTGTAGGTGTAATTAAAAAATTTTTGATAATATCAGGATTTACGGTGTGATCAGGAATTATGAAGCTAGCAGTGACCGTAGATGCTGTCAGGATGATCAACAACAATACTACAAGAAGCAAGGATATTTTTTTCATCGTTTTCACCTTCTTTTTTAGTATGGATCTATCTTTTTTATAGTTTACCAACCGGCAGCCATCTCAACAACTATACCTTTGGATAGGTTGGGATATCTAACACCTCGACTTTAGGACAGTCCCCGCCCTGCCGCACCTATCCGTTGGGATAGGTACGCTCCATCCAGCTGATAAAAAAATGATTTTCATTTCGAAAAGGTTATGATATACTAAAACTGGATAAAAATATGGTGTGTGATAAACATGAAAGGGAAGTTCGAGCAGCAGAGCCCAGTCAAGAACACTTTTAAGCAACAACGGCAAAGGCAGGCCCGCCGCGCCCTTGGCGGCCTGAACCAGGCTCTTGCATCTGTGCGCCCTGCAATGCTGCCCTACATGCTGATATTTTCCCTGGCTCCCATTTTTCCCAACATGAAGAATAGCCTCCTGACCAATGCGGAGCATATCCTGGGCATGGATGGCGTTTATGCAATGGGTATAGCCTATTCCCTAGGAATTGGGCTAATTTATTTGTTGATTCAACCCACCTTGTTACATCAGGCAGCTAAATCATTATCCATGATTACTGCGGCACTTTTTCTGGGTTGGATGTTGACACCGCTCTCGCCTCTTACGCCCTGGCTGGGGTTGTTCTTCAGCCTGGGGTTGGGCGGTTGCGCCGGTATCGCCTTGTTCGGCTTCACCTATGCCCTCAATGACATGGAGCGCCTGTTTGGCGCCGCCATTACGGTACTTTTCTGTATGCTAAGCCAGATCATCTTTTCCTTTCCTCCGCTTTGGCCGCTTAGCGGCCCATTGTACCTAGCGGCTCAAGTGCTGGTCACACTGTTGTGCTTTTTGCGTTATAGACCCCAGGATTTTTTGAAGGATCCCTCCCCTCCTCCATTAAAAAATCTTAAGCCCCTGACAATGGCGCTCTTCTTTTTCTTCGCCCATAGAGCAGTAGTGTTCTTCTTCAGTTATTTGCCTCATGTATCCTCCACGCCACTGGTTGGCCTTGCAGGCATTGCCATATTTTTGTTCAGTCTGTATGTGTTCTTTGCTTTTCGATTCAATACCTGGTATTTGTGTATTTACTTTTTTATCGGCATGCTTATCAGTTTTTTCCTACGCCTGATGCTGCCGGGAAACAGTGGAATGCTTGCCTCCGATATCATCCATGGCTTTGGCTATATGGGATATATTGCTTCCTACTACCTTCTTGGCTTTTCCCTGAGCCGCTATACTGATTATAGACGTTTTCGCCTGATTATCCTGATCATTTTCAACAGTTCCCTTTTGCTGCACATGATTCCGGGCACGCTGAGTCACTTCGTACCGGAAGGGATGCTGATCGTCGGTACGGCAATGACCGCAGGTTTATTTATCGTTTTTGTTTTATTGTCGCCAATTTTTTCCAAAGAAATGTTTCCCGTGGTGGAAAATAATCCTCAGGCCAACCTGATGACCCTCATGCAGGAGAGGGGGCTGACAGCCCGGGAGCAGGAAATCGCGTTGATGTTGGTTCAGGGCCATCTGTTGAAAGATTGTGCCGTAACGCTTGGTATATCATACGGTACGGTAAAATTTCATGCCGCCAACATTTACCGCAAGTTAGGTATTGGTGGTCGCAGCGAACTTCTATCTGCGTTCAAAGATATGTAATTAGCTTTCCTTATTTGCCAGATAATAATGAATGAGGTTCGATATGAAATTATCAAAACAATTGCCGGGATTAATATTTGCCTCTTTGTTTTTTTTGACAAGTATCAACGCAATGGCCGAAAGTACTGATGCGTTATATGTACAAGATTATCGGGATGTACTGGACAGATACTACACTTTGCTTATCAATGACAACGCCGATGGCAGCGGGGAAGGCGAAATGGGTGTATGGGAAGCCAAGCTATACCCCTTGCAGGCAACAGCCCTGGACAGCGTGGGCTATGCCCTTGAGGATATAAGCGGAGACGGCGTGCCGGAATTGCTGATTGGCGCCGTTGCGCGCTGGGATAATCAGATTGCCTATGGCAGTGAAATCTTCGCGATGTACACCTGCGTAAACGGAGAGCCAACGCTCACATTCGAGGGATGGGCCAGGAATCGTTACTGCACAATGAGAGAAGGTACATTTTTCTACCAGGGCTCCGGCGGCGCCGCGTTCAGCCTGTTTGGCACCTATACCCTTGCCCCGGATGGTACGCACCTTACTTGCGACAATTTATACTTCACCTATGAGAAGTCCGGCAACCCGGAAAAGGTGGCGCTGTATCATAATCAAACAGGCAGCATGGAGCCTGCCAAGTCTCAAGAATTGTCCATCCCGGAGGAGCAGTTCTGGCAGATGGAAGCGGAGCTTGAAAGCCGTGTGCAGGAGATAAGCCTCATCCCCTTTTCCCAATACACCCCTTCTTTGTCGGTAAGTGATAATAATATTCTGGTACTGGCGGACTGGATAAAGGATATGCCGACCAAGTATGATGAATACAGGGCGTCGGACGACGCCAACGCGGGCGTTTTATTTACTGCGGTCAACCCCGTAAAGGACTTTAGGCTGCTTACAATTCAACTTCAGGATGTAGAAGATAAGGACGGAAACGCAATCTTCTCAACGGAAGATGTACATCAGCAGGATATGTTAACACCGGAGTGTCCCCTGGTAGCATACCTGGATTTCTTCGGGGACATTCCCAACAATGGCATCGCCTTTGTGGATGAAAAAGGTAACACAAGGTATTTTGCCATAAGCATCAGCGGTGAAGACGGCTCCCTGCAACTGATTGAGTTCTGGAAGTAACAATGATTGGGGATTCTTAGTCTCAGACGGAAGACAGCAATCATGCCCATGTTGATTGAAAAAATTCCGGCTATATTGAATTTGTTATGTTTCCAGTGGTAAAGACCAAATAATCGTAAGAAATGATATTTCGTATACAAGGAGCTTTGTTTTTTTGAAACAACAGACAGAACATAACACATTTTTTACCCGGGTCTATGCTGTGGTGGCACTCGTCCCCAGGGGCAAAGTAGTTTCGTACGGCCAGATTGCCTGGATGCTGGGCGTACCCCGCGCGGCGCGGCAGGTGGGCTGGGCCATGCGCCACTGTCCCGACGGGTTGCCCTGGCAGCGGGTAGTGAAGGCGGACGGCACCATCGCAGGCGGAGAATACGCCCCCCTTCGCCGCGCTATGCTGGAAAAGGAAGGCGTTGTCTTTACATCGGATGGACGGGTAGATATGGAAGCATGCAGGTGGCAGCCTGAGAATGAATTGCTTTAAGTATTTTCCGGCTAATGTTGCTTACTATTCATATTTAGAAACGATGTTCAGCCCAATTGGTGGGCTGTATCTTATTTATTTTCTTCAAAGATAGCCTTTTCCACCAACAAGCACAGTCGGTGGTACAGCTGAATATGCTGTTCCTGCACCAAGTAGGTTTCTGTCTCCGGCACATTGAGCAGGATGTCAATTTACCTCCGCATTGCCAATCAAGTCAATAGCAGGCAAATCCATAATACATACAGCCTCAATAGCAAGGCAAGAGGACGATGTGAACATTGTATACCGTAATGAAACAGTGGCGCTGCTATCGTAAGCACAAAGAATTCATAACCTGTTCAATTTTATGTCAAAAAGCAGTGATATGCTAAATATAGCACAAAAGTGCATTTCCATGCCGCAAGGCAGAAAGGATAGATGTAGTATGAAAAGGAAAGTAACATTCGTCGCGCTAACATTGGCCGTGGTGCTGGCTCTGGGTGCCGGTATCCAAGCGCTGGCGGGAACCACGCTAAGCAAGGAAGATGTTGCCAGCATTATTGAAACCACCACCGACCCCAAACAGGTAACCAGCCCCATTATTGAGGTAGCCAACTCCGCTGCCCAAAGCGTAGTAGGCGTTAACAACTATCAGAGCCGTAGCAGTGATTTTTACGGCTACGGCTATGGTTATTTCAACATCCCCAGGAGCGGCGGTGAGCGGCTGTACGGCACGGGTTCCGGGGTTGTGGTCAGCAAGTATGGCCATATCCTGACCAACCAGCATGTAGTCAAAGACGCTACCCGCGTTACTGTCTCTTATGAAGACAAGGAAGTCGCCGCCGAAGTCGTTGCCAGCGACGCTGCGTTGGATGTTGCGGTGCTGCTGGCCCCCACCCTTAATTTGCCTGCCGTGCCCCTGGGCGACAGCGACCAGCTGCAGGTGGGCGAGTATGCCATCGTCATCGGCAACCCCCTGGGACAGGAGTTTGAGCGCACCGTCACCGTAGGCTATGTGTCCGCCCTGGGCCGGGAGGTGCAGGACAGGGTCTCCGACCGTTACGGCCGCTATGCCACAGTGAAAAACCAGATGATTCAGGTGGATGCCGCCATCAACCAGGGCAACTCGGGCGGCGGCATGTTCAACACCTTAGGACAGTTGCAGGGCATCCCCGCACGCAAGTATGACAACAGCGGTTCTTCCATCTTTGGCGCCCTGTCCGGCCAAGCTAGCATCGACAACATCGGGATGTGCATCCCCATCAATGTGGCAAAGCCCATCCTGCAAAACGTGCTGGAAAGCTATGATAGCACCGCCGTACAGGCCCAGCAGCAGGAAGAGAACGCCCCCCGTCCCCGTCTGGGCGTAACCATCCGTACCTTAAGCAGCAATGAAGCGCAGAAGCTGGACGGCACACTGCCCAACGGCGCCTATGTGGTCAACGTGGAAAGCAAGTCTCCCGCCGAAGTTGGCGGCATCAAGAAAGGCGACATCATCGTTGAGGTGGACGGTCAGGTGATCAACAACGCTACCCACCTGGTTGAAGTGATTGCCAGCCACAAGGAAGGCGATGCCCTGAAGGTAAAAGTGTTCCGGGTGGAAGGCACAGAAGATGCCGCCAGCCTTAACAACATCGGCGAAAGCGCCTATGTGGATTTGGAGATTACCCTCCAAATGCTGGACGATGTAAAAATGTAAACGCCATGTTGCCCCGGCCCATGCCGGGGCCTTTTTCTTTTGGATGATTGACAAGGCAGACCGTTCTTCGTACACTATTCTTAAACACGAATGCAAAGGGGTGAACGCATGCTTACGCTTCGGGATGTCGGAAAGCGGATGCTGTTCTGGGGTGCGCTGATACTGATCATGTGGGCAGCGTACGAATTATACATCCGTGTGGATGCCATGATTCGTCCCCTGGGCATGTTTTTCCGCATGTGGATCGGCGAAAAAATCCCCTTTGAGCGGGCCATTACATATATCGACTGGAAGATACTGGAAATCCCCGGTTATCTTGCGCTGTGCGTGCTGTTGGGGCTATACGTTTTGCTGGGACGCAAAAAAACAGCAACTTGGGTTGTTGGTATAGTGCTCAGCGTTGCCTTCGCGTTTTTTTCAGTTGGCATGACTGCTCTGTTGGCCCCAAATTTCTGGCAGATGCTGAAGCTGACGCCGCTGGTACTGATCTTCCTGGGCTCTCTCCTTAGCCTGATTGCCCATTTCTCCCTAAAGAAAAAACAGAAAGTCCGTGCGCTAACGCCCGGAACGGCAAAAAACCCTGTTAGCTATGACCCCTTCAACATGCAGCGTCCGGGATGGGGCGAGCAGCAGGAGGAGAAAAAGCCATAACGAAAAAACAGGCCCCGCAGCCTGTTTTTATCACTGTTCCACAGCTTTGGAATGTACGATATAGCGCCCCGTCACCGGATGGGGCGTTTCGTAATCCGCCCAGAGGATATGCAGCCCATCTTCCTGCCTGCATAGAGATGTTGCCCGATAAACTCCCGGCTTGGGCGGAAAAAGCGCCTTGATTTTTTCCCGCGCCGGATGAAAAGCGGCGTGCTGCACCCGCAAACTTTTAGGAATAAAGGGGGTCGCGGTGGTTGCCAGCCGGTCGCGCAGCATCAGGCCACGCAAAGCATCCTCCTTGCCGGGGTAAAGAGCACATAAGGCATCAAACACCACATCGGTTAAAACATCCAGCGGAAGGCTTCCTTTGTTTCTAACTGCCTCTGCTTTCTTTATTTCTTCGCCCAGGCGCAGAAACAGGTCAAAGGCGGTATAAGTACCCTCAGAAGCAAGGCGTTTCATGGTTTCCGCGAAACGGCCCCGGTTATACAGCTTTTCCAGTGCCTGCTCTGCCGTCGAAAGCTGCCCCAAATCCTCCTCAGACAGCCAGGGGGTATGCTGTACCTGATAGGGCGGCAAAGGGTCATAGGCGCAGGGATAGGTTTCCCTGTCAAGGCGCATGGCGCTGCCGGGGATGATTTTTAAAAAGCCCAGCTGCAAAGCATGGGGATGCAGGGAGAAAGCCCGGTTAAAGCCCTGAATAAAGGAAGCAAGGCCTTCGCCGGGCAGGCCTGCAATCAGGTCAACATGTACATGCACATTATTGGGGACAATCACCCGGCGCAGCTTGTCCAGCAGGGCAGGAATCGGCGTAAAACGCCGCACGCTGCGCAGGGTTTCTTCATTTAAGGATTGGATACCGATTTCCAGTTGAATACATCCGGGCGGCGCTTTAGACAGCAAATGAAGGGTCTCTTCGTCCAGCAAGTCTCCGCCTATCTCAAAATGGAAACAGACGCCCTCCGGAATGCCTTTGCCCTGCTGCTCGATAACAAAGGAAAACAACTCCCGGGCGCGGGCCGCATCAGCATTAAAGGTTCTATCCACCAGCTTCACGGTGGTGCTGCCGCTTTGCGCAAGGAGAAGCATCTCGTTTTTTGCCCGTTCAAGGGACGTATACCGCACCCTCTCCCCTTTGCCCGACAGACAGAAGGTGCAACGGAAGGGGCAGCCCCGGCTGGTTTCCAGGTAGGCAATGCGCCCATCAAGCTGGGCAAAGTACTCCGCACAGTAAGGAGAAGGCGGCATCTCATCGTGCTGATAAGGCGGACTTAAATGGATTTCCGCCCCTGTGCGGAAGCATAGTCCCGGCACACTGTACAGTTCTTCCCCTTCAGCCAGCGCATCCACCAGCATAGCAAAGGGCTTTTCCCCTTCGCCGCACAGGACATAGTCTGCCTCAGGGCAATTGTTCAGGGTTTCCTCCGGCAAAGGCGAAACCTCCGGTCCGCCCAGTACCATCACGCAGTCGGGCAATGCCTCCCTGAGAAGGGGCAGCAATTTTTTCACAAAGGTGATGTTCCAGATATAGCAGCTGATGCCCAGCAAGTCCGGCTTTTCTTCAATCAGTCGCGCGGCGACATGGGAAAGCCGCTCGTTGATGGTGCCCTCCACCACACGCAGGCAGCATTTTGTGCGGGCGTAGGCTTCCACCCCCGCCTTTAAGCACCAGGGCGCCAGGGCAGAGTGCACATAGCTGGAAGCAATGGCTGCCAGCACAATATTAGGTTGTTTGTTCTTCAATCTATTTCTCATTTGTTGATAATGAAAAAACCTCCCCGAAAGGAGGCTTTTTCAGGCAGCTTACCGATAGGTATTGGCTTCCTTGATTTTGGCAGCCTTGCCCTGCAAGCCACGCAGATAGTACAGCTTGGCCCTGCGGACTTTACCCTTGCGCACCACTTCAATGTTGGCCACGCGGGGAGAGTGCAGCGGGAACGTACGCTCCACGCCAATGCCATAGGACACACGGCGGACAGTGAAGGTTTCACGGTTGCCGCCGTTGCGGCGGGCAATGACGGTACCCTCAAAGGCCTGCAGACGCTCGCGGGTGCCTTCCACAACCTTCACGAATACGCGGACGGTATCGCCCACGTTAAACTCCGGCCGATCGGTGCGCAGCTGGGCCTGTTCGATGGATCTGATAATTTCACTCACGGGATAATTCCTCCTTCCCTCATAGACGTTCATGCTTCGTCCTGAGGACGCGCAGCGGACCGCCCGTTTTGTCGCAAGGAGTATTGTACCATAACTCTGTACTTGTTTGCAAGGCCAAAAGACAAAGAAAAACCCCGCCGTAGTGTAGGAGTACCATACATATTGGACAGTGGGAAAGAAAGGAGGAGAAAAAGAG
>CAZCBC010000054.1:0-958 GCA_964496775.1 uncultured Oscillospiraceae bacterium
CCCTGTCAGGTCCGGAAGGAAGCAGCAGTAAGCGCAAGTTGGGATGTGCTGCGGGAGTGCCTGATATCCATACGGTATTTTATTATGAATTATTCCAGAAAGTGAGATAAAAACATGTGGAAAGCGCCTGATGTGTTGAAACAGGACCCGGACATTCTCTCCGCCATTTTGGATGAAGCCAAAAGGCAGGAAGACCATATTGAGCTGATTGCATCTGAAAACTTCGTCAGCCCCGCTGTCATGGCCGCTATGGGAACGCCGCTGACAAACAAGTACGCCGAAGGTTATCCCGGCAAAAGGTATTATGGCGGCTGTGAGTTTGTGGATGTGGTTGAAAATATCGCCATTGACCGGGTAAAACAACTCTTTCAGGCGGAGCACGCCAATGTGCAGCCCCACTCCGGCAGCCAGGCCAACATGGGTGTCTATTTTGCCCTGCTAAACCCCGGCGATAAAATCCTGGGCATGAACCTGAACCATGGCGGGCACTTAACGCATGGCAGCCCGGTTAACATCAGCGGCAAGTATTTCCAGGTTGAAGCCTATGGTCTGGACCCTGTTACCGAGCGCATCGACTATGATGCCCTGCTGAAAAAAGCACAGGAATCCAAACCCAGGATGATTGTCGCTGGCGCCTCTGACTACTCCCGCACCATTGACTTTAAGGCTTTCCGGGACATCGCCGACGAGGTGGGTGCCTACCTGATGGTAGACATGGCGCACATCGCAGGTCTGGTAGCGGCGGGATGCCACCCCTCCCCCGTTCCCTATGCCGACGTTGTCACCTCAACCACCCATAAAACACTGCGCGGCCCCCGCGGCGGGCTGATTCTATGCAAGGAAGAGCATGCCAAGGCGATTGATAAAGCCATCTTCCCAGGTATTCAGGGCGGCCCCCTGATGCACATCATCGCCGCCAAGGCCGTGTGCTTTAAAGAAGCGTTGGAAGACAGCTTCA
>CAZCBC010000054.1:968-3193 GCA_964496775.1 uncultured Oscillospiraceae bacterium
GGACTATCAGCGCCAGATTATCCACAACGCAAAGGCCCTGGAAAACGCCTTGCATCAGGAAGACATCCCCATGGTTTCAGGCGGTACGGACAACCACCTGATGCTGCTGGACTTTGCCGATATGGAAGATGTAACAGGCCTGGAAATGGAAACCCTGCTGGGACAGGCCAACATCACCACCAACAAAAACATGGTGCCCCGCGACAAGCGCAAGCCTTCCATCACCAGCGGCCTGCGTGTCGGCACGCCCGCTGTTACCACCCGTGGCATGAAGGAAAAGGACATGGAAGTCATCGCCCAGTGCATCGGCAAAATCCTCCGCAGGAAAGAAAAAGCGGTGGAAGAGGTCAAAGAAACGGTAAAGGAATTGACCAGCGCCCATCCCCTGTACTAACAGGATTTCTATATATTCAATCGGAGGCAACGCCCTCCGATTTTTGGTTGCATGGCATTTTGGCACCCACCAACAGATATGATATAATAGATAATTGGGAGGTGAACCCATGAAGGAAACATGCATGATTGTCGACGGCAACAGCCTGATGTACCGCGCGTTCCACGCGCTGCCTTCGATGGATGTCAATGGCGTATATACCAATGCCGTACACGGCTTTTTGATGATGCTGCTAAAAGCTCTGGAGGATTACCATCCGGAGTATTGCTGCATTGCCTTTGATGAGCATGGCCCCACTTTCCGCCATACGGATTACGAAGAATACAAGGCGGGCCGCGCCCCTACCCCGGATGAGTTGCGTCCCCAGTTTCCCTTAATTAAAGAAATACTGACTGCCATGGGCCTTGGCGTCATCAGCCTGCAAGGATATGAGGCAGACGATTTGCTGGGCACCATCAGCCAGCAATGCAACCAGAAGGATATCCGCGCGCTGCTGTTAACCGGCGACCGGGACGCCCTGCAGTTGGTGAGCGAAAAAACAAACCTGTTGTTTACCCGCAAGGGCATCAGCGAAATTGTGCTGTACGACCCCAAGACGGTAGAAAGCATCTATGGCGTAGCGCCTTCTCAGGTTACGGACTGGAAGGGGCTGATGGGCGACAGCAGCGATAATATCCCCGGTATTCCCGGCGTAGGTGAAAAAACGTCGGTCAAACTGTTGAAGGAATACGGCACGCTGGAAAACGTGCTGGACAATGCGGAGAATATCAAGGGCAAGTTGGGGGAAAACATCCGCAACAATAAGGAACAGGCGATACTTTCTAAAAGGTTGGCTACCATCCGTCTGGATGTGCCCATTTCCTACCAATTAAAAGATTGGTCTGTAACCCGGCTGCAGGATGGGCTTGACGCACTTAAAAAGTATCAATTGAACACCATCATGGACAGGGTTACCAAGATTACGGGAACACAGCCCGAAAAAACCGCAGACGCCGTTGTCTGGCAGACAGTGGACAGCGGGGAAAAAATCGGGCACTTCATTTCCTCTTTGCAGGATGGCCCTGTAGCGCTGTTGGTCGAGGATGATGAAATCACCCTATCCCAGGGAGCCAAAGGATTGCGCATTGCCTTGGCAGCGGGACAGCAGTCGCTGTTTGACATGCGCGACGGTTTAACCTATGAGGAAGCGCTGAAGGCGCTGATCCCCGTTTTTAAGGAACAAATTATTACCCATGACGGTAAAGCGCTCTTCCATCGCCTGTCTAAACTGGGACTCCCTCTGCCCGCCCTGCTGTGGGATACCATGGTAGCCGCGTACCTCATCAGCCCTCTTGAAAAAAGCTATGCCTTGCAGGCTTTCGCCTCCCGGGACAGCGGCGGCGTGGAGGCCCTTTATCAAGAGCAGTATCGGCAGATGGAAACCCAGAACATGTTGTCCCTCTACCAGAATATCGAGCTGCCCCTTATCCGCGTGCTGTTTGATATGGAGCAGGAAGGCTTTCAGGTAGACGCAGAGGTATTGCGCAACCTGGGAGATGGCTATACCGGGCGGGCAGATGCATTGCAGCAAAATATCCTGCGTTCCGCCAATGTGGGCGAGTTTAATATCAACAGCCCGCAGCAGCTGGGCAAAGTATTGTTTGAAGACTTAGGGCTGCCCACGCGCAGGAAAACTACCCGCGGGTACAGCACCGACGCCGCTACGCTGGAAAGCCTGCTGGATTTGCATCCCGTTGTGCAGATGATATTGGACTACCGTCAGGTTGCCAAACTGAACAGCACCTATATTGAGCCGATGCTGCGTAAAATGGACAAGTCGGGCCGCATTCAC
>CAZCBC010000054.1:3232-6403 GCA_964496775.1 uncultured Oscillospiraceae bacterium
GACCCCAACCTACAACCTATCCCGGTGCGCACCGCCCTGGGCCGGGAAATCCGCCGGGCATTTATTGCACGGGAGGGCCATGTGCTGGTGGATGGCGACTATTCCCAGATTGAGCTTCGTATCCTCGCCCATATGAGCGGAGACAAGTCCATGAGCGATGCCTTCCTAAAACAGCAGGATGTGCACACCCGCACCGCCGCTGAAGTCAATGGCGTACCCATGGACAAAGTAACGCCTGATATGCGTGCGGCAGCCAAGGCGGTCAACTTTGGTATTGTGTACGGCATCAGCGACTTTGGCCTTGCCCGCAACATCGGCATCAGCCGAAAAGAAGCTGCCGACTTTATCAAAACCTATTTCCACCATTATCCCGGCGTGCATGAATACATGGAGCGCGCCAAAGAAGATGGATATAAAAACGGGTATGCCGAAACCCTCTACGGGCGCCGCCGTCCCCTACCGGAACTAAGCAACAGAAATTTCAATATCCGCTCCTTCGGGGAACGCGCCGCCATGAACACCCCCATACAGGGAACAGCCGCAGATATCATCAAGGCAGCCATGGTAAAGGTGCACGCCGCGCTTCAGGAAAAGGGCCTCAAATCCCGCCTGATTCTTCAGGTGCATGACGAACTGATTATCGAAGCGCCCCTTGACGAAAAAGAGATCGTAGCCGAGTTGCTGAAAACCGCCATGGAAAATGTGATTGCGCTGAACGTTCCACTGGTATGTGATGTCAACATCGGGAGTAGTTGGTATGAAAGCAAGTAAACCCTACATCGTCGGTCTGACCGGAGGGATTGCCAGCGGCAAAAGCAATATTGCCCGCACGCTGGTATCCTTTGGCATACCTGTCATTGACGCGGACGAAATATCCCACGAATTGACCAAGCCCAACGGGCACGCTTTACCCCACCTGCGCGCCCAGTTTGGCGATGACATTTTTCTTGAAAACGGCGAGTTGTCAAGAAGCGCTCTTGCCGCCATCGTGTTTCATGACGACAAGGCGCTGAGCGACCTTAACGCCATCATGCACCCCATGATATTTGCCGAGATGAAGCGCCGCCTTCAGACGCTTGCCCACGAGCCCGTTGTGGTGCTGGAAATCCCCCTGTTGTTTGAAACAGGCACCCAACGCTGTTGCGATGAGGTATGGACAGCCTATGTGCCCTACGAGGAACAATTGCGGCGCCTGATGAAGCGCAAGGTGTCCCGGGAACATGCCGTCGCCCGCATCGATAGCCAGATGCCCGCCAAAAGCCGTAACGAGCAATCTGACCATATTATCGATACCTCCGGTACCTATGAGCAAACCCAGGCACAGGTGGAAAGCCTGTGGCAGGACTTGAAAAGGAGATTGCATCTTGTCTGAGCATCCCACCGCGCCGCGCAACCGCCGGGCAGGGCGCAGCAAATCCGCCCGGCAGGCGGCTGCGTCCGTAAAAAGAAGCAGGCAGCCTAAAAACAAAGTATCCATTGGGCTGCTGGTATTGTTTGCGTCTCTTTGTGTTTTTTTAGTGGTAGCCCTGATACTTAACAATAACGCCAGCGCACGCCTCAACGCGTTGCGGCAAGAAAGGGCGCTGATAGCGCAGAAGCATCAGGATCAGTTAGACTATTACCAGGGGATGCGTACAAAAAGCGGGGTGGAAAGCATGATCCGGCGCTACGCCCGGGAGTATGATGTCAACCCTTCCATGATATCCGCTGTCATCGCGAGGGAAAGCCACTATGACCCCTACGCCGAAAGTGGTGTGGGCGCCCGGGGACTGATGCAGATTATGGAAGATACAGGCAAATGGATCGCCTCCCGTCAGGGCAATAAAGACTACCAGTACGAGCACTTGTTTGACCCGGACTTATACAACCGTTTTGGCGCCTGGTATCTCGCCTATCTAAGCGATATTTACCAGGGAAACCCTGTCATGATTGCCGCCGCCTATCACGCAGGATCCAACAATGTCAACCTGTGGGCACTGAAATACGCCGACGACGAGCGTTATTTAACGATGAAGCAAATCCCCATGGAAGACACCAAGGACTATGTACGAAAGGTAATGAACGCCTATGCCGTCTATTATGAGATTGATCAAGCCCTATAAGCGCCTGCTGATTTTGCTGTTGGCGTTTGTACTTATTACGGGCAACGCCCTGGCTGCCAGCACGGAAAACACCCTGACGCTGGGCATCATTTCAGTTGCCACCCAGTATATGAACCCGCTGATTCCTGTGGAACGGGAGTTTATGTCGCTTAACAACCTGGTCTATGAAGGCCTTGTTGAACTGGATGATGACTACCTGCCCAGCCCCAAGCTGTGCCGCAACTGGGAAAGCTCCGCCGGAGGCGGCACCTGGTATTTTTATCTGCGCGAGGGCATCACTTTCCACGACGGCACACCGCTGACCGCCAACGATGTGGTGGCTACTGCACAAGCCATACTTGAATTGGCCAAAAACCCTGTTTCCGGCAATTCAGGCGCTTATTCTTCCCTGCAATACTTTATCAACGATATTTCTGCCAACGACAATCTGACGGTGGTTATTAAAACCAACCGCGCTAATTTTGGTTTTTTGTATGCCATGACCTTTCCCATCTTGCCCGCCGGCCAGGTGCAGGCGGAAAATCCCGCCGGAACCGGGCCCTACAAGGTGGAGCAGTTTGTACCCAAAGACTTTTTAATCCTGTCCGCCTACGATGGCTGGTGGCGGGGCAAAGCCGCCATGGAAACCATTATGACCATTTTCCACACCGCCAACCGGGAACTGATATCTTCCTTTGAGTATAACCGGGTGGACGCCGTAGCCACCCGTTCTCTGACTGCCGCCCAGTACCGCTCCGGCATCAACAGCCTGAACCTGAGCTACCGCACCAAGCAGTTGGAAACCCTGATGATGAACAACCGGGTGCGGGAACTGAAGGATGTCAGGGTGCGCAAGGCCATACGCTGCGCCATCAACATACAGGATATTTTGTCCAGCGTATATATGGATATGGCGCAGCGCACCGATACCCCCATGATGCCCGGCACCTGGATGCACTCGGACATCCCCGAAGCCTTTCAGTATGACCCGGAGAAAGCCAAGCAACTTTTGGAGGAAGCCGGGTGGACAGATTCTGACGGCGACGGCATACGGGACACCATCATTGACGGCAGCAAAGCCAATCTGCGG
>CAZCBC010000054.1:6440-7118 GCA_964496775.1 uncultured Oscillospiraceae bacterium
CATAGACACCACGCCCACCTTAATCAGCTTCAGCGAGGTGCGCGACCGCCTGAAGGCAGGCAACTTTGATATTGCCCTGGCAGCCTTCAATATGGATACGGTGCCCGATCCCGGCTTTCTGCTGATGACCAACAACACCTGCAACTATATGCGCTATTCTTCCAAGGAAATGGACAACCTGTTCAACCATCTGCGCACCCGCATGAACCAGGAAGAATACCGCAATACCCTGTTCCAGATCCAGTCCCTTTTCGCGGAGGATTGTCCCTTCATGTGCCTGTACTACCGTAAGGGCGCTATTTTAACCCGCAAGATGTTTACCGATGCCCGGGACCTGAGAGAGCCTGATGTACTGCGCGGCATCGCCGAAGGCGTGCAGGCGCGGTAAAGGAGAAGTTACCATCAATCCCGGAACCCTTCTTTCCCCTGCGCCATCCGTTATGGTCAGCTGCGCGTCGGAAACGGAGCGTCCCAATATCATCACGATTGCCTGGGCAGGCACCGTCAACTCTTCCCCGCCTATGGTATCCATCTCAGTCAGGGAAGACCGGTTTTCCCATCATATCATTAAGGAAAGCGGCGAGTTTGTCATCAACCTTGTCAGCCGGGACTTGGTGAAGGCGACCGACTTTTGCGGCGTAAAACCGGTAAGGATATCGATAAATTTGATGCCTGTAA
>CAZCBC010000054.1:7151-10414 GCA_964496775.1 uncultured Oscillospiraceae bacterium
CATGCGCTATGCCCCCGCCATACAGGAAGCCCCTTTCTACCTGGCTTGCAAGGTGGAGCGCAGCATTGATTTGCCTTCCCACACAATGTTTATCGCCCAGGTGGTGGAAAACGGTGTCCAGCAAGACCTCATGGATAAAGACGGCAGAATTGCCATGGAGCGGGCCAACCTGACTGCCTACTGCCACGGACAATACTTTGGCCTGGATAAAAAGCTGGGTTTCTTTGGTTTCAGCGTCGCAAGGCCCGAGGTGCTTGCCCGCAGGATGGGAGAAAAGCCCCGCAAATAAAAGGGGAATATTTGTTCCCGAAAAGGGCGCTGTATCCCTTGTTATTTTTCTGCCACATATGGTATACTCTGCTCAGTTTGTAGCCCCGATGAAAGGATTTTGGATGAACGTAGGCGTTATTTCCCTCGGCTGTGTAAAAAACCGTGTTGATACCGAGCAGATGCTGGCCATACTGACTGAGCATGGCTATACCCTGACAGACAAGGCACAGGACGCGGATATCCTCATCATCAACACCTGCGGCTTTATTGACCCGGCCAAGGAAGAATCCATCGAGACCATCTTCGAAATGGCGCAATACAAACAGTCCGGCCGCTGCAAACTCCTGTGTGTAACAGGCTGCCTGTCCCAGCGTTATGGCAATCATCTGGCAGAGGAAATTCCCGAAGCGGATATCATCGTAGGTATTTCACAATACGACCTGCTGCCCAAAATGATTGAGGATGCCCTGAAAGGCGAACGTGTGCTGGATACCCGGCGCAGGCAGCAGAACAGCTGCGGTAACCGTGTGTTGACCACCAAACCCTACACTGCCTATGTGCGCATCGGCGAAGGATGCGACAACCGTTGCGCCTACTGCGCCATCCCCTTAATCCGCGGCAAATATGTATCCCGGAAGGAAGAGGATGTGCTGGACGAGATGACCCGCCTGGCCGAAAACGGCGCCCGAGAGCAGATTCTCATCGCCCAGGATACAACCCGCTACGGACAGGACTTACAGGAGACTTCCCTCCGGACGCTGATCCGCAAGGCCGCGGCCATCCCCCATATCGACTGGCTGCGCGTACTCTACCTGTACCCCGAGGGAACGGATACTGCGCTGATTAACGAAATGGCATCCCACACCAATGTATGCCGCTATCTGGATTTGCCGCTGCAGCATGCTTCCCCGTCGCTTCTTAAGAAGATGAACCGTCGGGGCGATATCCGCCAAATCAAAGAGATGCTGATGTATGCCCGTGAAAAGGGATTTGCACTGCGCACCACATTCATCGTCGGCTTCCCCGGCGAAACGGAAGAAGATTTTGAAACGCTGTTGCAGTTTACCCGGGATATGGCCTTTGACCGAATGGGCGCATTTGCCTTTTCCCCTGAGGAAGATACCGCCGCATTCAGCATGAAAGACCAGGTTCCTGACAGGATTAAGCAGCAGCGCTTGGATGCGTTAATGGCATTGCAGCAGGAAATCAGCCTTAAAAGAAACCAACAGCGTGTCGGCATGATAGAAAAGGTGCTGGTTACAGGGCGAAGCGGCGGCAAGTATACCGCCCGTTCCCCATGGGAAGCTCCCGATGCCGATGGCGACATCATCGTTTTAAGCGATGCTCCGCTATGCGAAGGAGAATTTATTACTGTGCGTATCACCGATGCCGACACCTACGACCTGCACGCTGTTCCATGCAAGGAGTGAAACCATGAATCTGCCCAACAAACTGACCATTGTTCGCATCCTGATGATTCCTCTCTGCCTGTTGTTGCTGTATTTCCGCCTGGATTTTATGGCGACACTGGTATTTGTGCTGGCCTGCCTGACGGACTTTTTTGACGGCTATATCGCCCGCAAGCATGGGCTTGTCACCAATTTTGGCAAGTTTGCCGATCCGGTGGCTGATAAAATTCTCGTGGCGTCGGTAATGGTTTTGTTGGTGTATCAGGGCCGTTTTGCCTGGTGGGCGCTTTGCATCGTTATCATCCGGGAATTAGCAGTGGACGGTTTGCGCCTGGTGGCAGTAGAGCAGGGCATTGTCATCCCGGCAGGCATGCTGGGAAAGCTGAAAACCACTTTTCAGATGTGTGGCGTTATCGCTGCCATGCTGAGCATGCCCCACTGGCTGGTGATGACGCTCACCATCATTCTGTCGCTGCTGACCCTGGTGTCCGGGATGCAGTATTTTTATGAAGGACGAGCGCTGCTCAACCCCCATGACAGAAAAGCTATTTGACGCCCTTCATCAGCGCCATTTAACGCTGGCGGCGGCGGAAAGCATGACAGGCGGTCTGATTGCCGACGCTTTTATCCGTCATCCCGGCGCAAGTGAAGTATTTTACGGCAGTGCTGTAACCTATACGGACGAAGCCAAGCAAAGGGTGCTGAAGGTCAGTAAGGAAATACTGAAACGCTACACCGCCGTAAGCGCTGCCTGTGCCCGTGCCATGGCACACGGCGCTCAGGCGATATTTGAAACCGACTATGCGTTGGCCACCACCGGGTACGCCGGTCCGGAGGGGCAGGATGTGGGGCTTTGCTACATCGCGCTGGCTACCCCGACGCAAATCAAAGTCCGGCGCGTACACCTGCGAGGAAACCGCAACGCGAACCGCCGCATGGCGGTGCTGGTTGCGCTGAATATGCTACAACAAGAATTGAAAGGATGTTAACACATGGCAGGCAAAGGAGATACAAAATCCACCCCGCTCACACAAAAACAGGAAGAAAGAGCCCAGGCGCTGGACCGCGCTTTGGCAGCCCTGGATAAACAGTTTGGACGCGGTACCATTATGAAACTGGGCGAACAGGCCAAGATGGAGGTAGCAGTTATATCTACCGGCTGTCTGGATTTGGACATCGCCCTGGGGGTTGGCGGCATTCCACGCGGCCGTATCATTGAAATCTACGGGCCGGAATCCTCCGGTAAAACCACAGTTGCGCTGCACCTGATTGCTGAAGCGCAAAAGGCCGGCGGTATTGCCGCCTTTATCGACGCGGAGCACGCGCTGGATCCGGCCTACGCTAAAAACCTGGGCGTCAATATTGATGAATTATATGTGAGCCAGCCCAACACAGGCGAAGATGCCCTGGAGATTACCGAGGCACTGGTGCGCTCCGGCGCTGTGGACATCGTGGTGGTGGACAGCGTGGCGGCCCTGGTGCCCCGTGCCGAAATTGACGGCGAAATGGGCGATACTTTTGTAGGGCTTCAGGCCCGCATGATGAGCCAGGCTATGCGCAAATTAGCAGGCGTTGTGTCCAAAA
>CAZCBC010000054.1:10424-14640 GCA_964496775.1 uncultured Oscillospiraceae bacterium
CCCGGCGGCCGCGCCCTTAAGTTCTATGCCTCCGTGCGTCTGGACATCCGCAGGGGCGAGCAGTTAAAATCAGGCGGCGAAGTTGTCGGCAACCGCGTCAAGATTAAGGTGGTCAAGAACAAAGTTGCACCGCCCTTTAGGGTAGCGGAAGTGGATATGATTTATGGTCAGGGCATCAGCAAGGAAGCCGGATTGCTGGATATGGCCGTAGAGAGGGATATCATTCTCAAGTCCGGTTCCTGGTTCTCCTACAACGATATCCGAATCGGCCAGGGCCGGGACAATGCCCGCCAGTTCCTGAAGGATAACCCGGAAGTCGCCGCGGAAATCGAGAGCAAGATACGCGCCACCCTGTTGCCCGCCCATACCGAAGCTGAGGACGCGGAAACAATAGATATCGAGGAGTAAACTACATATTTTAACAGGCTGCACCCCAAACGGGATGCAGCCTGTTTTTGTATCTATCATATTATTTGTTTTGAAGATGAAGCAGCATATCCCGTATAGCTTCCTCGGGGCGCTCATGGGCCTTGGCTATCGCCAATGTTGTCATTCCCTGAACCTTTTCTGCCTTCAAACGAATGATTTCACTGTCTGTCCAGGGGCGATGGGTATTGTATGCCTGCTGCGCCAGACGCGATGCGTCCGCCCGGGTAATGGCGCTTTGCTCCTGTTCACTTAAGTACAAACGAATCAGGTAAGTAAACACTTCCCGGTAGCGCCTGTTCTTTTCCTCCCCCACGCCGGAAACTGTCAGGAAGGCCTCCTCATCGGTGGGCTGCTTGAATGCCATATCCCTCAAGGTGGCGTCGGTAAACACCACATAGGCAGGCACCTTCTGCTCCATGGCCAGCTGATTGCGCAACAAACGCAAGGCGGTAAAAAAGCCTTCATCAGCCGCCAACGATTCTGAGGTTTCTTTAGCCGCCTTGGGCAACTTGGATATTCCTCTGCAGGAGGAACAGTTGCCGCAGGAGTCCGGTGCGCTTTCGCCAAAGTAACGCAGAATAAAGGCCCTGAGGCAACGGGAGGTCGTGCTGTAGAAGGTCATCATCTTCAGCCTTTCCTTCTCGTGCCTCTCCAACTCCTCGTTCAGGGCGGCATCCAGTCCCCTTTCCCGGCTGTGGCTGATCAGATACTGCGCCATCACCACATCGCCCTTTGAATACAGCAGGATGCAGTCCGCCTTTTCTCCATCCCGCCCGGCGCGTCCGGCTTCCTGATAGTAACTTTCCAGGTCCTTGGGCATGTTGTAGTGTACTACAAAGGAAACATTGCTTTTATCAATGCCCATGCCAAAGGCGTTGGTAGCCACCATCACACGGGCACGGTCAAACTGGAAGTCGTCCTGAGCCTGATGCCGCTCCTCCTCCCCCATGCCGGCATGGTAGCGCGCGGCAGCATAACCCTTTAAGCGCAGCAAATTGCATACATTGTCCACATTTTTACGGGTAGAACAGTAGACAATTCCGCTCTTTTCAGGCCAGCGCTCCATCAGCCGCAGCAGTTCCTCCTCCTTTTTCTTGGGGGTCCTCACCTCAAAATACAGGTTGGGGCGGTCAAAGCCCTGAGATAGAATATAAGGAGTACGCAACTGCAAAAGGCGGATGATATCTTCCTTCACCTTGGGGGTAGCGGTGGCAGTAAATGCCCCCACCGGCGGGCAGTGGGGCAGTCCCTGTAAAAAGGCTGCAATATCCAGATAGCTGGGGCGAAAATCCTGCCCCCACTGGGATACACAGTGGGCTTCGTCCACTGCAATCAGCGCAAGGGACGCCTGTCTGATAAATTGCTGAAACAGCGGCGTGTGCAGCCGCTCGGGTGCGACATAAATAATTTTGTAGGCGTTCAGCGCAGCCCGGCGCAGAGCTTCCCTGCACTGAGCCGCCGTAAGGGTACTGTTAATGTAGGCGGAGGGTATGCCCGATTGATTCAGCGCCGTTACCTGATCCTTCATCAGCGAAATCAATGGTGAAATAACCAGCGTAATGCCGGTAAGCATCACAGCAGGCAGCTGATAGCACACCGACTTACCCGCGCCGGTAGGCAAAACCCCCAAAACATCCTGGCCGCTTAGCAAAGCATCAATCAGCGCCTCCTGCCCGGGGCGGAAGGCGCTGTGACCAAAGTATTGCTTTAGGGCGTGTAATTTGTCCAACTTAGTGCACGCTGCGTATCTTGTCAAAGGGAAAGATAACCCATTTGGCGTGGCCCACAATCATCTTTTCGCTGATGGGCCCTACATCGGAAGAACGGCTGTCGTGGCTGCTGGCGCGGTTATCGCCAATAACAAAGTACTGGTCGGGCCCCAGCACCCGGCGGGGATAGTCGTACATGGGCGGATAGTCAATATAGTCTTCTTCGACCAGGGTATCGTTCACATACAGCTTGCCGTCCATGATAGCAACGCTGTCGCCGGGCAACGCCACCAGACGTTTTACAAAGGCCGTGTTGATCTCTACCTTCATCGTCGCTCCCAGACGCCAGGTATGTTTGGTGCGACCGGGATAGTGGCAGATGACCACATCTCCGCGCTGTAAGTCACCCCGCAGCACGCGCGGCTTGGTGACCAGAACAATCTCTCCATCCTGCAAGGTATTAATCATGCTTTTGCCATCCACCCGGATAGGCTCGGCCACCAGGCCGCGGAACAGCATTGCCAGAATAACAGCCGTTACCAGCAGCATAATCCAGCTGTAAATCTCTTCCCACACGGTACGCTTTTTCTTCTCTTCCTTTTTATTATCCTCTTTGGATGGGGATGCCGCGCTTTGTTTTTCGTTTTCCTGCACCGCGTCCGCCTTGATTTCCTGGTTGTTATCCATCTTGTCGTTGGTCATTTGTTTCTCCTTCAAAAAATTGCGACTTGTACCCCTGAAGGCCCAGCGTTACTTCCGGCGCATCCGGCCCCTGCTCCAATGTCTTCTTGCGCCGCCGCAAAAACTCACCCCTGTCCAGCATGACAACGCGCCCACAGGTATTGCAGCGCATCTTAATATCCGCCCCGATACGGGTGACCGTCCATTCATAGGAGCCGCAGGGATGTTTTTTTTTCATCTGCACCTTGTCATGCAGCCGGATTTCTTCCACTTGATCCCTCCTAAAGTACGGATGCATTATATCGCTTTTCCATACCTTTGACAAGCAAGGCCCAACACGTTTGTTCTACATTTAAAATCCAAAACTATTAAAAACCTATCATAAATGGTGGAATATCTCCTCATTTGTACTTTTATTATTGACATTGTCATACATGGTTTCTATAATCAGCACAAAAGGCGACATGATCGTCGCGACAATAACAGGAGGTAACATTCATGAAGAAACTGGTTGCTCTACTTCTGGCCGCCATGATGGTGCTGTCCCTTGGCAGCTTCGCCATGGCCGAAGAAAAGACCGAAATCACCCTGTGGACCTATCCCATCGGCGGATGGGGCAATGCTGACACTGTCAACGGCATTATCGCCAACTTCAACAAAGTGAACCCCAACGTTACTGTCAACGTGCAGTTCCTGGACTATCAGTCTGGTGACGACCAGGTTACTACCGCCATTGAAGCGGGCACTACCCCCGATATCATCATGGAAGGCCCCGAGCGGCTGGTAACCAACTGGGGCGCCGCCGGCAAAATGCTGGAGCTCAGCGACCTGTGGACCGAAGAAGCCCTGGCTGACATCAGTGCCACCAGCGAAGCCGTTGTGGCCGCCTGCAAGAACCCCGAAGGCGTATACTACGAGTATCCCCTGTGCATGACCACCCACTGCATGGCCATCAACTACAACGATTTTGAAAAAGCTGATGCCCTGAAGTACATTAACGAAGAGACCCGTACCTGGACCACCGAAGACTTTGAGAACGCCTGCAAGGCCCTTGCCGAAGCCGGCTTCATGCCCACCGGCATCGTATATTGCGGCGGCCAGGGCGGCGACCAGGGCACCCGCGCCTTGGCGATGAACCTCTACTCCGCAAAATTTACCAACCCCGAGCACACTGCCTACACCATGAACAGCGAAGAAGGCATCAAGGGCCTGCAGAAACTGGTAGATATGGTTAAGGCCGGCATCCTGGTTGCTGACCCCTCCATCGTGGCGGGCGACGAAATCCCCCTGTTCTGCAACAGCACCACCTCCATGAGCATTTGCTGGAATGCCTCCGCCGCCCTGGGCAACAAGGCCTCCCTGGCGGAAGACGTCAAAGTGTTCCCCATGGCTATCCC
>CAZCBC010000055.1:0-14630 GCA_964496775.1 uncultured Oscillospiraceae bacterium
CACCGGGCGGGACTACCTGTGGCCTTCCAGCCAGACGGCGCTGGATTTGTACGAGAAAACCTTTGGCAAACCGCCCCGCAGCGAAATCGTGTTCAACACCCCCATTGTGCTGTACACCCGGCAGATGGTGGCGGATGCGTTTATCAAAGCCGGCTATGTTACCGAAAAGAACGGCGTGCATTTCCTGGATATGAAGGCCTTCCTGCCGGTGCTGGAAAACGGCGAGCGCTGGGAAAACCTGGGGCTGCCCCTGTACGGCTCTGTGCT
Source organism: uncultured Oscillospiraceae bacterium (assembly GCA_964496775.1). Taxonomy (GTDB): domain Bacteria; phylum Bacillota; class Clostridia; order Christensenellales; family Aristaeellaceae; genus DTU024. The sequence goes on from CAZCBC010000055.1 coordinate 268, forward strand.
GGTATCCACCACCAACCCCACCAAGTCCAACTCGGGCAACATGTTCGCGGGCCTCTTGGCCAACATGATTAATGACGGCAATGTGGTTACCTTAGACCGCGCCGGCGCGGTCATCCCCCGCCTGAAAGCCCTGATTGAGCGCCTGGGGTATATGGAAACCAGCTCCGCCGACATCTTCAGCCAGTTCCTGAAAACCGGCGTGGGCGCCCGGCCCCTGGTGGCGGGCTATGAAAGCCAGCTGCTGGAATTTGCCCACACCAACCCCAAGGACTATCAGCAAATTAAGGACGATGTGGTGCTGCTGTACCCTGTGCCCACCGTGTGGAGCAGCCATGTATACATCGCCCTCAGCGAAAAGGGAAAGGTTGGGCTGGAAGCGCTGCTCACGCCGGAAATACAGACCCTGGCCTGGGAAAAACATGGCTTCCGCACAGGCATCAACGCCGCCAATGTGGACGTGTCCAAGCTGGGCGTACCGGGCGTAGCGCCGGTTATTTCTCAGATTATCCAGATGCCCGATTCCCAGGTGATGGAAAGACTCATCCGTTCCCTGGAATAATGAACACACAAGATGCTTTTAACCCTGCTCTCATCGCGGCGGATTTTGAAACCCAAAATCCGCCTGTTTCTGATGTTGTATCTCTGGCGCAAAGCATCGACTTAACGGAGGCCCTCACCGCCACCGGCTATGGCGCCAAGGAACAGCGGGATCTGGGCGATGTTGCAGACGCCCTGTTAAAAAGAGCGTCCAGCAACGCGTTGGACAATGTGGTTGACGCCATCCACGCTTTGCAGGAGCAGATTGCCGCGCTGGATGTTGCCTCCCTTGATTCCTCCAGGGGGTTTCTCTGCTCCCTGTTTACGCCTAAAAAACGGCGCCTTTCCTACCTGCGCCGGAACTATACCGAAATCACCTATCTGGTGGATCGCCTGTCCAACCAACTGATGATGGCCGGGTTGGCGCTGCAAAAGGAAATGTATCTGCTGGATACCCTGTACGATGCGAACAAGGCATGTTATCACGTGCTGCACCTTAAAAAACTGGCGGGAGAACAGGCCCTGGCAAACAGCAAACAAGCAAAGCCGGAAAAACCAGAAAATACAGAAACCATTGAAAAAATATTTTCAAACCGCCTGGATCAGCTGCGGCAGTCCAAGCTCATCTGCCTGCAAATGGCCGCGCAAATCCGTCTGACACAGCATAACCAGCAGGTGGTCATTAGGAAACTTAAACAGACAATTGAAGCCGCCCTCCCCCTGTGGAAAAACCAGCTGGCCCTGGCGCTGAACATCGACAGGCAGCAGGAGGCTCTGGGCGCCTACCGCACCGCCGCAAACCAGACGGCGCAAGCCATGAGCCAGGCTGAAAAGGCCCTGAAAGAAGGCATCGGAGAGGTTGCCCAGGAAAGCAAAAACGTCCTCAGCAAGCTGGAACGTTTAAAAGAAACCGACCTAAAGCTCAAGCAGCTTATGGAGGAGACCCTCACCAGCGCGCAGCAGGTTGGGGATGGAAGGATGTCATAATCATGCTAAAGGGAAAAACGCAGTAACGAACAGGGTTTCAGAGCTTCCACAAGGTACAAAATTTGAAAATGGGTGCGTTGCTTAAAGTTATTTCAGGATTTTTATCGGATTTTTCAGGATAATTTTAAGCACCACATCAATCCTTCGCCTCGTTGTAATATGACACGATATTGTCTTATTATATGTTATAATATTCATTGAGGTGAACGCCCCGATGAAGGTAAACAGACTTTTTAAAATCATATATATACTTCTTGATAAAGAGAGAGTTACAGCAAAAGAATTAGCTGAGCATTTTGAGGTATCCACAAGAACTATTTACCGTGATGTTGAAGATATCTCTGCCGGAGGAATTCCTATATGCATGAGCAAAGGCAAAAACGGAGGTATTTCTCTTTTACCCGGCTATGTCCTTGATAGAACAGTGCTGTCTGAAGAAGAGAAAACCAATATTTTGTCTGCATTACAAAGCCTGAATGCTCTTGATAAGTCATCGGTAGATGAAACGCTTAGCAAATTATCTTCCTTTTTGGGGAATCATATTCAGGCTTACTATGAGATTGATCTTGCCGGTTGGGATGATTTAATTACAGATCAATTTGAGAAAGCCAAACAGGCCATCCTCTCAAAAAAACTTTTGTCTTTTGAATATCTATCATCATTAAATATGCGAAGCCAAAGAATTGTAGAGCCATACAAACTTTGGTTTAAAGAAAAACACTGGTATCTTAAAGCATATTGTTTACGTAAAAACGAGATGCGAATATTTCGCTTTAGTCGGATGAGAAAGGTGGAGATATTGGAAGAACACTTTGAACCGAGAGCCTTGGACTTATTAAACAAAGACGAATATCAAACTTCATACCCGACAACTGAAGTCGTTATGAAAATAAGTCATGATATGGAGTACAGGGTAATGGATGAATTTGCCGATAAAGATGTAATTCAAAATGATGACGGTAGCTTTACCGTCAGAATGAATTATATGGAAGATTCTTGGCTTTATGGGTACATACTTTCTTTTGGCTCATCTGCAACAGTACTAAGTCCACCCGAATTACAAAAAACAATTCAAAAGATTTTACGGAAAATGGTGGACAACTATTCTGATAATATTTAGGGCATTTTTATATATGACAGGCAGGTGTCATATATGGCGGTGTATACTTAAGATAAGTCAAGATTATTTAAAGGAGGATTGTTATGGGACGAGCGACATCGAAAACTGATTTAATGAGTACAACTCAAGCTAATTTTAAAAAATTAAATGAACTTATTGAATCAATGACCGAAAAGGAATTAAACACAGCTTTTGATTTTTCGGCGGATGGAAAGAAAAAGGAGGCGCATTGGAAGAGAGATAAGAACTTGCGAGATATTCTCATACATCTGTATGAGTGGCATCAGCTTGTATTAAACTGGGTTTCTTCAAATATGAAAGGTGAAGAAAAGCCGTTTCTTCCGTCGCCGTACAACTGGAAAACCTATGGAGATATGAATGTAGACTTTTGGAAGAAACATCAAAATACGCCATTAGAAGACGCCGGTAAAATGTATAGGAAGTCACATGAAGAAGTCATGGGACTTGCAGAAACCTTTTCAGATAAAGAACTATTTACCAAGGATATTTTTCCATGGGTAGGCGGAAGTACGCTTGGCTCATACTTTGTAAGTGCAACAGCAAGCCATTATGATTGGGCGATGAAAAAACTGAAAACTCATCGAAAGAATTGTGAAAACTAACAGATGAGGGAAAGAGTTATGTTTTCTTCAATATTTACCGACGTTTAAGGATAGTAAAGTGCATTTTGTAAAGGTAAAGGGGATATTATCTTCAAAGAACGGGATGAATTTATTCCGGGGCTGTACTCACGGATGTATTTATTGTGATTCAAGAAGCAAGTGTTATCAAATGAATCATAGATTTGAAGATGTGGAAGTAAAGGAAAATGCCATTTGCCTTTTAGAGGATTGTTTAAAACGAAAACGAAAAAAATGCATGATAGGTTTAGGGTCAATGACTGATCCGTACATTCCGGAAGAACTCAAATTAAACTATACAAGACAGGCCCTCGAAGTGATAAATAAGTATGGTTTCGGAGTAAGCCTTATAACGAAGTCCTCTCGTGTTTTAAGAGATTTGGATTTGTTTCAGGAGATAAACGCCAAATCAAAATGCGTGATTCAAATGACTTTGACCACTTATGATGAAGGCCTGTGCAAAAAAATTGAGCCGAATGTTTCGACCACCAAAGAAAGATTTGAAACATTAAAAATTCTGCGAGACTCCGGGATACCTACAGTGGTTTGGATGACACCTATATTACCGTTTATCAATGATACGGAAGATAACATAATCGGTATTTTGAATTATTGTAAAGAAGCAATGGTGTTCGGAGTAATCTGTTTTGGAATGGAACTTACACTTCGAGATGGAAACAGAGAATACTTTTATTCTGAATTGGACAAAAAGTTCCCGCAGCTAAAAGAAGTATATTTGCGGAAATATGGTAACAGTTATATTGTGGGCAGCCAAGACAATAAAAGGCTTATGAATATATTTCATGATTTTTGCGAGGCAAATAATATAGTTCATGACAATGACCTTATCTTCGACTATCTAAATTTATTTGAAGATAAGCAGTTTACGAAACAAATTAGTTTTCTTGATGAAATCTGACATTCCTCACATCGAAAAAATACCATTCTGCTGTAGTCTATGTAAAGATTCCGGAATCAAGTTTTCTTACGAAAACAAGGATAATGGATTCAAATTTATACTATACCGACCACAGGTTCAACGTGACATTTTGGATGTCACTTTGAACGGAACAGAAAAAGCGGTTTATGCTATTTTAAAACAAAAACCAGATTCTTTAAGAGAAGAAATAGCCGATAAGATTTCTAAAACAGTAAGAACGGTTCAAAGGGCACTGAATTCTCTTGTAGAGAAGGGTTATATCAGGCGAGTCGGCTCTAACAGAATCCGGCATGGGAAGTGTTGAAATAAGGTTAAAAATAAAAATTAGAATTTATTGGAGAAAAGACGAAAGTGAAAGCTGTAAGTATTGTTGGAGAAAATTACTTTGGCAAGTGGGATGAAATCAGAACTGCTTGTAGAGGTATAGTTATAGATGGAGAGAAAATCCTGCTTTCATATGAAGCAAAGACAGATCAGTGGATGATTCCGGGTGGAGGCTTGGAAGACGGTGAAAGTGAAGCGGAATGCTGTATTCGTGAGATAGCTGAAGAAACAGGCGTGATGGTAGAAATAGTGCATTGCTTGTTGGAGATTGATGAATACTACGAGAATTGTAAATGGGTTAATAAGTATTTTATTTGTAAAGCAACAGGAACAACTGAAATAAAGCAAACGAAAGGAGAAATGGAAGTTGGTATGGAACCAAGGTGGCGTTCTGTTTCTGAAATTAAAGATATTTTTTCAAAGTATAATTCATATGAAGGTATAGATGAAATGCGCAGGGGGATGTATTTGAGAGAATATACAGCATTGATGGAATTGATATAATGCAGGCATTATTGTTGAGAACTATATTAAATTGGAGAGATAAATCTCAATTTGTTGGATTGAAAAATACCGATCTGTTGCACCTGAACCTAAGAAAACCCCTGATGTCAAACAAATGCTACCCCCGGAAGAGGTTGATTTAACAGCGTTTCCAAGGTGGAAAACAACTAAAAACAACGTTTTATTTATGACTTTCCCTCCGGAACGGCAAGCATAATCGTGTCGGGCTGGCGGTAGGATGCTCATTCTTTAGCAGAGAAATCCTGCGTTCCATAAACACCTATATGCCGTATCGCCGGAGCGCATCGGCTGTCCTTGACAATTTTTAAACCGTTCGTGATGACCTGATTCATCACGACGATTTTTTTATGCCCAATCACCGTGCCGCTTGCCTTAACAGTCCATATTTCACCCTGAAGCGTCTCCACCCAGAAGCGCTCCACGCGCTGGCTCAGTTTCAGTTGCTCGCCAAGCACGATTCGGTCTATCTGTACCGGGGCATCCCATGTAAACGTGAGGGTGGTCGGTTTCCCGGCATTCCGGGGCATGTAGTAAGTTTCATCATCCGTCAACACCCGGCGGATTTCATGGCCGTCAAGCGGCGCATCGGCTTTAAACGATGTGCACTGTTTCAGCAGATTATTGCCGTAGGACTTGCGGATGTATTCCCCTATCCCGCGCAGGCGCGCCACATCATGGGGATGGAACAACCCGTCTGTTGTCGGCGGGATGTTGAGCAGGAATGTCGCATTCCCCCCGACGGATTTTTCATATATATCAATCAGCTTATCCAGCGGTTTAACCTGTTCATCCTCGGCTGCATGCCAGAACCAGCCCGGCCGGATGGAGGTGTTGACCTCGGCGGGGTACCAAATCAGGTCCGCTTCATCCCTCAGCGCTTCGCGGCTTCCCAAATCCTCATCCTGCGCCGAGATAGGGCGCAGGCGGAAGGCCTCGTCATCCGCCTTTTGGCTGTCGGAGGCGACCTTCTCCGTATCCGCCATTCTTTTGGGCACCACACTCCACTCAGATGCCCTTGTATGCCCGGTTTCGTTGCCGCACCAGCGGATATCCGGCCCGCATACGGAAATACAGGCGTCCGGCTGCAAGTCCCGGATGGTTTGATAATACCGCTCCCAGTCATACTGCTGTATTTTGCCGTTTGGCCCTTCCCCGCACGCCCCGTCAAACCAGACGCAGAAAATATCTCCATAGCCGGTCAGAAGCTCCGTCAGTTGGTTGACAAAATAATCGTCATAGGGCTTTCCCGACCCGTAGCGCCTATCATGCCTGTCCCAGGGGGACAGATAGACGCCAAAGCGAATGCCCCCTCTTTGACAGGCCTCCGCCGCCTCGCGCACGACATCCCCTTTCCCCTTCTTCCAGGGGCTGGCCGCAACGGTGTGGTCGGTATACCGGCTGGGCCAGAGACAAAATCCATCATGATGCTTGCAGGTTAAAATCAGCCCTGTCATGCCTGCGCCCTTCACCGCGCGCACCCACTGATCCGCGTCCAACCGGGCAGGGTGAAAGATTTCCGGGCTTTCCGTTCCGTCACCCCATTCCCGATCCGTAAAAGTGTTGACGGTAAAGTGAACAAAAGCGTAAAACTCCATCTTTTGATGTCTTAACTGCCGCTCAGACGGCACGACCGAGATCAGTTGTTCGTCAGTCATCAGACTCTCTTTCCTCCCCTTGGCAGGCACGCAGCCATAACCCTCCACGCCGCTCCCTAACTACACATATCCTATGCACAGAGTTTACCCTATCAGCCTCACTTTGGGAACATAAATTATAAGGATAACATGATTTCCAGGGGTATTAAGCCCGGCTGATCCTTTTTTACCTTTATTTATTGTTGACAGGGGAAGCCATGTGTGCTATTTTATATTTTGTTAGTCTAACTAACTATTTTGAAGGAGGAAAACATGGACGCTTTCGCGTTGGCTCTCAATGATTTGCTGGTGAATACCTTCCACGACATTCTGAAGCTGGAAGAGGATTCCCTGGCCAAAGCCAGCGGCAACCAGCTGAGCATCAACGAGATGCACCTGCTGGAAGCCATCGCCAAAGGCAAGGACGAAGGCCGCAGCATTACGGACATCGCCCGTGAGCTGTCCATTACCCTCCCCTCCGTGACGGCGGCGGTTAACAAGCTGGCTAAGAAGAACTATGTAACCAAAGGCAAGCATGAAGCGGACAAGCGCATGGTGATTGTCTTTTTGACCCGTGAGGGCAAGCGGGCGGAAGCCTTGCATCGGCTTTACCACCGGTCGATGGTGAACGCCGCCTCCCAGGGCTTAAGCAGCGAGGAAAAGGACGCCCTGCTGAAGGGGCTGACCAAGCTGCACCAGTTCTTTAAGGACCAAAAGCCCGTGGACATGAATGAGCCAATCAATGAAAGCAATCTTTCATAATCAATAGTTTGCTGAAGGAGATACTGTGAAAATACTGGGCATCGGCAGAGCTTTGCCTGAACAAATGATCACCAACCAGGACCTGGAAAAGGTGCTGGATACATCGGATGAATGGATTCAAAGCCGCACCGGCATCAAAGAACGCAGGGTGATGGCGGAACAAAACTTAAACGCTCTGGCTGTTGACGCCGCGAAGGAAGCCTTGAAAGACGCCAATGTTGATGGCAAAGACATCGACCTGGTGCTGGTGGCAACAACCATGGCGGACCATTTATTCCCTTCCCTTTCCAGCCTGCTGGCAGGCGAAATCGGTACAATCTGCCCGGCGATGGACATCCACGCGGCCTGCACCGGTTTTATCTACGGTCTGATGACCGCTGAGGCATATCTGAAAAGCAAGATGGCCAGCAAGGTGCTGTTGATCGGCGCGGAAGCCTTCACCCGCCTGGTAGACTGGCAGGATCGGTCCACCTGCGTGCTGTTTGGCGACGGCGCAGGCGCCGTGGTTCTGGGCGATGGGGAGGACCTTATGTCCATCCACCTGTCCACCCAGGCCAATGACCAGTTGCTTTTCTACCATGCCCCGCCGGGAAACAGCCCCTACACAAAGGAGCAGGCCAATACAAAAGCCGGGCTGACAATGGACGGGCAGAACGTGTTCCGCTTTGCCGTCAGCCAGTCCGAAAAGGATCTGAACACAGCGCTGAAGGCCGCCGGGCTTAGCCTGGAGCAGGTTGACTGGGTGCTGTTTCACCAGGCCAACCGGCGCATCATCGACACCGTCAGAAAGCGGATGAACCTGAGCCCGGAAAAACTGCCCATGAACATCCACAGGGTGGGCAACACCTCCGCCGCCAGCATTCCCCTGCTGTTGTGGGAGCTGTACCACGCAGGGAAACTGCTGCCCGGCCAGATTCTGGCCATGAGCGCCTTTGGCGCGGGGCTGACCAGCGGCGCCTGTGTCCTCCGCTGGGACAAGGAAAAGCCCGCCATAACGGTGGATGAAAACGACTTATTCCCGGCTCCATTAATTAGTTCGCCTAACTAATTGAGTGAGGAGCGGAAGTACCCCGCCGCTTCCAGCAAATGCTTACATCAGGGACCCCCGGGCATTGCCCGAAACAATAAAGAACACTATGGAGGAAAAACACATGGATATCGCAAACAAAGTCATCTCAGCTTTAGCGGAGCGCCGCGGCTGCGCCCCCCAGGAAATCACCAACGACACCACCTTTGCAGAATTGGCCTTGGATTCCCTGGACGTGGCCGAAATGGTCATGGACCTGGAAGACGCCTTCAACGTAACGATTGACATCACCAAGGTAAAGGGCACCGTGGGCGACCTGGTTGCCGTGATTGAAGAGGCGCAGCAGGCATGAAAACCAGGGTCACAGAACTGCTGGGGATTGCCTATCCCATCCTGCAGGGCGGCATGGCCTGGGTGGCGGACGCTCAGCTGGCCAGCGCCGTTTCAAACGCCGGAGGGCTGGGCATTATTTCGGCCATGAACCTGGACGCGGACTACCTGCGCAGCCAGATTGCCGAATGCCGGAAGATGACGGATAAGCCCTTCGGGGTCAACATCATGCTCATGAGCCCCCATGCCGAGGTGTGCAGCCAGGTGGTAGCCGAGGAAAAGGTGCCGGTGGTAACAACCGGCGCGGGGCTGCCCGGCCGCTTCATCCCCATGTGGCTTGAAGCCGGCGTCAAAGTTGTCCCCGTCGTTCCCTCTGTCGCCATCGCCAAGCGCGTCGCCCGCGAGGGCGCCTGCGCTGTCATCGCCGAAGGCTGCGAAGCCGGCGGGCACATTGGCGAATTGACCACGATGACCCTCGTGCCCCAGATTGTGGACGCGGTGGACATTCCCGTTATCGCCGCGGGCGGCATCGCGGATGGACGCGGCATTGCCGCCGCCATGATGCTGGGCGCCCAGGGCGTTCAGTGCGGCACACTCTTCCTGGCCGCTGACGAGTGCAGCGTTGCTGACAGCTTCAAGCAGAAAATCATCGCCGCCCGCGACATTGATACCATGGTGACGGGCCGCCGCCTGGGCCATCCCGTGCGCGCGCTGAAAAACAGCTACATGCAGGAGTTCGCCAAGCGCGAAAGCAACCCGGAAATCAGCAAGGAAGAGCTGGAAAAGTTCGGCTCCGGCGCCCTCTGGCGCGCCGCCCGCCAGGGCGATATGGTAACCGGCTGCGTCATGGCAGGCCAGGCCGCCGCCATGGTGAAGGAAATCAAACCCGCGCGGGACATCATTACCGGCATGTTTGACGAAGCGGAAACGCTGCTTAAGGGGTGCCATCAATGGGTCAAATAGCCTTTCTTTTCCCAGGGCAGGGTAGCCAGTACCCCGGCATGGGCAAGGCGCTGTATGAGCAGTCAGCCGCCGCCAAAGAGGTATTGGACCAGGCCGAAAAGCAAAAGCCCGGTCTACTGGACGTATGCTTTTCAGGGCCCATGGAGCGCCTGACGGAAACGGAGAACGCGCAGCCTGCCCTGTTCGCAGTCAGCCTGGCTGCCGCCAAAATGGCCGGGGAGCTGGGGCTAAAGCCTGACGCCGCCGCCGGGTTTTCCCTGGGCGAATGGACAGCCTGCGCCTATTCGGGGATGCTGGGCTTTGACCGGGCCTTTTCCCTGGTGTCGCAGCGCGGCCTGTGGATGCAGGAATGCGCCGCCAAAAACCCCGGCGGCATGGCGGCAGTGCTTCGCTTAAGCGCCGAGGAACTGCACCATCTGCTGAAGGATTTTGAAAACGTCTATCCCGTCAACTACAACACGCGGGAACAGATTGTCGTCGCCGCGAAAAACGATGACCTGGAACAGTTCCTGAGCTTTCTGAAAGCCAACGGAAAACGTTTTGTGAAATTAAACGTGTCGGGCGCCTTTCACTCGCCCCTGATGAAGGAAGCCAGCGAAAACCTGAAAGCCGCCCTGGATAACGAGAAGCTAAGCGAGCCCTTGCTGCCCGTTTACAGCAACCTGACGGCCCTTCCCTATGTGGCTTCGGAGGCAAAGTCTACCCTGGCCGCCCAGGCTTCCAGCCGGGTTCTGTGGGCTGATACCATCGTGAACATGGCCGCGCGCGGCGTTGACACCTTCCTGGAGCTGGGGCCGGGCCGGGTACTCTCGGGCTTTGTCGCAAAGCTGCTGCCGGAAGCCAAGGTGTTTCAGGCGGACAGCCCGGACAGCCTGCGCGCTGCCGCCAACGAAATGAGAGGTGGAAAATGAGCGTTGAACAGAAAACCGCGCTGGTAACAGGCGGTTCCCGCGGCATCGGGCGGGAATGCGCACTGGCGCTGGCCGACAGCTGCACACAGATTGCCATCCTGTACGCAGGACGGAAGGATGCGGCCGAGGACACCGTCAGAGAACTGGAAAAGAAACAGGTCAAGGCGCTGGCTGTCCAGTGCGATGTATCGGATGACCAGGCTGTGCAAACTGCCCTTAAGCAGGTAAAGGACGCCTTTGGCGCCATCCACATTCTGGTCAACAACGCCGGCATCACCAGGGACATGCTGACCCTGCGCATGAGCGCGGAGGATTTCGCCAGGGTTATCGAAATTAACTTAAACGGCGCTTTCCACACCGTTAAGGCCTGTTACCGGGATTTTCTGAAACTGGGCTGGGGAAGAATCATCAACATCAGCTCCATTTCGGGCCTGATGGGCAACCCCGGGCAGATCAACTACGCTTCTTCAAAAGCCGGGCTGATTGGGCTAACCAAGACCGTCGCCCGGGAACTGGCCGGCAGGGGCATTACCGTTAACGCCGTCTGCCCCGGCTTTATTGAAACGGACATGACGGGCGCCATGAGCGAAGAGGCCTTGAACAAGGCCGTCGCCGCGATTCCCATGAATAGATTAGGCACACCAAAGGATGTGGCCAAAGCCGTGGCCTTTCTTTGCTCTGATGACGCCGGCTATATTACGGGCGCTGTCCTTCAGGTAGACGGCGGTATGTACATGTGAGGTAGAAAAATGAATCGTGTAGCAGTCACAGGGATGGGCATCATTTCCCCCATCGGCAACAGCGTATCTGCGTTCTGGCAGGGCCTGATAGAAGGGCGCTGCGGTATCGGGCCTTTGACCCGTTTTGACGCAGGCGACTACAAAGTTAAAATCGCGGCGGAGGTGAAGGATTTTGACCCGACGCAATTTGGCATGGAGTTCAGCGAAGCAAGAAGGATGGACCTGTTCACCCAGTATGCCCTGGCCGCCGCCCACCAGGCGATGGAGCAAAGCGGCCTTCTGGGACAGGTGGACCCGCACCGTTTCGGGGTAAACATCTCCAGCGGCATCGGCGGCATCAACACCTTCTTTTATGAAAGCGAAAAGCTGCTGAACCGCGGGCCAAACCGTGTTTCCCCCCTGTGCGTGCCCATGATGATTGGCAACATGGCCGCCGGAAACGCCGCCATCAAGTACAAGGCCATGGGCGACTGCGTGCCGCTGGTAACCGCCTGCGCCACCTCTACCCATTCCATTGGGGAAGCCTACCACAAGATTAAGCACGGCTACCTGGACGCCATCCTGACAGGCGGCAGCGAGGCTTCCGTCAACCCCATTGCCATGGCGGGCTTCACCAGCTGCATGGCCCTGACCGACGCCAACGATCCGGAAAACGCCAGCCTGCCCTTTGATGTGAACCGCAAAGGCTTTGTCCTGGGCGAAGGCGCGGCCGTTTTGGTGCTGGAAAACATGGAAAGCGCAAAGAAAAGAGGCGCTGAAATACTGGGCGAGGTTGTGGGCTATGGCAGCACCTGCGACGCCCACCATATTACGGCGCCCGAGCCCACGGGCGACGGTGCAACGCGCGCCATCATGATGGCGCTGAATGAAGCCGGTTTCACCGCGCAGGACAAGCTCTACATCAATGCTCACGGCACCGGCACCCCCCTGAATGACAAAACCGAAACCCTGGCCATCAAGAATGCCCTTGGAGAAGATGCGGCAAGAAAGGCCGCCATTTCCTCCACCAAGGGCGCCACGGGGCACATGCTGGGGGCGGCAGGCGGCGCGGAGTTTATCGCAACCCTGCTGGCATTAAAGGAGGGCATCCTGCCCCCCACCATCCCCCTGAACACCCCTGACCCCGAATGCGACCTGGACTATGTGCCCAAGGTAGCGCGCAAAGAGCAGCGGACGCTGGGGCTGTCCATCTCACTGGGCTTTGGCGGCCACAACGGCGCCCTGGCTGTAAGGAGCGGAAAATGAACATCAAGCAACTAAAAGAAATTATTCACCTGTTTGAGGAAAGCAGCCTGGTTGAGCTGGAAGTCAACGAAGGCGGGGAAAACATTCGCTTAAAGCGCAGGGTCGAGCAGGCTGCTCCGGCGCCTACAGTAGAATTGCCCAAGGCAGACAGCCCTGTTACCCCAGTCCCGGCTGTAAGCCCGGTTTTAGCCGCGGACCCTGTGGATTTTAACCATGTAATTGAAGTCACCTCCCCTGTTGTGGGCGTCTTTTATGAAGCGCCCGAGCCGGGCGGCAAGCCCTTTGTCAAGGTGGGCGACTATGTGCAGCGCGGCGACATCCTCTGCCTGATTGAGGTCATGAAGCAGGTAACCGAGGTGACGGCGCCGCAAAACGGACGGGTGGCGGACATCTGCGTAACCAACGGAAATGTGGTTGAGTACGGACAAACATTGGTGAAGATATGCTAAACAGAGACGAAATTAAAACCTTTCTCCCCCATCGGGAACCCATGCTGCTGCTGGACTCCGTTTGTCTTGATGAAAACGGGGACGCGGACAGCGAATACACCGTCAGAGGCGACGAGTTTTTCCTCTCCGGTCATTTTCCGGGGTACCCGGTGGTGCCCGGCGTCATCCTGTGCGAAATCATCGCCCAGTCTTCCGGCATCCTCTTCAGGGAAGAGCTGGAAAAAGGCGAGCTTCCCCTGTTTATCGGCATGGAAAATGTGCGCTTTAGGCACATGGTACGGCCGGGGGACACCGTTAAAGCCAAGTGCAAGCTGCTCCGGCTGTCGGGCAGACTGATTAAAATTAAGGGCATCGCGAAGGTGGACGGACAACTGTGCGTGGAAGGCGTCTTCCTGTTGATGCTGCGCCCGAAGGGTCAATGAAATGTTTTCAAGAATCCTGATTGCAAACCGCGGCGAGGTGGCCGTGCGCATCATCCGCGCCTGCAAGGAAATGGGCATTAAGACGGTGGCCATTTATTCCGAAGCGGATAAGGACGCGCTGCATGTGTCCCTGGCGGATACAAGCATCTGCGTGGGGCCCGCTTCCTCCCAGCTAAGCTACCTGAACAAGGACGCCATCATCTCCGCCGCAGTGTATACAGACTGCAAGGCCATCCACCCCGGCTATGGGTTTCTGTCCGAAAACGCGGATTTTTCCGACCTGTGCGCGGAAAACGGCATCCAGTTTATCGGGCCTTCCGGCAACATCATCCGGGAGATGGGCAACAAGGATGAAGCCAAGCGCACGGTATCCAAGGCCGGTGTGCCCGTCATACCGGGCCGCGAAAACATCACCGACCTTGCTGAAGCCGAGGCCGCAGCAAAAGAAATCGGCTTTCCCCTGCTGATTAAAGCCAGAAGCGGCGGGGGCGGGCGCGGCATCCGCAAGGTGGAGAAAATGGAGGACTTGAAGTCCGCCTTTTCAACGGCTGCCCAGGAAGCCAAGGCCTGCTTCAACGATCCGACGCTGTACATGGAAAAACTTTTGACAGATGTTAAGCATGTGGAAGTGCAGGTTCTCTGCGACAGCCAGGGCAATATCATTTGTTTTCCGGAGCGGGACTGCTCCATGCAGCGCAAACACCAGAAGATACTGGAAGAAAGCCCCTGCACAGCCCTCAACGCTGTACAGCGCGGCAAGCTGATGCGGGCCGCCCGGCAGGCCGTGAAGGCGCTGAACTATGTGG
>CAZCBC010000056.1:0-5159 GCA_964496775.1 uncultured Oscillospiraceae bacterium
TCTTTTTCTCCTCCTTTCTTTCCCACTGTCCAATATGTATGGTACTCCTACATTGCGTGTGGTGGGGGCGTAGCAAAACAAGTTGCAACCCACAGGGATTCTTGCTATAATGCAACAGATATTTTGAAAGGCAGGTACTTTATTCATGTTCGACAAATTATTTGGTATTACTGCAGCGCTGGCCGAAGCCCCGGCTGCTGCCGCTGCGGCGGAAGCAGGCGCGGAAGGCGCCCCCAACTCCATCGCTGCGCTGATCAGCACCATGCTGCCCATGGTGTTGATTATGGTGGTATTCTACTTCATGCTGATTCGTCCCCAGAGGAAGAAGGACAAGGCTGTGAAGGAGATGCTCAACAACCTGAAGGTGGGCGACCGCATCTGCACCATCGGCGGCATCTACGGCACCGTGGCGGGCCTCAAGGACGACACCGTATATCTAAAGGTGGGCGAGCAGAATACCCCCATGGTGATTGCCCGCTGGGCCGTGCGCAGCGTAGAGGCTATTACTGTGGAAAACGAAGGCGATATCATCGTTTAATGGTGGACACTGTCAGAAGCGCTGCGTGAAGGCAGCGCTTCTTTATTAAGGAGTTCTTTTATGATTCGACACGATAACCGGGCACTGGATGCCTTAAGACCTATTACCATTACTCCGGGGTTTGTAACCACCGCCGCAGGCAGCTGCCTGATGGAGGCGGGAGGCACCCGGGTTATTTGCACCGCCTCGGTGGAGGAAGGAGTTCCCCCCTTCCTGCGCGGCAGGGGGGAGGGCTGGCTGACGGCGGAATACGCCATGCTGCCCGCCTCCACGGGCCGCAGGAAGCAGCGGGATGGCCTGAAGAAGGATGGCCGGGGGGTGGAAATCAGCCGCCTGATTGGCCGGGTGCTGCGCCAGGCGGTAGACAGGACGCGCCTGGGAGAGCGCACCATCACCATCGACTGCGATGTGCTGGAGGCCGACGGCGGCACCCGCACCGCCGCCATTACCGGCGGCTTTGTGGCGCTGTGCCTGGCGGTAGATAAGCTGATTCAGGAGGGCAAACTGAAGGAATCCCCCATATGCCACCAGGTGGCGGCGGTCAGCTGCGGCGTGGTGGAGGGGGATGCCATGCTGGACCTTTGCTACCAGGAGGACAGCCGCGCCCAGGCCGACATGAACGTTGTGCAGGATGAAAGCGGCGCCTTCATCGAGCTGCAGGGCACCGGCGAAGGCCGTCCCTTTACGGCGGAGGAACTAAGTACCCTGGTTGGGTATGCCACCAAAGGCATTCAGGAGCTGATGGCCCACCAGCGTCAGGCGTTGGGTGATGCTGTCCGGCTGATTGGTCAAAAGCAAAAGCTGGTGCTGGCCAGCAACAATGCCCATAAAATAAAAGAGCTGCGCAACATGCTGGACGACCGCTTTGACATCCTTTCCATGGCGGAAGCAGGCTTTGAAGGGGATATTGACGAAAGCGGCAGCACCTTTGAAGCCAACGCCATTCTGAAGGCAGAGGCAGTGCGGGACAGGACAGGCTATCTGGCCCTGGCCGATGATTCCGGCCTGATGGTGGATACCCTGGAGGGCGCCCCCGGCGTCAACAGCGCCCGCTATGCCGGACGCCACGGAGATGACGCCGCCAACAATGAAAAGCTGCTCTACCTGATGGAAGAGATTCCACAGGCGCAGCGGGGCGCAAAATTCGTGTCGGTGCTGGCACTGGCTTCTCCCTTCACCAAAACGCTGACCTTCCGCGGCGAATGCCCCGGCACCATCCTCTTTGCGGGGCGCGGCCAGGGCGGCTTTGGCTACGACCCCCTGTTTGAGTATGAAACAGGTAAGACCTTTGCCGAAATGAATCAAGTGGAAAAGGACGCCGTCAGCCACCGCGCCCGCGCCATGGCCAAACTGCTGGAATACCTCGCATGAAGCTGATCATATTCAGCGACTCTCATGGCCGGCCGGATCTCATCCAGCGGGCTATCAGAAGGGAGCAAAGCAGTGATAACCCGCCGGAGGGCATGCTGTTTGCCGGGGACGGCTACGCTGACGCCGGGCAGTATCAAAACGCCTTTCCCGTTTTGTATGCCGTGGGCGGCAACTGCGATAGCAACCGCCAGGAAATACCAGGGGAGCAAACCTTCACCCTGCACGGCATCACGGTGTACCTGTGCCATGGGCACCGGTGGTATGTAAAGCTGGGTACTCAGCGCCTAATATACCGCGCTCAGGAGGTGGAGGCGAAGGTCGCCATCTATGGCCATACCCACAGGCCCAAAGCCGCCTGGCAAAACGGCATCCTGCTGCTGAACCCCGGCTCCATCGCGTCGGGGCAGTACGCGGTGCTTCACATCCCCAAAGAGGGATTGCCTGAAGCGGAATTAAAAGAATTGTAAAAAGAGGGGCTGCCCGCAGGCGGCTCCCCTTTTGTGTGTAGATTTTATTTCTCGGAAATTTCCAGACGTTTGCCCGGAATAGGGAAGCTGAAAAATGACAACAAAAACCCGGGGGAAAATACCCCTGATGCTTTCTATTGTATTCGTTCTTACAGCGCAGAAGAAGTAAACAAATCCAAAGCCGCGCAATAGACAAAGGGAGCCGATTATGGTAGCATAATCGTTGAATTTTTGATTGTGGGGGAATGACTTTTTTGAGCCTTGACAGGATGCAGCGCATCGAGAAACTACTGGATCAGGTGGAAAAACCTGCCCGTTATCTGGGCGGAGAAATGAACGCCGTGCAGCGGCAGGCGAAGGAAGGCGATCTGCGTTTCGCCTTTTGTTTTCCGGACACCTACGAGGTGGCCATGAGCCATCTGGGGATGAAAATCCTCTACGATATTTTGAACAACCATCCCCATACCCTGTGCGAAAGGGTGATGATGCCCTGGGTGGATATGTTGGAAGGCTTGCGGCGGGAGCAGGTGCCCCTGTTCTCTTTGGAGAACCGTACGCCGCTGCATGATTTTGACGTCGTGGGCTTTACCCTGCAATATGAGATGAGTTTTACCAACATCCTGGAAATGCTGGATGTGGGCGGCATCGCCGTTAAAAGCGCGGACAGGGCGCAGGATGCCCCCATCGTGGTGGCGGGCGGCCCCTGTGCCTTCAACCCCGAGCCCATGGCGCTTTTTATCGACGCCTTCATGCTGGGGGATGGCGAAACGGTGCTCCCGGAAGCATGCGATTGCATTCGAGAACTGCGGACCAAAAATACCCCCCGGGAAGAGATTCTATTTCAGTTAAGCCAGATCCCCGGTGTCTATGTTCCCAGGTTTTATCAGGCGTCTTACCACGAGGACGGCAGGCTAAAGTCTTTCGTCCCTACCCGGGAAGGGGTGCCCGCCACCGTAACCAAGCGCATTGAGCTGGATTTGGAAAATGCCCCCTACCCGGAAAAGATTCCCGTGCCCTACACCCAGGTGGTGCACGACCGCGTCGTTCTGGAAATTATGCGGGGCTGCACCCGGGGCTGCCGCTTCTGCCAGGCGGGCATGCTGTACCGCCCCGTGCGGGAAAGAAGCCCCGAAAAGCTTTATGCCCTGGCGGAAAAACTGATTGAAAGCACGGGGTATGAGGAGTTGTCCCTCTCCTCCCTCTCCAGCGGCGACTATTCCTGCCTGGAGGAAATTACCCGGGGCCTGGTGGAGCGTTTTCAGCAAAAGCGGGTCGGCCTGTCGCTGCCCTCCATGCGCCTGGACAGCCTGGTGAAACAGTCCCTGCAAAATACCGCCCAGGTAAAAAAGAGCGGCCTGACGCTGGCCCCTGAGGCGGGCACCCAAAGGCTGCGCGATGTTATCAACAAGGGTGTCACCGAGGAAGACTTGGTGCGCGCTGTGACCGATGCCTTCCAATCGGGGTGGAGCGCTGTAAAACTGTACTTTATGATGGGCCTGCCCACTGAAACCGATGAGGATTTGCTGGGCATTGCCGATTTGGCCCGCAAAGTAATCGACTGCTATTTTTCCGTGCCCAAGGCGCAGCGCGCCCCGGGCCTCAGGATTACCATCAGCACGGCCACCTTTGTGCCCAAGGCGTTTACTCCTTTCCAGTGGGCCGCTCAGGATGATTTGGAAGAGATTCACCGCAAGCAGCTGTTCCTCAGGGAGGCGCTGCGCATCAAGGGCGTTACCTTCAACTGGCACGATGGAGAACTAAGCGTGCTGGAGGCCTGCGTCGCCCGGGGCGACCGCCGCCTGGGGGATGTTATTTTTGCCGCCTGGAAAAAGGGCAGCAAGCTGGATTCCTGGAGCGAGCACTTTAAGTTTGATAAGTGGATGGAAGCCTTCAGCGACTGCGGCTTAAGCCCTGCCTTCTACGCCAACCGCCAGCGCGAATACGATGAATTGCTGCCCTGGGCCTTTATCGACATGGGGGTTACGGAAAAGTACCTCCGGCTGGAAAATGAAAGGGCGCTGAAGGGACAGGTAACACCCGACTGCCGCGAAAACTGCACGGGCTGCGGCCTGCGCCGCTTTGAGGGGGTGTGCGCTCAATGAAAATGTGGGTTGTGTTTCACCTGTCGCCCCGGCTACGCCACATCGGGCATCTGGATTTAATGCGCTCCATGCAGCGGGCGCTTCGGCGCAGCGGGCTGCCGGTCAGCTATTCCCAGGGGTTTAATCCCCATATCCTGCTGTCGCTGGCAGCGCCGCTGTCGGTGGGCATGTCGGGCGAAAAAGAAATTATGGAAGTGCCCCTCAGCCTGCCTGTGTCGGAAAATGACTTTATGCACAAATTGCAGCAGGCTTTACCCGAGGGCATCCAGATAGTCAAATGCCTGCTTAAGGAGGATGCTCTGCCTGCCCCCATGGCGCTTTTATGGGCGGCCCAGTATGTGTTCCGCTTTACCGAGGGGGCGCAGCCGCTGCTAAACAAGGTGGCTGATTTTATGGCCATGGAAGAAGTGCCCGCCGTGCGCAGGAGCAAAAAGGGTGAAGTGCGCTTTAACCTGCGCCCCCTTGTGTACAATCTGCTTGTGAAGGATAATAGCCTGCACGCTACCCTGGCGCTGTCTGAACAGGGCACCGCCAAGCCGGACATTGTAATCAACGCCCTGGCGGAATTGGCAGGGGTGCCCGCGCCCCACTATATTGCTACCCGCACCCAGCTGTTGGACAGCGCCTTCGCGCCCCTTGAGGACAGATGACGCTGCTGCTGCATGAAAAAAACGAAAAAGG
>CAZCBC010000056.1:5169-11581 GCA_964496775.1 uncultured Oscillospiraceae bacterium
CGCTGCCCTCATCAAGGACAACCTCCTGTTAGAGTATCTGAATCTTGACAAAGAGGAAGCCCTGGCTCCCGAAGGCGTATACCTTGGCAAGATGGGCCGGGTGATGAAAAACCTGAACGCCTGCTTTGTGTCGTTGCCCGGCGGCCAGGAAGGCTTTCTGCCCTATGGAAAAGTTAGGCTGATGCCGGGGGATGTGGTGCTGGTACAGCTGAAGCGCCCCGGCGTGGGGGACAAGACCCCTCATTTAACCCGGGATATCGCCCTCACCGGCCGCACCTTGGTGTATTTGCCCTTTGGAACGGGGGACAAGGTATCCAGCCGGGTGGAGGACAGGCAGCAGCGGCAGCGCTTAAAGGGCCTGGCCGCCACGCTAACAAGGGACGAGGGCGCTTTTATCATGCGGCATATGAGTTTGATGGCAGAGGAGCAAACCATCCAAAAGGAAGCGGAGGCCCTGCTTTCTGCCTGGCAGCTTCTTAAAGAGCGGGCGCAAAAAACCTCTGCCCCCGCGCTGCTGCAATCCCCTCCCCATCCTTTGGCCCGCCTGCTGCGGGATTTGCAGGAGGAGGTGGACACCGTTGTATCCAACGACATGGACAGTCTGGCGGCCCTTAACCTGCCGCTGCGCCACCACCCAAGCCCCATGGCGCTTTACGATGTGCCCGGCAAGCTGCGCCGCGCCCTGAAGCGCAAGGTGTATCTTAAATCCGGCGCGTCCCTGGTGATAGACCCTTGCGAGGCCATGACGGTGATTGATGTCAACAGTGACAAGTGCACCGTGGGCAGCCGCTGCGCCAAGGTGGAAGTTAACAAGGAGGCGGCGGGGGAAATCGCCCGGCTGCTGCGCCTGCGCGGCGTGGGCGGCATTGTCCTGATTGACTTTATTGACATGGAAACCCCGGAGGAACGGCAGCAGGTGCTTGCCGTCCTGGAGGAACATTTAAAGCGGGACCGCGTCAAAACCACGGTGCAGGGCTTTACTGCCCTTGGCCTGGTGGAGATGACCCGCAAACGCGCCGAGGATGCCCAAAGAGTAGAAAAGGGCATCTGCCCCTATTGCCAGGGCAGCGGCTTAAAACCCCTTATGGAGGAGGCCTTATAATGCGCGAGGATATCATCCTCATAACACCCGAAGAGATTGAGCAGCAGAAGGACTACGCCCTGAAGGTTCAGGGCATGGAGCAAAGGCCCCAGTCCTTTCATATTGTTACCTATGGATGCCAGATGAACGCCCATGATTCTGAGAAATTAACGGGTATGATGCTGTCCATGGGGCTGAAAGCCGCCCCCGACAGGGAACAGGCCGATGTGGTGCTGTTTAACACCTGCTGCATCCGGGACAATGCCCAGCGCAAGGCACTGGGCAACATCCTGTGGCTGAAGGAAGTAAAGAAGAAGCGCCCCCACATGCTGGTGGGGGTGTGCGGCTGCATGATGCAGCAAAAGGGCATGGCGGAAAAGGTGTTGAAGCAATACCCCTTTGTAGACTTTGCCTTTGGCACGGGCAATATCCACCAGCTGCCCGAAATATTGCTGACTACTTTGGAAACGGGGCGCGACATCCGGGTGGGGCTGGCCGACAGCACGCTGATTGAGGGTTTGCCCCTCAAGCGGGAATCCCGCAGCAAGGCGTACATTACCATTATGCAGGGATGCAACAACTACTGTTCCTACTGCATTGTGCCCTATGTCCGCGGACGGGAGCGTAGCCGCAGGGAGGAGGACATCCTCAGGGACGCGGAGGCCCTGTTAAAGGACGGCGTGCAGGAAATTATGCTGCTGGGGCAAAATGTCAACTCCTACGGTACCGACGTAGGGGGGACAACCTTCCCCCGGCTGCTACGCAAGCTGGATGAGCTGGGCGTGCCCCGCATGCGGTTTATGACCAGCCACCCCAAGGACTTGTCCGACGAGCTGATCGGGGAAATCGCCCGAAGCCGCGCTTTGTGCCCCCATCTGCACTTGCCTGTGCAGTCGGGCAACGACCGCATTTTGGCCGCCATGAACCGCCGCTATACCGTCCAAACATACCTTGACATGGTGGATAAACTGCGCTCCGCCAAGCGGGATATTGGGCTAACCACCGACATCATTGTTGCCTTCCCCGGCGAAACGGAAGAGGAGTTTCAGGACACCCTGTCCCTGGTGGAAAAGGTGCGCTACGACAGCGCCTTTACCTTCGTGTTCAGCCCCCGGGCGGGCACCAAGGCCGATAGCCTGCCCGGCCGCGTGCCTCCCAAGGACGCTTCCCGCCGCATCGAAACGCTGATTGCCTTGCAGGAAAGCATCACCCGGGATATCCTTGCGTCCCAGGTGGGTGAAACCCAGCAGGTGCTGGTGGAAGGCCAGGCACGGCGCAACCCAAAGCAACTGACGGGCAAAACAGGCCGCAACATCAGCGTCAACTTTGGGGGCTCCCCCGAATTGATTGATACCATTGTTCCTGTTACTATTACGGATACCGGCGCAAATACCTTGCGCGGAAAACAAACAAATTAAAGGAGAAAAACAATGAACGAAAGCATCTTCGCCAAAGCCCGGGAACTGGGAGAACTGATTAAGGAAAGCAAAGCGTTTACCGGCATGCGCGCTGCGGAGGATACCGCCAACGCCAATGCCGACTTGATGGCCCTCTCCGGCGAATACGAGCAGCTGCGCATGCAGATACAGGAGCTGACGGTGATGGACGATCCCGATTACGACAAAATTGGCGAGGTGTCCAGGCAGATGGATGCCGTGCAGGCCAAAATGATGCAGAACGAAGACATGAAGGATTTGCAGGCCGCCCGCGGCGAGTTTACCCAGATGATGAATTTGGTGAACCGGGAATTGCAGGCCGTCCTTTCCCCCGAAACCCTGAATGACAGCTGCTCGGGCAGCTGCTCCAGCTGTGCGGGGTGCCATTAATTCGGCCAAAAACAGGCTTTGACGGATGTATTGGCAAGCAGCCCGATACATTTTAATCACGCTTCCATCTTTGCCCCTTTGACCCTTTGGAGGAAACCATGGCATTAAGCCCCATGATGCAGCATTACCTGGCTACCAAGCAGCAGAATCCAGACGCCATCTTGTTCTATCGCCTGGGCGATTTTTACGAGATGTTCTTTGATGATGCCATTACGGTATCCCGGGAGCTGGAATTGACGCTGACGGGCAAGGAGTGCGGGCTGGAAGAGCGGGCGCCCATGGCGGGGGTGCCCTGGCATTCGGCGGACACCTACATCGCCAGGCTCATTGAAAAGGGCTACAAGGTGGCTATCTGCGAGCAGATGGAGGACCCCGCCACTGCCAAGGGACTGGTGAAGCGGGAAGTGGTGCGCATCGTTACCCCCGGCACCGTCATCGATGCCAGCCAGTTGAAAGAAAAACAGAACAACTACCTGTGCGCCGTGTATATCCAGACGCGCCGGGCGGGCGTTGCCCTGTGCGACCTATCCACGGGGGAGTTTTTTGTGCGCGTTGCCGAGGGCGACAGGCTGTCCGGCGTGCTGGCGGCCGAAAGGCCGGGCGAAATTCTCACCAATGATGCTGAGGCGCTCAGGGCGCATACCGACTGCTATGTGCAGGCGGTGCCCGCGCAGTATTTTGCCGCTGCAGGGGCTAGGGACCGGCTGCTAAAGCACTTTGGCGTCGCTTCCCTGGATGCTTTGGGGCTGGACAGAAGCCTAAGCCCCGCCACGGCGGCGGCTGGGGCGCTGCTCAAATATCTGGAGGACACCCAGAAGGTAGCGCTGCCCCACATTACCCGGCTTAAAGTGGTAGCGGAAAACGAAACCATGCCCCTGGATGCCGGAACCCGCCGCAATCTGGAGCTGACCGAGGGGCTGCGCAGCCGCTCTGCCTATGGCTCGCTGCTGTGGATGCTGGATAGAACGGTCACTGCCATGGGGGGCCGCATGCTGCGCGCCTGGGTGGAGCAGCCGCTGCTATCCAGGGATTTGATCGAGGAGCGCCTGGACGCCGTGGAGGCGCTGTATGCGTCGCCCATCCTGCAGGAAGAGCTGCTGGAGGGCCTGCGCCAGGTGTACGATATGGAGCGGCTTTTGTCCAAGGTGTCCTACCGCACCTTAAACGCCCGGGATTGTTTATCGCTTTTGCGTTCCCTCAACCAGGCGCCCGTTGTTAGAAGGCAGCTGCAACATGCTACGGCGGAAGGGCTTAAGAATATTTGGCTCCTGTTGGAAGAAGTGCCCGATATTACCCGGCTGCTTGAAGGCGCCATTCATCCCGACGCGCCCCTTGTTATCACCGAAGGAGGCATCATCCGGGACGGCTACAATCAGGAGCTGGACAGCTACCGCGCCGCCGCCACCGAGGGCAAGCAGTGGCTGCTGGATCTGGAAACAAGGGAGCGGGAGAAGACAGGCATCAAAAACCTGAAGGTGCAGTATAACCGGGTGTTCGGCTATCATATCGAGGTAACCAAATCCTTTTATCACTTGGTGCCGGAACACTATGTGCGCCGCCAGACGCTGGCCAACGCCGAGCGCTTTACCACCGACGAACTAAAACAAATCGAGGAAAAGGTAACGGGCGCCCACGAAAAGGCCGTTGCGCTGGAAAGCCGCCTGTTTGACGAGGTGCGCGCCGTGCTGCGCAGCGCCATTCCCGACTTGCAGCGCATCGCCGAGGGTTTTAAGCGCCTGGACGCGTTGCTTTCCCTGGCGCGGGTGGCGCTGGAAAACAACTATGTGCGTCCCCGCATCAACCAGGAGGGGGAACTGCACATCAAAGAAGGCCGCCATCCCGTGGTGGAGCGTACCTTGAGGGAAACCACCTTTGTGCCCAATGATACCGACATGGACCTGAACGCAAAGCGCATGCTGATTGTCACCGGCCCCAACATGGCAGGCAAAAGCACCTACATGCGCCAGACGGCGTTGATTGTGCTGATGGCCCATATCGGCTCCTTCGTGCCGGCGGAACAGGCCGACATTCCCATGGTGGACAATATTTTTACCCGCATTGGCGCGTCGGACGACCTGGCAGGCGGCCAGAGCACCTTCATGGTGGAGATGAGCGAACTTAGCTATATCCTGCGCACCGCGACGCGGGACTCCCTGGTGATACTGGATGAGATTGGCCGGGGCACCAGCACCTTTGACGGCCTCAGCATCGCCTGGGCTACGGTGGAATACCTGACGGACGTGCAGCGTTCCGGCGCCAAGACCCTCTTTGCCACCCATTACCACGAGTTGTCCGAGTTGGAAGGGGTGCTGGAAGGGGTGCAGAACTACTGCGTCGCCGTGAAAGAAATGGGGGAAGAGGTTATCTTCCTGCATAAGATTGTGCCGGGCGGCGCCGACAAGAGCTTTGGTGTCTATGTGGCGCGTCTGGCGGGGGTGCCCCGTCCGGTGATTGCCCGGGCCAAGGAAATACAGGCGCGCCTGGAAGTAAACGATATGAACCAGTCGGCATTGGCGGCGGGCATCCTGGAAAAGAACCGCAAGAACGAGCAGGTTAACCTGATGGATGTGGGCAAGACAGAACTGGTGGAGGAAATCGCCAATTTGGATGTCTTGTCCATGAGCCCCATGGACGCCCTGAACGCCCTCTTTTTGCTCAGGGAAAAGGCGAGGAAGATATAATGGCAAAGATTCAAAGGCTGTCAAACGACGTCATCGGCCAGATTGCCGCCGGCGAGGTGGTGGAGCGTCCCGCCGCCGCCATCAAGGAATTGGTGGAAAACAGCATGGACGCGGGGGCCACCAGCATCACGGTGGACATCAAAGAAGGAGGCCTTGCTTCCTTCCAGGTGGTGGACAACGGCTCGGGCATCTCTCCGGAGGATTTGGTGCTGGCCTTTGAGCGCCACGCCACCAGCAAATTACGTACGGCGGAAGAATTGTCCCGGGTGGAAACACTGGGTTTCCGCGGCGAGGCGCTGGCCTCCATCGCCGCCGTGGGCAAGGTGGTGCTGCTGACGCGCCAAGCGGGGCAGACCGCCGGCATGCGGGTGGAAAACGAGGGCGGACACATCCAGAGCATTCAGGAGGCCGCCTGCGCCGAGGGCACCAGCATCACGGTAAAGGAATTGTTTTTCAACGCCCCCGTCCGCCGCAACTTTATGAAGAAGCCTTCCCAGGAAACCGCCCAGGTGGCGGAACTGATGAAGCTGATGATTCTGTCCCATCCCGATATTTCCTTCCGCTTTAAGGCGGACGGCAAGGTGATCTATTTCAGCGCCGGGGACGGCAAGGTGGACAGCGCCTTTTTAAGCATCTATGGTTTGCCTACCTTAAAGCTGATGAAAAAGGTGGATTACAATGCTTCCGGCGTGCTGGTGACCGGGTTGGTGGGCGTGGGGGACAATGCCCGGGGCAACCGGAGCCACCAATCCTTTTTTATCAATGGCCGCGCCATGCGCAGCCCCATTTTGACCGGCGCCCTGGAGGAAGCCAGCCGCCAAAGG
>CAZCBC010000056.1:11634-12354 GCA_964496775.1 uncultured Oscillospiraceae bacterium
TCAACGTGCATCCCAACAAGTGGGAGGTGCGCTTTTCCGATGAGAAGGGCGTGCGGGAAGCGGTGCTGGAAGGCGTGCGCCAGGCGCTGTCGGAAGGCGCCGCCCAGCAGATGCCGCCCCCCCTGTTTTTTGACAGCAAGGATACGGGCAAGCCCACCCAGGTCGTCAAGCAGGAGGTTGCGCCGCCTGTGCACACTGCGCCACCCGTGCCCCCTGTAAGCCCAAGCATCCCTACCACTTTCAAGGTGCAGGACCCTGCCTGGGCAGCCCTGGCGCAGGAAGTTGCCAAACAGGACATTATTCCGCCTTTTGCCGAGCGGCAGGTGCTGCCTGCCCCTTCCATACAGGAAGGGGAGCAGATTGCATCCCCTATACTAAAGGCCAAGAATGTGCGGGTGCTGGGGGTTGCCTTCCATACCTATATCCTCTTTGAAGAAGGGGATACCCTGATGCTGTGCGACCAGCACGCCCTCCACGAGCGGCTGCTGTTTGAGCAGCTGCAAAAGGCCTACGATACCGGCAGCGTCGCCCAGATGATGCTGACGCCCCGGGCTATTCAGCTAAGCTTTCGGGAGTACGGCACATTTCTTGAGCACCAGGCGCTGCTGGCCTCCATCGGCTACGACGCGGAGGACTTTGGCGAGCAGACGGTGCGCCTGCACTCTGTGCCTTTGATTTTAGGCGCGCCGGAGGCGGAAAGCGGGTTCCGCGATGCCTTGG
>CAZCBC010000056.1:12379-14465 GCA_964496775.1 uncultured Oscillospiraceae bacterium
CGTGAAGGGCGGGGAACGCCTGCCCATGGAGGCGCTCAAGGGCCTGGTAGAGGATATGCTGACCCGGGATGTCATGCCCACCTGCCCCCATGGGCGGCCCCTGATGGTATCGCTGACAAGGCAGGAACTGGAAAAGCGCTTCGGGCGGGTGCAGCCGTGAAGCCACGGGTTTTGGCTGTTGTGGGCCCCACCGCCTGCGGCAAGACGGATGTGTCCCTGGCCCTCAGGCATCATCTGCCTATCGAGATTGTCTGCATGGATTCCATGCAGGTGTACAGGGGTATGGACATCGGCACCGCCAAGCCGACAAAGGAGGAACAGTCCCTTGTGCCTCATCACATGCTGGATGTGGTGGAGCCCTGGGAGGCTTACTCCGTCGCCGCCTACCGCGAGGCGGCCATCCAATGTATCGACGGCGTGCTGAGCCGGGGCAAGGTGCCCGTGTTGGTGGGGGGAACGGGCATGTATCTGCGCGCCCTGTCCCTGCCTTTAGACTATGGGCAGACCCAGGGGGATAATGCTGTCCGGCAAAAGTATGAAGACTATGCTGGGGAGCAGGGCAAGGAGGCCCTGCACGCTTTGCTGAAGGAAAGAGACCCTGAAACAGCAGGGCGCCTTCACCCCAACGACGTGCGGCGGGTGGTGCGTGCCCTGGAGGTGCTGGAACTGACGGGGGTACCCCTGTCCGAGCAGAGAATGCCCACCTACGAGGAAGGCCCCTACCAGGTGCTGCCCTTTGCCCCCAACATGGACCGGGAAACCCTGTATGAACGCGTCAACCAAAGGGTGCACCGCATGCTGGATATGGGCCTATTGGAGGAAGTGCGGGGATTATTGGAGAAGGGCGTGCCTGAAACGGCCCAGAGCATGCAGGGTATCGGCTATAAAGAGCTGCTTTATACAGTGATTATCCGGCGCTGCTGAAGGGGCAGCAGAGCATGGAACAAACCATTGAGGCGCTTTCGCAAAGGACGCGCAACTACGCCAAGCGTCAGTTGACCTGGTTCCGCGCCGACAAGCGCATTACATGGCTTAGCAATCAAGATTCCGGGGCGATGGCCGCTGCCATTGCCCAATACTTTGGAGGAACCCATTGAGTATGAAGCAGCTCATGCAAAGGGCGCTGAGGGATTGTCAGCCGACCTTTGATATATTCGACCAAATTGAAGAAGAAAACACCCAGAGGGTGCTGGAAGCCTTCCGGCATTTTCAGGTGGCCGACAGACATTTTGCGCCCAGTACAGGCTATGGCTATGATGACATCGGCCGAGACACCCTGGAAAATATCTACGCCCGGCTGTTCCGCGCGGAGGCCGCCATTGTGCGCCCCCAACTAACCAGCGGTACTCATACCTTGTCCATGTGCCTGTTTGGGCTTTTGCTGCCGGGGGAACATCTGCTGAGCGCGGCGGAAGAGCCCTACGATACCTTGCAAAGCGTTATTGGCATAGAAGGGGAGGACAGCACCGGCACCCTGAAGGAAATGGGCGTGGAATACAGCTTCGTGCCCTTAAAGGAGGGCGCGATAGACCTTCCCGGGGTGATGGCGGCGCTGCGGCCCAATACCCGGGTGGTGATGCTGCAACGCAGCCGGGGGTACGCCTGGCGGGACGCCCTGATGCCGGAGGATATGGAAGAGCTGATACAGGCCCTGCACGCTGCGCGGCCTGATATCTATGTGTTTGTGGACAACTGCTACGGCGAGTTTACCACGCTGCACGAGCCTACCTTCTTTGGCGCAGACGTGGTGGCGGGTTCCTTAATCAAGAACCCCGGCGGCGGCCTGGCCCCTACCGGCGGCTACATTGTGGGTACAAAGAAAGCCATCCACCGCATCGAGATGCGTTTGACGGCGCCGGGCATCGGCCGGGAGACGGGCAGCTATGCCGCCTCCTACCGCCCTTTCTATCA
Source organism: uncultured Oscillospiraceae bacterium (assembly GCA_964496775.1). Taxonomy (GTDB): domain Bacteria; phylum Bacillota; class Clostridia; order Christensenellales; family Aristaeellaceae; genus DTU024. Next base: position 14,291 of record CAZCBC010000056.1, read on the forward strand.
GGGGCTGTTTATGGCGCCCCATACGGTATGCCAGGCGCTGAAAACCGCCGCCCTGGCCGCCCGCATGGCGGAGCTGCTGGGCTTTGAAGTATCCCCCAAGTACAATGCCCCCCGCAGCGACATCATTCAGGCTATCAAGATGCAGGAGCCCCAGCGCCTGATTACCTTCTGCCAG
>CAZCBC010000057.1:0-14339 GCA_964496775.1 uncultured Oscillospiraceae bacterium
GCCGTAGTCGTCGCAGGCCCTGATGACATCCTCATCCCGCACCGAGCCGCCGGGCTGGGCAATGTAGGCAACGCCGCTTTGTTTGGCCCTGTCGATGTTGTCGCTGAAGGGGAAGAAGGCGTCGCTGCCCAGGGACACGCCCTGCAATTCTTTTTGCCACTCCTCCCGCTCCTGCTGGGTTAAAAACGCAGGCTTGCTGGTAAACAAATGCTCCCACCTACCGTCCTGAAGCAGGGTTTCGGCATCCAGGGACAAGAAGGCGTCCACGGCATTGTCCTTTTCGGGGCGGCGGATATCCTCCACAAAGGGAAGGGCCAGGGCCTTGGGATGCTGCCTGAAATGCCACAAATCCGCCTTGCTGCCCGCCAGACGCGTGCAGTGCACCCGGCTCTGCTGGCCCGCGCCGTTGCCGATTACCTGGCCGTCCTTCACAAAGCAGACGGAGTTGGACTGGGTGTACTTGAGGGTAATCATGGCGATGAGCAAATCCCGCTGAGCGCTTTCCGGCAGGTTTTTATTGCGGGTAACGATGTTTTGCAGCAGGCTTTCGCCTATGATACCGTCATTGTACCCCTGGGTCAACGTGATGCCGAAAACATCCCGGTTTTCCTGCTGCTTGGGCTGATAGTCTTCATCCATGCGCAGGATGGCATAGCCGCCCTTGCGCTTTTGTTTGAGGATTTGCAGGGCTTCTTCCTCGTATCCGGGGGCAATCACGCCGTCGGACACTTCCCTTGCAATGATGGCGGCGGTGGGCACGTCGCACACATCGCTCAGCGCGATAAAGTCGCCGAAGGAGCACAGCCTGTCGGCGCCCCGGGCGCGGGCATAGGCGCAGGCCAGGGGGGAATCATCCAGCCCGTCAATATCCTCCACAAAGTAGATTTTCTTTAATGTGTCGGAAAGGGGCAGCCCTACCGCCGCCCCGGCGGGGCTTACATGCTTAAAGGAAGCGGCGGCGGCCAGCTTGGTAGAAGCCTTCAGGTTCTTCACCAGCTGCCACGCGTTCAGGGCATCCAGAAAGTTAATATAGCCGGGCCTGCCGTTGAGCACCTCAAAGGGCAGTTCGCTGCCGTCCGCCATGGCGATGCTGGCGGGGGTCTGGTTGGGGTTGCAGCCATACTTTAAGATATACTCTTTCATGCTTCCTCCTTGCTAAAGCGATTGAAAATCATCACGCGCTCTTCCTGGCCGTTTAAGGGCACCACGCGCACATACAGGGCAATGCGGTTATCATGATGAAGGCTCTCCCACACCTGGTTGGCAAAGGCTTCCATATCCCCCGTCAGGGCAACGCGTCCCGGCTCGCCCCTGAAAGAAGGCAGAGGGTTGCCGTCGCCTTCATAGGTGTGGATGAAATGCCCCAGCCCCTTTTCCCGCCGGTATTCAAAATACTGCCGGGCGCAGTGGCTGCCTATATCATCCTGCTTTTTGAGGATGGACAGGGTATACCGGCAGCACCCTTCCGATACCGTCATCACCCCCGAAATGCGGGGGGTATAGTTGGGGGCGTCCGGCTCGTAGCTGCGGCTTTGCAGGGCATCGGTCAGGCTGCCGCCCCGGCGCAGAAAATCGTAGATGGTGTCCGTCTGGTCGCCGTTGGTAACAATATAGGTGTTATTTAATTTGCGCACCGGGCGGTAGATAATCAGGGAAGGGTCCTCCACCTTGGAAACATCAAAGGGCTCGATGCGCAGGCCGTCCTCTTCCTTCAGGAATACCCGGTTGCGGCTGTTGTCGCTGCGCCCCATGATGAAATACAGCATGACTGCCTCATCCTTCTCGTTCACCCCCATCATCAGCCCCCGGCCGGGATAGGGATTGCCCTGCAAAATGTCGCACAAATTCATGGTTTCATTGGGATACATGCTGCTTCTCCTTTTCTTTCACAATCATTTTGCTTACTTGCTGCGCGGCCCTGGGCAAAAGCACCCATTCCGCCTGCTCCATCACCCGTTTTTGCAGGCTCTGGGGGGTGTCGCCCTTCTTAACGCGCACCGCCTTTTGCATCAGGATGGGGCCGCCGTCTGCCTCGGCGTTCACCAGGTGCACCGTGGCCCCCGTCAGCTTAACGCCCCGCTTTAATGCCTCCTCGTGCACCTTCAAGCCATAGTACCCCTTGCCCGAAAAGGCGGGAATCAGGGCGGGGTGCACGTTGAGGATGCGTTTTTCATACCTGTTGACAAAGTCTTCCGACAGAATGCTCAGGAAGCCCGCCAAAATAATCAGGTCGATGCGCTCCTCCCTGAGCAGTTCAAGGGTTTTTTGTTCAAAAGCCTGCTGGCCTATCACCTTTCGCTCAAAGGCCACTGCCTTAACGCCGACCTTTTCCGCCCGGGTCAGAGCATAGGCATCCTGTTTGGTGGACACCACCAGCACAATTTGACCGCTATATAACTTCCCTGCCTGTTGCGCGTCCAGCAGCGCCTGCAAGTTGGTGCCGCCGCCCGAAACCAGCACCGCGATACGGGCTTTCACAGGGTGACCCCCTTTTCGCCTGCGCGGATATCCCCCAGCACAAAAGCGGGCTGGCCGTTTTCCTCAAGGACGCGCTGCGCCTTGTCTGCCTCCTGCTTGGCCACAACGACTACCATGCCCACCCCCATGTTAAAGGTAGAGTACATTTCCGTCTGAGAAATGCCGCCCTTCTTCGCCATCAGCGAGAAAATGGGCTGGGGGGTGTAGGCGCCTACATCCACATGGGCGCGGCAGTTGTCGGGCAGCACCCTTGGAATATTCTCGTAAAAGCCGCCGCCGGTAATGTGGGCAACGCCCTTTACCTGCACCTGCTCAAACAGCTTGAGCATGGGCTTTACATAGATGCGGGTGGGGCACAGCAGGGTTTCCCCCAGGGACTGGCCGTGTAATTCCTCCATCGGGGCGTTTAAGTCGGCTTTTTCCACGTCAAACAGCTTGCGGGCCAGAGAAAAGCCGTTGGAGTGCAGCCCGGTCGAGGGCAAGCCCAGCAGCACATCCCCCGGGCAGACATTGTTTTTGTCAAATATCTTTTCCTTGTCCACAATACCCACGCAAAAACCCGCCAAATCGTACTCGTCCACGGCGTAAAAGCCGGGCATCTCAGCCGTTTCGCCGCCGATGAGGGCACAGCCCGCCTGCACGCAGCCCTCCGCCACGCCCGACACGATATCCGCCACCCTTTCGGGTACATTCTTGCCCACCGCCACATAGTCCAGGAAAAACAGCGGCTTGGCGCCGCAGCACAGCACGTCGTTGGCGCACATGGCAACGCAGTCGATGCCGATGGTATCGTGTTTGTCCATCAAAAAGGCCAGTTTCAGCTTGGTGCCCACGCCGTCGGTGCCGCTGACCAGCACCGGGGCTTTGATGCCCTGAAGGTCGGGCACAAACAGGCCGCCAAAGCCGCCCAGGTCGCAGTCTGCCCCGGGGATGATGGTGCGGCGGATGGAGTTCTTCATCAGTTCCACCGCCCGGTACCCGGCGTTGATGTCCACACCGGCGTCCCTGTAATGTCCGCTTTCACTTTTCATGCGATTCCTCCTATGCGCATCAGGCGCTTGCTGAAACGGTCCCGCTCCATGCTTTCAGGGGCCTGGGTGGGGTAATCCCCATCAAAGCAGGCGGTGCAAAAGCCCAAGGAAACATCCCCGGCGATGCTGCGCACCCCCTCCACGCTGATGTAGCCCAGGCTGTCCGCCCCAATGACCCCGGCAATCTCCTGCACGGAATAATGGCAGGCAATCAGCCCGTCCCGGGATTTAATGTCGGTGCCGTAATAGCAGGGGTTCACAAAGGGCGGCGCCGTCACCCGCATATGCACTTCTTTGGCCCCCGCGTCCCGCAGCAGCTTGACAATCTTTTTGCTGGTGGTGCCCCGAACGATGGAATCGTCCACCAGCACCACCCGTTTGCCGCAGACCTCATCGGCGATGGGGTTTAATTTGATGCGCACCCCCGTCTCCCTTTCCTTTTGCTTGGGCGCGATGAAGGTGCGGCCGATATACTTGTTTTTGATAAAGCCCAGGCCGTAGGGAATGCCCGATGCCCGGGCATAGCCGATGGCGGCGTCCAACCCCGAGTCCGGCACGCCGATGACGATATCGGCTTCCACAGGATGCTCCTTAGCCAGCACCTCCCCCGCCCTCAGGCGGGCGTGGTGTACGCTGACCTTGTCCATCACCGAGTCGGGGCGGGCAAAATAGATATACTCAAACACGCAGACCTTGGCGGGCACCTTCGTGCAGTGGCTTAAGAGGGAGCGCATCTCGTCCCTATCAAACACCAGAATTTCACCGGGCATCACGTCCCGCACCAGGCGGGCGCCCACAGCGTCCAGCGCGCAGGATTCGCTGGCCACCACATAGGCGCCATCCTCGCACCGGCCAAAGCAAAGGGGCTTAAAGCCCAGGGGGTCCCGGACGGCAATCAGCTTTTTAGGCGTCATGATCACCAAAGAATAGCTGCCCTTCAGGCGGTACATGGCTCTTTCCACCGCCTCTTCCAGCGAGGGGGCGGTCAGGCGTTCCCGGGTGATGGCGCAGGAGATGACCTCCACATCGCTGGTGGTGTGGAAGATGGAGCCCTGCATTTCGTACTGGGTGCGCAGCTCCAGGTAGTTGACGAGGGAGCCGTTGTTGGCCAGCGCCATGCGGCCCTTGAAATGATCCACCACCAGGGGCTGGGCGTTGATGCGGCCCCGCTCGTGGTCGCTGCCGTAGCGCACATGGCCGATTGCCATGTTGCCCCGCCCCAGCATATTGATGGTTTCGCCGGAAAGGGCCTCGCTGACCACCCCGGCGTCGGTAAACAGGCGGAACAGGCCGTCATGGTTGACGGCGATGCCGCAGCTTTCCTGCCCCCTGTGCTGCAGGGCCTGCAAGCCAAAATAGGTGTCCAGCGCCACATCGCCCAGGTCTTTGCGGCAGATACCGAATATGCCGCACTCCTCATGTATGCTCATAAATACCTCAGGCCAGCACGCGCTGGGCTAACTGAATGGGATCCATCACCTGGCCCTGCTCATACACCCGCATGTTGCCCGAAGCGATTTCGTCCATCAAAATCACTTCGTCGCCCACAAAGCCAAACTCCAGCTTGATGTCGTAGAGTTCCAGGCCCCGCGCAGCCAAATCCTCGGCAATCAAACGTGTGATGCGCCTGGTCATATGGGCGGCGTCCTCATACTGCTGCTCCGTCATGATGCCCAGCACCTGCAAAGCTTCTTTGGTAATGAGGGGGTCGCCCCGGTCGTCGTCCTTCAGCGTCATTTCCACATAGGCGGGCAGGGGCGTACCGGGCTGAATGTAGGCGCCGTAGCGGCGGATGAAGCTGCCCACCGCCTTTAAGCGGCAGATAACCTCCAGGCCTTTGCCAAAGGGGGCGGCCTTCAGCACCTCCATGGTGCCCTTGTCCACATCGCAGGCAATGTAATGGGTTTTGATGCCCGCTTTTTGCAAAAGCTCAAAGTAATATTTGCTCATGCCAAGGTTCAGTTTGCCCATGCCCTCGATGGACAGGCCTACGGTGTTTGCGCCGGGGTCAAACACGCCGTTTTCCCCCGTTACATCGTCCTTAAACTGAAGCAGGGCATGGCCGTTGCTAAGCTCGTATACGTCCTTGGTTTTTCCCTGATAGGCAAGTTTCATATATCTTCCTCCGCTGTTGATAAGAGACTGATTTCCGCGTCTTTTTGCAGGGCTGCCTGCGCCATGCTGTCCCGGTCTTCTTCCAGTTTGGCGGCCAGATTTTCATCGGTGATGGCCAGCATCTGGGCGCACAGCAGCGCCGCGTTCTTGGCGCCGTTGACAGCCATGGTGGCCACCGGAATGCCGGGCGGCATCTGCACGGTGGACAGCAGGGCATCCATGCCCCCTAAGTTGCCCGACACAACAGGCACCCCCACCACGGGCAAGGTGGTGTTGGCGGCCAGCGCGCCCGCCAGGTGCGCCGCCATGCCCGCCAGGGCAATCAGCGCGCCGTAGCCCTTTTCCCTTGCCTGCAAAGCGAATGTGCGCGCCTGTCCCGCCGTGCGATGGGCAGACAGTACGCGCACTGTGCAGGGAATTCCAAGTTCCTTTAAAGTATCCAAAGCCTTCTGTGCAACGGGCAAGTCGCTGGCGCTGCCCATGATGACGGCAACCTTCTTCATACATCCTCCTTGTGGTACAAGGCGTTTTTTCACGCCTGATTCGGACAGGAAATACAGCACCATCATAGCCCTTTGCATGCGTGATGTCAACGATATTACGAATTTTTTATCATTGTTTTCATCTAATGTTCGTGTTTTTGCGTGACTTCCCAACAATTCCGCGTGCGCCTCACACTTTTTTTCAATTTAATATCGAACATTTTTGGAGTTCGCTGTTTAATACCACCCCAAAACGTTAATGCTTGAATTATGAGAATAATCCTGATATAATATGGAAGAAAAACAAAGAAATCAGGTAAAGCTCATGGGAAGAAAAAGTGCAGTATTTGATGCAATTCAGAAGGCAGAAATAGCAGCTGCTTTTCGCCAACAGCACCCCGTCCATGTTCAAAAGCGACTTCTTGCTCTGAAGTTGAAAGCAGTGGATGGCCTTCGAAGCGATGAGGCGGGAAAGATAGCCGGTGTGCATGAAACCAGTGTTAACCGTATTGTAAACAGGTATCTAAAGGAAGGTATTCAAGCCATTACCGGAGTTCGTCACCATCATGAGCACCGATATATGAGCAGGGAAGAAGAAGTCAACTTCCTTGCTCAATTTCAATCCAGAAGCGAAGCAGGTCAAATCATTGAGACCCGGGAAATACACCGTGCATATGAAGAGTCTGTAGGCCATAAAGTAACCCGGAATATGATTTATTATCTGCTGCATCGGCACAAATGGCGCAAGGTGATGCCGCGAAGTAGGCACGAAAAGAAGGCAAGCGAACAAGCAATAGAAGCTTATAAAAAAAATCAGTCAAGACCTGAAAATAATCAAAAAGAGCCAGCCAAAGATTCGGGTGATGTTTCAGGACGAGGCTGGGTTTGGTCGGATCAATAAACCGAAGCGATGTTGGTGCAGAAAGGGTATTCGCCCCACAGTTCCCTGTCATCACATAAGGGAATATAGATATCTGTATGGTGCAGTCAGTCCTTTGGATGGCGAACTGTTCAGTTTGGTCATGCCCTATGCAAATACAGATTGCATGAATGTATTTCTTGAAGAGTTGTCCAAAGCCTATCCAACGGATTACATTGTTCTGGTTTTAGACAATGCCGCCTGGCATAGTTCAAGTCGTTTGGTGATTCCTTCCAACATTCAGCTTTACCCATTGCTTCCCTATACGCCAGAATTAAACCCCATAGAAATGATATGGGATGAGGTACGAGAAAAAGGCTTCCGAAATGAAATTTTCAGAAGCCTTGATGCTGTACTGGACCGATTGTGTGACACTGTGAAATCATTGTGCTCCGATCCGCACCGAATTGCATCCATTACCAGAAGACAATGGCTAATAGATGCGTTTACGTTTTGAATTAGTATTAGCAAAAGGAGTTTTCATGTCATATGTATCGCTATAAGCTCTCTTGAACCCCACGCCTAGCGCGGGGTTTTCGGGTGACAAAAAGGCTGGCGCCGCACCGGGCGCCAGCCTCTTTATCATTGTATCACTTATATTTTCAGTTTTTACTTGCCTTATACTGATGTAAAGCTTTATTGCATCCAAAGCAGGCAGTCATTTTGCTCCGCTGCGGTGTCACTGCTTAATCACACCGGGAATATCCACAGGCCTTGCACACATTGCAGCCCCCCTCCTGGGTGAGGGTTTTCTGCTTGCACTCGGGGCAGCGGGCGTAGTTGGTAATGCCTTCCTCGTGCTTGATCTGTTCCGCCAGCGCGCTGGCCGCGGCATTTTTACCGTTGCCATTGCCATTCTTCTTGGCGGGGATGCTCTGGCGCACGTCGTCCCACATCTCTTCCAGGGCAAAGCCGATGGCGTTGGGGCAGCAGGCGCCCTTGGAGGCGTCCCCTTCCTTCACCCGGCGGCGGATATACGCCGCGCACTGTCCCACCGACATCATCTGGTCGATGATTTCCGCGGTGCCGATGCCGCCCCGGGCCGCCAGGCTGGTCATGCGGGACAGCCCGTTCATGTACCTTTCGCACCCACCCGAGCCACCTCTGTCCAGGAACAACTCTATCAAATCCCCCGTTTCGGGGTCGAAATGGGCATGCACGTACACCTTGCCGCAGCCGCTCTGGATGGTGCGGATACGTATCATGTTGTTGTCGCTATGCCGCAGCACATACCCGCGCTTTAAGGTTTCTGTCTCCTTGTCCTGGCTGGGGGCTTCGGTCTTGCCGGTGGTCAGGATGCCCAGCTTCTTGCAGCCATCGCGGAAGATGGTGATGCCCTTCAGCTTGCTGCGCCATGCCTGGAGGAATATCCACGCCACATCCTCCTTGGTGGCGCTTTCCGGCAGGTTTACGGTGGAGGAAATCGCTGTATCCACATGCTTTTGCATCACGGCCTGCACGGCAATGCGCTGGTCGCTGGGGATGTCCACGCTGGTGATAAAGTACCCGGGCAGCTCCTCCCCTTCGTGGGCATCCAGGTATTCCTGGGCAGTCTTGCAGAAGATATCATAGTAGGTATCTTGCCCCTCGGTGGCGCCCACGGTGCGCCGGGTGAACTTGATGGCGTACTCCGGCTCCACGCCGCCGCTGCGGCCCAGGAAGGTGCTCAGGCTGCCCGTCGGCGCAACCGACAGCAGGGAGCAGTTGCGCAGGCCCTTCTGCTTCAGCTCCTTAATCTCCTCGGCGTCAAAATGCTCCTTGATGATGCGGGACAGGAACACCTTGTTGTTATACGCGGGGAACTTGCCCCGCTCCACCGCCAAATCCGCGCTGGCACGCACCGCCGTCTTAAACATGTCGTCAAACAGCTCATCGGTCATCTCCAGCGCCTTTTTGCCGCCATAGGTCAGCCCCATCATCATCAGCATGTTGGCATAGCCCAGCACGCCCAGGCCAATGTTGCGGTAGCTGCGCGCCATTTCCGTCTGCTCCGGCAGGGGATGGCGGACAAGGTTCTCCTCCACAATATCATCCAGCGCCCGCACCGCCACCTTCACCGCGGCATGGAAGCCCTCGTAATCAAAGGCTGCGTCCTGGGTGTAGGGGTTCATCACAAACTCCGCCAAATTGATGGAGCCCAGGCAGCACGCCGCGTGCTTGGGCAGGGGCTGCTCGCCGCAGGGGTTGGAAGTTTCCACCTGATACTCGTCCACAAACTCCATGATGTTGCGGTTGCGGAACTCGTCCACAAACAGGCAGGCGGGGTCGCCCCAGTCCCAGGCGTTTTCTACCAGGGCCCTGAATATCTGGATGGGAACCACGTCATACTCCACCGTATGCACGCCATAGTGCCGCTTCTCGTGCAGCACCACTTCCTCCCCCGTCTCGTACCACTGCTCCACCGCCTGCATAAAGGTGTCGTCAATCTCCAGCGACAGGTTGGCCTTCTCAATGATGCCCTGGCCGGACTTCACCGTGATAAACTCCATGGCCTCCTTATGCCGGGCGTCCAGGCTGATCATCAAAGCGCCCTTGCGCGCGCCGCCCTGGGAGGTAGAGTCCGTTATCTCATTAAATATCTTCATAAAGGGGATGATGCCGTCCGACGTATAGTCCTTACCTATGGGCGCGCCCTTGGGGCGCAGCATGGTCATGGACACGCCCTGGCCGCCCTGACCCTTATAGGTAAGGCCCAGTTTCTTCGCCACATCCATAATGCCGGCGTAATCATCGGGACAATAGCCGATGGAATAACAGTTGCTCAGGCTGCCCGTTGTATCGGTGCCGCGGTTAGCCAGCACACGACCGCCAAACAAAAACTTCCGCGCCGCCACCAGCTCCCGCACTTCCTGATCCCCGCCGGATATCCGGTCAAACCACATATCCAGCGTTTCGCCCGGGCGCAAATACTTGCGCTTAAAAATATCTACACCAATAACATTATCCTCGCCCAGCCACTGTTCTACCGTCCAATTGCTTGTATCCATGATGATTCCCCTTATTTATAATACCCCAACACCTTGGGTGCAGGCAGAACGCATTATACCCTATCTTGTGGTATAGGGCAAGGCTTACAGGAAATGTATACAGAGAAAAAGTAGGGGTAAGGAGGAGGTTTTTTAGGGGCGGGGCATTTTTCAAAATGCCCCGCCCCTAAGACCCCACCCCTAAAACTTGTAACATTGCTCAAAAAATAAGCAAGTTACTCCGATCAAAAAATCAATCATAGAACAAATACTCCGGATATATCTATTCTTCCATACTGAGCATATGTTCAACACGATAATCAACTAAATCACTGCTCTTAAGAAATTGTAGGTTCAATAGAATCGCTTGGGGTAACTGGTTCCTTTCGTTCGTGAAGAAATATCTTTTAAATGGAGCATGCCACAGAAGGTAATCAACATTACTGTTACATAAGCACCCCATCATATTGCGGTCTAGAAAAAACGAGTGTTTGGTTCCCATAACAGCTTGTCCGCCACGTATTCCTTTTTGCACAAGCGTTTTGTCCTGAACCTCCATATATGCTGATGATTCATCAAAAACATAGAAAATAAGTTTATAGCCAGGGTGGTTTTTTCTATATTGTGGTATTTGTTTAATGTGGTTGTTCACTACTCGTTTAAAATTATTTATATAGAAGCCATAGTTATGGTCTTCAGATCCACTTAATTCAGTAACTGCATTTACAACTATAGTCGCGTTCGGAAAAATCTGACTATATTTTCTTTGCAATTCACTCTCACGCATATTAACCGGATTGATAATTTGGCCATTATCGCCAACTTTAGCATGATCATCTATGCGCATTATTTCCATCATCAGTCCCATTTTATCATTATAAAAGTCAGGCGGGGTATCAGCTTTTCCCGAGGAATCAATCCAATCATTCCACATTTCTTTATCATATATGCTCATTAATATCTGTTTGGTAAACGCATCATCAGGTTGAATTGCATAACTTAGTTGTGTGTTCTGCAACCAATCGATTATTCGATTCTCTTTATCAAAATAATTCAATCGTTTTCCCTTTCAATCAACTGTGTGTTTTCTGTCACAAGGTGTTTATAAGTAAATAGGGTGCCTATTTGCATCACCGTTTTCAGTGCTCTGTGCAAGATTGATACCATTTCCTGATTGTCCAGGTCAAGTTGTCCTTTGGAGTTCGCATAATCCTTTTGAAACTGCTTGGCCAAATCTACAGCGTCTTCAAATTTATTCTTACAAATTATCGTCCATGAAGCTGGAGCAACAGGTATGGTTTTTCCTTCTATGACTCTCCAAAAGTCCCCCATGAATTGTGTAACTGACATATTTTTCTCATTAGTAGCGGAAATAGAAGATTGAGCAAAAGCATAGGAGAAAATACGCTCCAGACAATCATCTGCAATGACAGTCAAGCGAGTCTTCAAAGTATCGATCATCATTCCTGCCGCCTCATCCAGTAATAAACTTTGATTATCGATTTGGTAGACATCTTCTTTCTCAATATTATCGTCAACCATGCCATGAAACTTTGCACGCAGAATCATGCTGTCCCCAACAAACTGGGGTAACACATACTCGTCAAGATAGTTTTTTGATTCAAAACCTTCATCTGTCTTAAATATAAATTTCTTCCAATTAGCAAGGTAAATGCTTTCAATGTTATTCTCTTCATCAAGGTTGACAAATGCAAGCGCCACATAGTTCTTAGGTTTTTCGAAAGCCAAAGCGACACAACGGTCGCCTGATAAATAAGTCCTTTCTACCGGATTCGTTCCTGGTAAGGCACAAATCACTGTTGCAAAATCAACAAAATACAAACCTTTGGTATTAGCATGGACTTTATTAAGATGGGCGACAATTTTCTCTTTTCCCCTTAATTGAACCTCTGCAAACTCCGAATAATAGGAAACTTTCTCTGACAAGACAGGTAACAATCTCTCTGCTTGCCCCAAAAGAAAAGTATGTCTCAACAGCGCAAGATGTCTTCGTTCATCTTTTACAAAACCACCCACATAGTCTTTAATTGCGGCGTCTCCGGAGAGAATAACAGTCGCTGATAAAACCGTGCCTGGTTTCAACAATCTTTGTTGAGCTTCCGCTATTTGATTAAAAGTGAATACCACTTCCAAATCACCATGTATTGTCTCAATAATACCATCGATAAACGGTTGTATTTCCTGATCGTTAATAATGACCTTACCCGGCGCAAGGGCTTTAATTTTACCCCTGATTAACATAACATCATCTGAAGATGTATCTTCACTGACCGGAGAACCAGGCTCTTTTACACTGCATCTGTTCATAAACCCTATTGGAAATAGACTTCCATCACCCATCAGAAATTTCTTCCCCAAGGAGTTGAATGCAGGCTGTGCATCTGCATACGCGGTCTCGCTTTCAAACAATTCTATTGACAAAGGAAAAGCCACCAGTTGCAAACGAATGGGGGCATCCTCTACAAAGCTTGGCAATACATCAGCCCGCACCACATTGATGACTATCATCCCGCTGCCATCTTTTGCATCTTTGCAGATTAATCGACGTCTGGTTGGTTCCCAGTCGCTTGGCGTAACATCATGCGCTATTCTCATTTCCCAACTGCATGGCCCCGAACAATGAACATCCATACCAGTAAACTCTATTTGCTTGGACTCATGATTTATGATTGTTCGGGCTGAAAATTCAGCGTATCCGAGCGAATGAAAGATATAAGGACCATTAGAGTATCCCGCAATCGGCTTTCCGTTATGCAGAATGTAGGAAATTAACCCAAGCGTTGCATCTTCATTTTCAATCAAGTGCTCTATGCCCAGACACCTTAGTTGTTCGTACATAACTACCTCCTATTGTATTGTTGACCGTTTTTCTGCTGAATTACCATTATTTGGTTGAGATTTCATCCTCTCACCTTGTGGCTCAATTGTAGCACAGCGCTTCTTACGAGTGGTCGCTTGAGAAAAGACATTTTCATCCTGACATTCCACATGTACAAGGTAAATGTGGTATATTCTTAATTATGAAAGATCAAAGTTCGAATGTGAGGCAAGAATAACTATGTGCTTACGAAAAAAACACATCAAACCCATGACCATGAACCAGGCAGAGTCATCATTAAAGAAGCCCACTGAAAATGTAAAGGCTTTGATGGCAAAAGTGCAAGCATATATTCAAAATGCAGAATGTGCCCGTGAGCATCAGATTCGTTATAGTTTACGAGATGGGTGGACAGCCGATTTCGATCAATGGCTTGCAGCAAATCGCCAGAATAAAACCTTCAGCCAATTAATTGTTGCAACCATTCAAATGCATGGTATGAGTTCCGTAGATTTCTATAAAACTGCTGATTTAGACAGAAAACTGTTCTCGAAGATGTACAACGATCCTCATTACCAACCAAGCAAACGCACAGCCATAGCATGTTGTCTGGCACTTAGAATGGACATTCATCAGACGGAGCACGTTCTGAAATTAGCAGGATTCGCGCTATCCCACACTCTTCACGAAGACTTGGCTGTCCGTTATTGCATTGAGCACAGTATATTTAACGTATTTGATGTTTTGGAAGTGGTAGATAGGATAATCGCTGGGACAAGCACTGGAACAATTATATAATCAATCTCTTACATTAACTAATTCATCAGATTCACACTCAAAGAAATTCTTCCCTGCCATTTAAAGCGGGGTTTCCGGTAGCAGGTTGCTTCTATTTTTTCTCTTGATATAAACAAAAACCCTTCTCATAATCTGAGAAAGGTTTTTTATGGAGCGGGTGATGGGAATCGAACCCACGTGACCAGCTTGGAAGGCTGGAGCTCTACCATTGAGCTACACCCGCATCGTCGTCGGGACGCATTCCGCTTCTTTTCCGATAGGCTTTGCCTATCGGAGGCATGCGCTGCATAGTCCCTCCTCTCAATCGAAAGCGGGGGCTTTCGATTGTTTACAAGCACCCGGAACGCATTCCGCTTCTTTTCCTACAGGCTCTGCCTGTCGGAGGCATACGCTGCATGGTCCCTCCTCTCAATCGAAAGCGGGGGCTTTCGATTGTTTACAAGCACCCGGGGCGCATTCCGCTTCTTTTCCGACAGGCTTTGCCTGTAGGAGGCATGCGCTGCATGGTCCCTCCTCTCAATCGAAAGCGGGCTTTCGATTGGCAGCAACCCCGAAAAGAATTCAGAGGGGAAATCCCCTCTGAAACTTCCCTGATGTTCCCTATCACCATCCCCACAGTTACAACCTGCGGGAAAGGGAACGCGGGACAATCCGACATGGAGCGGTAGACGAGACTCGGACTCGCGACCTCCACCTTGGCAAGGTGGCGCT
>CAZCBC010000058.1:0-7156 GCA_964496775.1 uncultured Oscillospiraceae bacterium
AGGCGGCGATGGGGCTTCCCTTGACAAAGCCTGTCAGCACCCGGGTCTTCATGCCCAGGGACGCGGCGATGTTCAACACATTGCTTTCTGCGCTGGTGGCCTGCATGGCGTAAAGATTGCCTATGCCCACGGGCTGGCGGTCCATGGGCGTTATGCGCACCCCCATGCTGGTTAACGTAATTAAATCATACATGCTGTATTCATCCTTTCGGTTATTTCCATTGTTCTGTGATGGTTTCCAATGCCGCACGCACGGCGCCCTTTCCTTCCATCATGCAGGTAAACCACCGCCACACCCGGGGTTGCAATCCTGCCTCTTGTATGCTGAGGCCGCCAAGCAGGTCCTGACGGTCAAAAAAAGGTTGCAGGGCGCTTTCATCAAGGGGCACGCCAAAGGCAAGGCTTGTAAACAGTGGCTGCAGCTCCGAGAGCAGAGGGTCGGGGCTTAGAGCCATCTCCTGCAGGTTGTCGTCTTTCCCTGTCAGATACCGCATCCAGGCAGCCAACACAAAGGGGATTGCCTGAAGCTCATGGGTATCGAGATTTCTCCTCAAGTATTCCTTCATCGTTTCACCGAAACGAACAGGGATTTTCTGCGAAGTATCTGTGGCGATGCGTTGGGGGGTATCCGGCACATAGGGGTTGGGAAATCTTTTGTGCAGCACCTCATTGGCAAAGTTGACCGGGGAAATAATCCCAGGATCCGTTACCACCGGCATACCCTCCGTATATACCAGCCTTTTTAAAAGCGCCACAAGATGTTCGTCCCGCATTTCATCGCTGATACGCTCATACCCAAGCAGACAGCCTAAGATGGCCAGAGCGGTATGCAGGGGGTTCAGGCAGGTAGATACCTTCATACGCTCCACCCGGTTGACTGTCTCCCGGTCCGTCATATATATCCCGGCGTTTTCCAAAGGGGGACGGCCATGGGGAAACACATCCTCTACCACCAGATACTCAACGTCTTCAGCGTTTATATAGGCAGCGGTATGTGTGTTTTTAGCGGTAACAAGGGGCATCATCCCCTCAAACCCCATTTCCTTTAAGGCATTTGCGATGCCGATATCGGGGCGGGGGGTAATTTTATCAATCATGCTGAGGGGGAAGGACAGGGAGTGCTCCACATAGGAAAGGATTTCTGCGGGCGCCATGTTCTTTTCTACCCAAGCGTTCATGAAAAAGCGAACAGCTTCTTTCAATTTATCGCCGTTGAAGGCGCAGTTATCCATGCTGACCAGTGTCAGCGGTGCTTTACCTTTTTCGTAACGTTTCAGCAGCCCTGCGCACAAAAGGCCCATGGTACTTGTTGTGTCAAGGGGGCCGGAATGGATGTCCCGCTCGATGTAGGAAAGGGGTTTGCCGGACACATCTTTTACTGCATAGCCTTTTTCCGTGATGGTGAAGGACACCATCTGAAGCGTGGGAGCGGACAGGATATCCATCAATGTTGCCCGGGTTTCTGGCAGCATGTCGCAGGTGGCGTTAATGGCCTGGGCAACGGAAGCGATAACGGAATAGGAAGGCTGACCATCAGCGGGCAGAGATACCAGCAAAGTAAGCAAGTCGTTGGCGTCATAGGTGGAAGAAATCAACTCTTCATCAAAGGTTTCGCACACGATGATGCCGGAATTCATATCCCCTTTGTTTAAAAGGGTCTGGGCAATGCGGGCGGTGAAGGCGCGAAAAATATTGCCCGCACCAAAATGCAGCCACCTGGGGGCTTTTTGGGTATTTACGCGCATGCGCTCCACATCAAAAGCGGGCAGGGAAATGACTCGTTCCTTAAACCAGGCGGTATTTTGTAGAGCTTGCAGAGTAGGCTGCATGGAGATCCTCCTGTTAAAACTGCTTCACAAGGGAGCCGCGCACCATGATGTGCTTCAGGTTGATGTCCTCGTCAAACACCAGCAAATCCGCGTCTTTTTTAGCTGCGATGCTGCCCTTGCTGGAAGAAATGCCCAACAGCTTGGCGGGGTTCAGCGACATCATGCGCACCACTTCGTGAAGGGGCGCGCCGGTAAGCGCGCGGAAGGTACGCACCAGACGGTCGGCGGTGGCGACGCTGCCGGCAAAGGCGCTGCGATCGGTTAGCTTGGCTACGCCGTCCTCAATAATGGCGGGGATACCTTTTATTCTGTCGCCCAGCATGACGGTGCTGCCTTCGGGCAGCCCTGCACCCCGCATGGAATCGGTGACAAGAATAATATGCTCAGGGCCTTTAACTTTATAGATTAATTGCAAAAGTTCTTTGGGCAGGTGGCAGCCGTCGGCAATCACTTCCAGGTACATGTCCCCAATCAGGTACCCTGCTTCTATAACCCCCGCGACGCGGAAGGCGTTCCTGCGGGTGACGCCGGACATGCCGGAATAAAAATGGGTCAGGCAGGAAACCCCTTCGTCGTATGCCTGCATAACCTCCTGACAGGTCGCGTTGGAGTGGGCGACAGAGGCAACAACGCCCCTTTCCCGCAGCGCCGCCAAAAAAGCCTGGGAACCGGGCAGTTCCACCGCAAAGGACCAGCGGATAATGCGGTCGCTGCAATCCAGCGCCTGCAAATACTCATTGGGGTCGGGGTTGCGCAGGTACCGGGCATCCTGGGCGCCGCGCTGCTCGGGCGAAAAATAAGGTCCCTCCAGGTGCAGCCCCAGCAGGGCGGGCAAACCTTCCACTTCCATCTCCAGCTGGTTGAACCTGTTCAGCGTGTCCATCAGCGACGCATGGGTAGAGGTCAGCGTGGTGGGTACCAGGGCGGTAGTGCCGTGCTTTACATGCTGCAAGCAGGCGCCGTAAATTGCCTGAGGGTCCTCGTCCATAAAGTCAAAGCCGCCGCCGCCATGGGTGTGGATATCAATAAACCCGGGGGACAGATAAAGCCCCTGACAGTCGATGCGCTGGGCGTTGTTTTCTGTTACAGGCGCACCTTCGGTAAATACGCCCAGGATATGGCGTCCCCTGGTCAGCACACTGCCAAAGTGTATGCCGGTGGGAGTAATAATTCGGGCGTTTTCAAACAAATATTCTTTCATTGCTATTCCCTTACAGTACCCGGATGCGCCCTTTGAAGCGGTCGATAAACTGCTGGTTCCAGGCGTCGCCGCCGGTTGCGTTGCCACTCATCCAGACGGGGGGCTTGACATTTTCGTTCACCAGCATATTAATGCTTTCAATCACCACGCAGTTAAGTGTATAGGCATTGGCAAAGGTGGACAAGGCGCCTATCTTTTGTTCAAAGTTCTCCAGCTTGATGACGGCGTCGCCCACTTTAATTTTGCAGTCGATGGCACAGTCCACAATATCCTGAAGGTTTTTCTTTGACGGATGGCGAGCCACATGCTCCGGCGGTGTGTTGCGGGCATGCTCAAAGGAGCAAATGCCGATAACCTTGGCCCCACGCTCCCTGGCTGTCAGCGCCGCGTCAATGGTGGCGGAGTTGATACCGTAGGCGTTGACGACAATCAGCAAATTCTCTTTGCCCAAACCATAGTCCTCGATAATGATGCGGCCATAGCCGGGCAATCTCTCCACCTGCATGGATTTAAGCGCTCCCGCACTGAGCATAGTTTCCTGGTCAATGATGGCATTGACATGCATCAGCCCCCCTGCCCGGAAAAAAATCTCCATGGCACCCAGGTTGGAGTGTCCTCCCGGGCCAAATACATGCACCAACTTATCCTGTTTCACCTGGTCTGCCACCATGCGGGCGGCTTGCAGGATGGGTTCTTTTTCTTCATCGTGGATGCGCCTGATAATTCCCAGCACTTCTTCCAGATAGGCGTCCATCACTTTGCCTGATTCCATATTCTATCTCCTTATTCTTCTTTCGTAAGCAACTGGCGGATCGCGTCTTCCATCAGGTGCTGTGTTTTCTTTCCATACGGCCCGCGAAGGGCAAACCACAGGTGGGAATCCAGAGGCTCATAACCGCCCTGTGCCATTTCTTCCTCGCCGCACAGGTAGCCAATCATACCGTTGGTGTAGCAGATGCACAGGCAACCTAGATGCGCCGTCCTTGCGAACTGGGCGTAGCGCTGCACCAACTCCGCGTTGAAAAACAACAGGGGGCATTCTTTCCCCAAACGCACCAGCGTGATATGGCAAGATTGCACCGGTGGAGCATGGTCTTTCAGTACCTTTCTCGCCCAAGCACCCTCAAGGGTATCTTCGCCTTCCGCTAACTGCTCAATACAACTGTCTGAATGTACGCAGTCCAGCGGTAATTCAACCGTCTTTGCTTGTACAAAAAGGTCTGCGTCCAGCTGTTCGCCGGGACTTTCCAAGGCTTCCAGCAAGTGGGCAACATAGCGCTGGGCAAAAACCTGGGATTCCTTATACCCAAGCTTCATAAATTGGTCTCCCAGCACGATGTTGGGGCGCAAATCCGCAGTAGCGCCCTGCCAGAAGAGGTTGACAGAACCGGGGAACATCTCGTCCAGCAGACGGTTGGCAATGCCAGGATACTCCGGCTGCACGTTGTTTTCAGCGGATACGGTGGCGTGACAGGCATAGTGGTGCATCTGGGCAATCACCTGTCCGTCAACGCTTTCAACGCGCAGCAGGGTTATATTTCTGTCCTGCGGACCCAGATAGTTGGGCATCATTTCGATCTTGCCTTTTACCATCAGCCGCCGGTTAACGTTCAGGGCGCACTGCCCCTTCCACTTAAGAAGCCGCGCCGGTTGTGCCTTGTCCATTGCCTGGCCGATCACCGCCACAGCCTTTTCAAACAGGTAATCGGCATACGCCGGTGAATACGTTTCCAACTGTTCCAGCACATGGTGATCCGTAGGCGGACCGGAATGATTGTGCGTTGCCGAAAGCAAAACGGATTGGGGTAAAAGCCCGTAGTGCTGCTCAGCTTCCCGCTGTATTCGTTCTGTCAGGCCGCTGCCCCACCAGAGGATGTCGGCGGATAATAGCGCCACACTGACATCCCCTTGTTTTAGATACAGGCAGCGCACATACAGGGGCTCCAGCACCTGTTGGTAGTTGCCCTGTCGGTCACCAAACCCCGCCAGCCTCAGGGGCATTGTGGGGGTAATATCTTCCTTGGCGGCCCCTGCCAACAGATCAGGGGGCTTTACAGCGTGATTCTCTTGCATACTTCTCCTACAGGGACGGGATTTGAATAACTCTTAAAAAGGCGCGTAGAATATGGAACGGATCCTTGACCGGCAGGGCAACCAGTTTTTCTTCGGGTACTCCTTCCCGGCTTCTGATTTGTATCCATTCGCCGTGTTTGACATCGGGGAACACACGGAATATATATTCCTCCGCCTGACGGTAGATGGCAAGCAGTTCCTCGTCCTTGGTCAGGCTGTAAAGTTTTAAGAATGTATACAGCACCTCGGCATGGGGCCACCAAATTTTCATGGGCCAGGTTTCTAAAATCAGATTCTCAAACGCTTCTCCGGTTTTCTCGCCCCGGGGCGGGCCACCATCCTTGTCTACAAAGCGCAGAAGCCCGCCATGCTGCTTGTCCCAACCGATATAAAAGGCACGTTTTGCCAATGTGCATAAGAGGTCGGTTTTTTCGTTGGGTTTTCCCAGCAACGCGTACCCTTCTAAGATAAACCAGATATTCTCCAGGGTATGGCCAGGGTTAATGTGCCTGTCCTGCAAATGGGTTTCAAAGCGCTCCGGAGTAGAAACAAATTCCCGCACAAGCCCCAGCTGCTCATCCACATGGTAAGTGAATACTTGCCTGAGGCATTCTTTTAGCGCCTCCCGGGCAAAGTCCGTATCTTCCTGAGGGTACTCCAAAGCATTCAGCATCTTCAAATATTCGCAGGACACATTGATAAGAATCATGGGAATGGAGTGGGAGCGATAGTTTTCCGGGATGGGGTAGGGCTCCGTCAGGAAGGTGCCGCCTTGCACCCTTCCAATAATAGAACGAAACAGGGTAGATATAATATTCCCAACCCTTTCATCGGGACACACCCTCTGGGCGTTCGCAAGACCGATAAATACAAAGCAATCCGAAAAAATGCTGGCTGCCATTTTGCCTGTTCTTGATTCCGGTATGGGGCTTCCATCCCTGGCCAGCAGATAATAGCATACGCCTTGTTGATAAAAGGCGTTTTGTATCAGAAAATCCCGGCAGCGCGTCAGCTGGTCTTTCAGCGTATCCTCGTTAAGGAGGGGAAGAAGTCCATTACGCTTTGCCTCCAGCATCTCTGCCAGCAGCCAGAGGTAGCGCCCCTGGGACCAGGTAAACTTTTGCTCACTGACCAAAGTAGCACCCATGTTGTCGATACAGTTGAGGATGCCGCCAAAGACGGGGTCATCGTACTGCTGCCAGTAAGGCCAGAAATCCTCCTGGATGCGGCACGCATATTCTTTTTGCAGCCTGATTATTTCATCCTTCATATGTACGGACGCTTTCCAGCAGCATGGCTGCTTCCTTGTCGATATACATATAGGTGCCGGGTGCTTTCTGCAAAATGCTGGCGGGGCATTCCTCGGTAACGGGGCCCTCCAGCGCCGCCTTCACAGCAGGGGCCTTCAAGCGATTTGGCACAATGCAGTAGCGCAATGCAGCGCTTAAAATAACAGGGATGGTCAGGGTGTAGGCCTGCTTCGGCACATCCTCTAAAGTGGGGAAACACCCGTCATGCACCTGCTGTTGGCGGCTCTTGTCGTCCAGCGCCACCACCTTCATGGAGAGTGGATCCTCAAAATCAGCGATGCCGGGGTCGTTAAAGGCAATGTGGCCGTTTTCCCCGATACCCAAGAAAACGATGTCCAGGGGGTGCTTTTCAAGCAGCGCCGTATAGGCAAAGACAGGGTCGCCGCCGGCGTAATAATCCTTCATCAGATGAACGGCGGCAAAGGGTACCTTGCTAAAGATGGCGCGGTTCAAAAACGCCGCGAAGGTAGCATCGCTATCCGAAGGCAGCCCAATGTACTCATCCATCTGGAAGGCTACTACCCGCTGCCAGTCAATGCCGGGATATACTGCCAGCGCGTCCAGAAACTCCTGCTGGGAGGGAGCGGCGGCAAACAAACAGCTGATGGTCGGTTTCTCCTTCAGCAGCTTGATCATCTGCTCCCCGGCGTCCCTGGCCGCGGCCGCGCCGGCGCCGGCAGTCGTTGCCGCGCAAGCACCGGCGGCCAAGAAAACGGAAAAATATTATGAAGCCGTGGGGCGGC
>CAZCBC010000058.1:7166-13951 GCA_964496775.1 uncultured Oscillospiraceae bacterium
ATCTGAAGGCGGGTAGAAAAAACGCTCAGCATGGTGTCGCCATAGGCTTGCTTGAAAAAAATATCGTTCATAGTATGTGTCCTCTCTAAGTCGTTGGTTCTGCTCAATCTATTGTTTGCCACTGGAAACGGAAAGTGCTCCTAAGAGGCGCTTCCGGAAGGCTCAGGCGCAATCGTTTGGTGGCTATCTTGGCGCCGTAGGAGGGATAGTACTGGCTGTCCTCCGCCTGCCACTGGCCCTGCTCCGTTTCCAATATCAATCGTACCGGGCCGTTGATGATTTCTGCCCGCGCGGGAGTTAAGAGGGTTAGTATACAATCAGGATGCAGGTTGAATGTCCAGTCGGCACAGGGCAGTGTACCTGCTTCGCCCTGCTCCAATACATCTGTCAGAACGCCTGTTTGATTGCCCGCATCAATTACCATCCTGCGCCGGTGGATGATGTTCTGCTTAAGCCGCTGGTAGGCATGGTGGATTCCTTCAAATGTCATGACATCCTTATCCACGTCCCACAGCGTGCATTGGCACTTTGTTTCTTCCAGGCTGCCCCACCAGATGGAATTGGGCGACTTGCGGTTATGGGGCTCTTTCCCCAGTACCAGCGTGTTGTGTTCCAGGGCGCTGCGGGTCTTATCCCGAAGGCTTAAGCTGGCGGTATAAGCATAGTTGCCCGGGTCGGTCAAAAAGGGTCGGCCCCCCAGCGTCAGCACAAAGGACAGGCGGTCATCATGGGTGTGTCCCCCCAGGCCCCAGGTACCGATGGGGCCGCAGAGCATCAGCGCGTAAACCTCTTCGCTGTGCAGGATGTAGTATCCTGCATCCGGGTACTGCTGGCTTGTTTGCTGAGCCGTTCCTTTCCTTTGCTCGGCATCTGTAAACCAGACGCGAGCCGGGTACCAGTCTTTTTCTTCGGTGCCTATTTTTATCAGGGAGGCATCATTAAAGAGTTCCGCACCGATACAAAGCAGGTAGCGCCAATTATGGAAGGACACGCCGGGCAAAGAAAGTTCCAGCATGCGCCCGCTGTCGTTGTCGCCAATGATGGGCATCAGGCCGCTGGGCTCCAGCAAGTCTTTGACCCCCTGAAACATCCGGCGGATTTTTTTCATCCGCTTTTCACCCAGATAGTCTGTCAGCCAGGCGGTGTATTCTTCTTTCTTGCGGCAGCCTTTCTGATTGGCGCACAGCATGAGCCCTTCCACCAGCATTTCCAATGTGAAGGCGTGGTAGTTGGTAGCGCCTTCGCACTGCATGCCGTCTTCGCCAAACTGAAGGTCAATTTGCACATGGTATTCCCGCTGAATCAGCCTTAGCCACGCGCGGGCGTCGGGCAACTCCTCCTGTAAAAGCAATGTGGTTAGATGCAACCCCGCCAAGTCTCCGAAATAGTGGTTGGGATGAATGCTACTCTCGCCAAACTCCAGATTTTCCGCCAGGAAGATGCGGTGCTCCTTCAGGCTCTGAAGAAAAACATCGATAAATGCTTTATCCTCCATGGGGCAAAGGCTATCCCGTATGTAGGATAGGGCAATAGAGACATTCATCATCCGGATCGCCACGTTCATGTTGGCGTGCCAGCCTATACCGTACTCCAAAGGGTTCATGGCAATCCAGTCCAGCAGCTGAGCAATAATTTCGTTGCGATACTTCGTGTCTTTTGTCAGCTGCCAGGCCTGTCCCAGGGTAACCATATGGGCAAGGCGGGAGATATCATAGGTAATTTTTGCATCCACGCCTTCAATGACGCCATAATTAAGCTGGGTAAAATGCAGCAAAGGATAGCGGTAGCCCGACTTAACTTCTATGCGCCAGTCGATGGGCTGGTAATCGGGCACATAGCGGCGGGCAAGGGCCAGCAGCTCTTCCGCCCTGGCTTTTTGCTGTCTGCTCATCTCGTTCAGGGTTTTCTCAAGGCTAACATCCTGTTCCTGATAGTTATGCCCCATAAAGCCCTGGGCGGGCATACCGTAAAAAATCTTTACCCAGCCTGTTCCCAGAAGGTTGACGTAGTGCTGCACATGCCTGTCGGCCTTTTCTGCTACTTTGTCCTTCATTTGGACGACGGGATTCAAATGAAGCGCGGGAAAAGCCTGGGGAAAGGGAATGTTGGTCATACAAGCCTCCTGAGCATTACTTGATTGCACCGTCGGTGACGGCACTCAGCATGTTACCCCTGACAATAGCGAACAGGATGGTAACAGGAACAGTTACATAGACCGCCGCTACAAACAGCGTATTCCACTGGACGGAGTTGACAGGGTTGGTTTTAAGTATTTTTTGCAGCGCTACAACCACCATTTCTTTTTCCCGGGAGGAAATCATGGTATAGGCAAAGAGGAACTCGTTCCATGTCAGAATGAAGGTGAAGATACCCGCGATAGCCAGTCCACCCTTGGCTAAGGGAATCATGATGCGCAGCAGCACGCCAAAGCGGGAGCATCCGTCTATGAAGGCGGCCTCTTCAATTTCCCGGTGGATGATGTCAAAGTAGCCTTTAATCAAAAAGGTAACGAAGGGGATACAGAATGTAGTGTTCAGCAGCACCAGGGACATATGGTCATCGTACAGATTGATGCTGCTCATCATGCGGAACAGGGGCATAATCAGAATAACGGGGGAGAACATCTGCAATACCATCGTCAGGTACATCAGGGTTTTCTTCATATAGAAGTCTAACTTTGAAAAGGCGTACGCCGCCATCACCGTTACCACAAGGGTAATGCCGATGGTTAACGAAACAACCTTGATGGAGTTGAACGTGTATTCAAACAGCGGAATCTTGTCAAATACCGTTATCCAGTTTTCAAACATTAATCGCCGGGGCAGCCAGGTGGCGGGTGAGAGGAAGATTTCATCCAAATCCTTAAAGGCGACGGATAGCAATACCAATACGGGGTAGAAGATAACCACCATCACCAGCAAAGAAATGATATACACCATGACATACCCCAGGCGGCTCCGGGGCTTGTTTTCACTGACAGAATATAGTTTAGTCATAAGCTTCCCCCTTTCTTGCACTGTTTAAGTAAAAGAGGGATAGAACCGACAGGATAATCAGGCTGACGACGGAAATAGCGGAAGCCTGGCCGATGTTGTTGGCCTCAAAGCCCGTCAAGTAAATGTTGACAACCAGCGTTTCCGTTGCGTGGCTGGGACCGCCCCCCGTCATCATGAAAATGGCATCAAAGGCATTGAATGTCCAGATGGTATACAACAAAAGAAGCATGCGCAAAACAGGGGCGATCAGCGGCAGGGTAATGTGCCTGAAGTTGCTCCAGGCACTGGAGCCGTCCAGCAGAGCCGCCTCATAATAATGTATCGGAATGGTTGCCATGGCCGAGGAAATGTTGAGTACCCCCAGGGGCACCGTCGACCATACGTTTACCAGAAGCGTCGCAATGAAGGCAGTATCCTTGTTGCCCAGCCAGTCCAGCGGCTGGTCGATAAGTCCTAGAGATAAAAATGTACTGTTGAGATAACCGAAAAGGGGCTGATACATCATTTTCCAGATAATGCAGGCGATGACCGTGGGCATGGCCCAGGGGATAATCAGCGACTGCATGACGGTTTTTTTCAGCGGAAAGTTCTTAATCAGGGCCAGGGAAATAATCATGGCCAGCCCTACTTTCATCAGGACGCCCATTCCTACCCACATCCCTGTATTGAGCAATATCTGGGGTGCGTAGCGCTTGCCGAAAAACTGGGCATAGTTTTTAAAACCGACAAAGGTCTGTGTGCCGTTTAAGTTGCTTTTGAAAAAACTGTTGTAAATAACGCTGGATACAGGATAGGCTACAAACAACAGAATAAAGGAAATCAGCGGCAACACAAACACCATGTTATACAGTTTGCTTTTACTGGTTCTGGTCAAATGTTCCACCTCTTATTTATGGGCGTTGGTTTTGAAGGAGAAGGCGGGGACAGGCTGGTTTGCGGGCAGCCTGCCCCCGCCTTTAGGAATTTAAC
Organism: uncultured Oscillospiraceae bacterium; assembly: GCA_964496775.1. Lineage (GTDB taxonomy): Bacteria > Bacillota > Clostridia > Christensenellales > Aristaeellaceae > DTU024. The sequence continues at coordinate 11,132 of CAZCBC010000058.1, forward strand.
AACAAATCATGAAGGGATGAGTAACCCCGTCAATCCCCTGCGAGGAGGGCGTTGGCTTCCTCTGCCGCTGCGTCAAGGACGGTTTTGGCGTCGGCGCCGTCAATGCAGACCTGAGCAATGGCATCGCGCACCAGCAGCTCAATCTGCGGCCACTGGGCGATGGTGGGACGGAATTCCGCACGGGAAGCGGACTCAATGAAGGGCTTCAGCGCCTCGTTGGTCTTGTAGAAATCATCGGCGGCCAGTTTCTTGCTGTTGGGAATGAAGTTATACTGTTTCCATGCGGGCAGTACGTTTTCTACCTTGTAATAGTGCTCCAGGAACTGCATGGCGTACTTGCTGTTGGGGGTCTTGTAGACATAGTGCACGTCCATGACGCCCAAAATCTTTTCGCCATTCTCGCCCATGGGCATAGGAACAACTTCATAGTCAAACTTGTAGCGCTCGGACACTAATTCCTTGATCAAGCGGGGATTGTTGGGGCAGAATACGATTTTTTCCGCCTTGAAGGCGTTGGTTACATCATAGATGTCGCCGGCACCTGCGCCAGGCTGGGCAAACTCAGACAGTTTCTTGTAGGTTTCCAGTGCTTTGACGCCGTTTTCATTGTTGAAGGCCACGGTTTTCTGGTCTTCAGACAGCAGTTCGCCGCCCATGGCCAGGAATACGGAGAAGAAGAAGTCAAACTGATTCTTCTGAGCACTGGTCAGCAGGCCAAATCCATAATACTCCGGCGGGTTGTTGACAGCCTCGGCGGCGGCAACCAGCTCATCCATGGTGGTGGGGATGGCAATGCCCTTGGCGTCCAGCACGCCCTTGTTTACATACAGCGCCCAGTCAGACATGAAATAAGGAACGGCCATGCGCTTGCCATCAACGGTACACAGCGCCCAGGAGTTTTCGTAAATGTCATCGATAAATTCGGGGGATGCGTACTCATCAATCTCAACAATTGCGCCGCGCTCGGTGAACTCGCCAATCCAGTCGGCAAAGCCGTAGCTGATATCAGGCTGCTTACCGCTGTCAATCAGCGTAACCAACTTGGTGTGAGCATCGGCAAAGGGATAGTTCTGGATTTCAACCTTGATGCCTGTTTCCTCAAAGAAGGAAGCGGCGGCTTTTTCTAGGGTATCGGTAGCGGTATCGCCCAGGGTGACATAGATCAGTTTCTCCGGTTTGGCTTCCTCGGCGACAACAGCAGGCAGCGCAATGCTAAGCAGCATCACAGCCAGTAGCAGGGTTGCGATAATGGACTTTTTCATGTTCATTCCTCCTGTTTATTCGTGGTAGATAACGTTTACTATTGGCGGCAAGTCAAAATGTATTGGTCATCCCCCCTTTTTAACTTTCCTGTCGCAATTGTATGGGTTGAGTAGTAATTTTGCCGTCTATCGCTGTACCGCATGAGAATAGACAGGCATTATTTCGTTATCGGACAGATTCGCGAAGTACCAGCTCCGGTTCAATCACCGTACGAATATCCCGCGGGCCGCCTTGTATCAGGCTTAACAGCATGCTTGCAATTGCCTGACCCGTTTCGATGGTGGATTGCCGGATGGTTGTCAGCTTGGGTACAAACAGTTCGTCCAGCCAGATATCATCAAAACCAATGATGGAAACCTGTTCCGGCACCTTGATGCCTGAGCGGATAAGCCTAGTTAAAATGGTGGCGGCCAGCATGTCGTTGTTGACAATCAGAGCGTCCAGGCTATTCAGCCTGCGGATAATTTCCTCCGAAAAGTATGCCGCTGCCTTAATGTAATCCTGATAGGAGTAGACGGCCTGCAAATGGTCGGCCTTTAGTACCGTCAGCGTACAATCCTGCCCGGTGGTTTCTTCAACAATGCCCTCGTACAAAAGTTTGCGGCTGGCGCGGTCGAAACTAGGTACAACATAGGCGATGTTCTTCAGCCCCCGGCTTAACAGATGCTTTGCCGCCATCTGACCACCGGACTTATAATCGTAGGAAACCTGGGGAACCTTCCAGCCTTCGGTGGCTGCCTGGTCAAAAAAGACAATGGGCATATCATCCTGATGCTCTTCCACCCGCTTCATGTCCAGCGTTTCAGAAGTGGACAACAGCATACCTGCCATGCGGTTGTTACGAAAATTCGTAATGTGCTGTCGGATATAGGATGGATTGTTGTAGTAACTGGCAATCACCGGCATATATCCGCTATCCAGTAGCACACGTTCAGCCGCGGAAACCAACTCGCCATAGTAGGGGTCAGAAATGTTAGGAACCAGTATTCCAACTTCGGAGTTTCGGCCGCCCTTCAGCATTCTGCCATATACATTGGGATGATAGTCCAGTGCTTTGGCGGCTTCAATAATCTGCTGACTCAGCGATTCCTTCACCGGATAGGAGGAACCGCTTAACACCCTCGATACCGTCGCAATGGAGGTATCACAATACCTGGCGATATCTTTAATGGTCGTTCGTTTTGTTTTCTTTGCCAACGTAAAATCCTCTGTCACCGAAGGAAAAAGTAAACGTTTACTATTTGTTGGCAAAATTATAGCATTTTATAATACTCGTGTCAAGATTATTTGGATGTGTTGTATACATTTTTTTGTAGGAGTACCATACATATTGGACAGTGGGGAAGAAAGGAGGAGAAAAAAAGAGAAGAGAAAGAGCTCTTATCGGTTAGAATGTTGTTGCCCAACAAAATTCACGAAAGGAACTCTTTCTCCATGAGCAGTATAACCCAGGATATGAAGTATCGGCAATCTTTAATCAACTTTTCCCTCAAATACGGTGCCAGCAGGGCTTCCAGGAAATACAACAAGGCACGCTCCTATATCTATTTCTGGCTT
>CAZCBC010000059.1:0-10132 GCA_964496775.1 uncultured Oscillospiraceae bacterium
CACCTGGACCACGGCCCCGATTTTGAGACCTGCAAAAGCTGCATCGACGGCGGCTTTACCTCCGTTATGATTGACGGCAGCCACCTCCCCTTTGAAGAGAACATCAAGCTGACCCGTCAGGTGGTAGAGTATGCCCACGACCGCGGCGTCACCGTTGAAGGTGAGTTGGGCCGTCTGGCCGGCGTGGAAGATGATATCAAGGTATCCGAAGAGGATTCCAGCTATACCCGCCCCGAAGAAGTGGAAGAGTTTGTAGCCAAAACCGGCGTAGACAGTCTGGCCATCGCCATCGGCACCAGCCACGGCGCTTTTAAGTTCAAAGGCGAGCCCAAGCTGCGCTTTGACATCCTGGAGGAAGTGGGCCGCCGTCTGCCCCAGTTCCCCATCGTTCTGCACGGCGCCAGCAGCGTCATCCCCGAGTATGTGGATATGATCAACCAATATGGCGGCCAGCTGGACAACGCCCGCGGCGTGCCCGAGGAAATGCTGCGCAAAGCCGCTTCCATGGCGGTATGCAAGATCAACATCGACTCCGACCTGCGTCTGGCTTTCACCGCCATGATCCGCAAACACTTCGCTGAGCATCCCAGCCACTTTGACCCCCGCCAGTACCTGACGGACGCCCGTGCAGCACTGAAGGACATGGTACGCCATAAAATCGTCCATGTGCTGGGCTGCAACGGCAAGGGCTAAGAGAAACATCTTGCAATCACCGGGGCAGCGCGCAGGCACTGCCCCGTTTTTTAGGAGGAAAACCATGGAACTTCAAGGTAAAGTTGTTGTCGCTCAGGGCGGCGGCCCCACCGCTGTCATTAACCAGTCCCTGGTAGGCGTCGTGTTGGAATCCCGTAAGTTTCCCCAGATTACCAAGGTATACGGCGCCATCAACGGGGTGAACGGCATCATCAACGAAAACTTCCTGGATTTAACCCAGGAAACCACCAATAACTTAGAGCGCGTTGCCAACACCCCCTCCAGCGCCCTGGGCTCCACCCGGGATAAGCCGGACGAAAAATACTGTGAAGAAATTTTCGAAGTGTTCCGCATGCACAATGTGCGCTACTTTTTCTATATCGGCGGCAACGACTCCGCCGATACGGTGCGCATCGTCAACGAGCAGGCGGAAAAATCCCACTACGACTTCCGCGCCATCCACATCCCCAAGACCATTGATAACGACCTGATGTTCAACGACCACACCCCCGGCTATCCCAGCGCTGCGCGCTTCGTGGCGCAGAGCTTTATCGGTCTCAACCTGGACAACCGCGCCCTGCCCGGCGTGCATGTGGGCGTTGTTATGGGACGCCATGCCGGCTTCCTGACAGCTGCCAGCGCCATTGCCCAGAAATATCCCGATGACGGCCCCCACCTCATCTACCTGCCCGAGCGCCCCTTTGTGCTGGACAAGTTCCTGGCTGAAGTGCGGGAAGTGTACGACCGCCTGGGCCGCTGCGTTGTGGCCGTTTCCGAAGGAATACAGGACGAAAGCGGCGTGCCCATCCTGTCCCGCCTGATGGAGACCGGCACAGACGCTCACGGCAATATCCAGCTTAGCGGCACAGGCGCCTTGGGTGAAGCATTGGTCAATCAGGTGCGGGAAAAGCTGAACATCCAGCGCGTGCGCTCCGACACCCTGGGCTATCTGCAGCGTTCCTTCATGGGCTGCGTCAGCGACGTGGACCAGCGTGAAGCCCGTGAGGTGGGTGAAAAGTCCGCCCAGTTTGCCATTTGGCATGACACCGACGGCAGCATCACCATCAACCGCACCGGCTATTACTCGGTAGACTATCAGATTCGTCCCCTGGAGGACATCGCCGCCAAGACCAAGCTGATGCCCGACGCCTTCATTAACGCCCAGGGCAACAATGTCACCGATGCCTTTAAATACTACCTGCAGCCCCTGCTGGGCACCGGCATGCCGGAGGCCAGCCATCTGCGGGCACCCATGGCAGATAAAATCCGCTAAAGGAAACAAAAAGCAATACTGGAGCACCCGGGTTTTCCTGGGTGCCCTTTTGTTATCCGACTAAAGATTTGTAAAATGCGCAAGTTTATCGTGGTATTTCCATAGTAATCCCGCCTATTTTTTGTTATAATGGTATATGTGGAAAGTTGGATATCCGGCTTTTCTGCATGAGTTGTTTAAGGCGGCAGCTACGCCGCCCGTCCTAAGGAGGATATATGTCAAGAATCGCAGTGTTAACCAGCGGCGGAGACAGCCCCGGCATGAACGCCGCTGTGATGAGCGTTGCGCGCAGCGCGGCGCTGTTGGATATGCCGCTGATTGGCATCAAGCGCGGCTTTAATGGACTGATCGGCAAGTACCCAAAACAAGAGGATAACTATATCGAGATGTCCATGGATCAGCTGCTGGACATCGCCGATTTACCCGGCACCTACCTGCGCACCGCCCGGTGTGTTGAGTTCAGGGAGGTGGAATATCAGCAAAAGGCCGCCCAGTTCCTGCGGGATTTGGATGTCAGCGGCCTGGTGGTTATCGGCGGCGACGGCTCCTTCCAGGGCGCCCAGGCGTTGGCCAATCAGGGCATCGCCTGCATTGGTATTCCCGGCACTATTGATAACGACTTGGGCTACACCGAAATGTCCTTGGGGTTTGACAGCGCGGTGAACGTTTGCGTGGACGCCATCCGCGCCATACGCGCCACCAGCCGTTCCCATGACCGTCCCCATGTGGTAGAGGTGATGGGCCGCAACTGCGGCGACATCGCCTTGACGGCAGCCCAGTCCACCGGCTGCGAGATTGTGGTGGTCCCCGAGGTGAAGGACTGGGACATAGAGGATGTGGCACGGCGGCTAAACAATTTGTTTGACCGCGGCAACACCCGTGCCACCGTGGTGGTGGCGGAAGGCGCCTGGCGCACCATGGGAGAATTTGACTTTTATAGCTATTTAAACGGGCTGGGCATCAAGGGTGCCTTCCCCGGCCAGCGTATCGACGCGGTAAACTTGCTGCAAGCCAAGTCCAACAACCCCGAGGTGCAGGTGCGGGCTACCGTGGTGGGCTATACGCAGCGCGGCGTTCCCCCCACCGCCCGCGACGGTGCCTTCGCCTTTGAAGCAGGGGCTATGGCAGTCAATCTACTCAAGCATGGCATTTCCAACCAGGTTATCGGCGTGCGCAATGGCCGCACTTTCCACATGCCCATTGATACGGCGCTCAAGTCCAAATCTCACTTCAACCGCCGTATGTTTAATATGGTGAATGCACTGTAGCCGCCCAAAACACATTTCAGCAACATTTTCATTTTGCCAAATAATACCGCCGGTTAATTTGAATAACAGACTTTTTTTGATGAATGACGGGGACCGCAGTGCGCGGTCCCCGTTTTTTATGTATCAGCCGTTTCCGGTGTAGTAGGGCTCAAACTCAACCTTGATGATTTCGCCGCTGTCCGCGTACATCACCACGGTGCGGATGCCTTGCTGTTCCAGGGGTACTTCCACCTGCATGTTGTCCCCGTAAAGATGGTGCGAGAATACCCACACCGGGCGTTCCTCATCGCCCCACACATCAAACAGGTGATAGCCGGTAAACATGGTGCCGCTCTTTAACATCTGCTCTGTAACGCCCAGTTCCTTCTTCATGGCTTCTTGCGCCATCTGGAGGGCTTTATCCTGCTGCACATCGGTTTCACGGGGCATGCCTGCGGGATAGGCTTCCTTTTTAAAGCCCGCGTCCCTGAAGAGCTGGTCATGTTTTGCCGCCAGCTCAACGGACATAAACATGGTGTGCCGTTCCTCTTCGGGTAAATCCTTCACCAGTGCAGTATACGCTGCCATAAAATCCGCCACATAGGGCAGGGCTTCCCGGGGAAAGGCTGCTGCCTGCGCCAGGTTTTCCCGCGTAACGGGCGTGTCCGTATCGCCCTGGTGTTTCCAGTCAACCCAGGCGTCGTCGGGAAAAGAGAACACAATGTATTCACCGAAGCGGTCGATGGCCGCGTCATTGGGGTTGTCCCCGTGAGCATACTGAAGGTCCGGGTGTACCTTGTCGCCATCCGCCACCCAGGCAACGCTGATTTCATTCCGGCGCTTTCGCACCTCAGGTTCAAACAGAGCCAAGGTTTCTTTGGTAAAACCATTTTCCAGCATGGTTTGTTCCGCTCTTTGAAGGAGGTTTTGCTCTTCCTGAGTAAAGGCGCTGTCGGGCTGCGGCGTGGGCTTGCCGGCTTTTTTATTTTCTTCATCCTGCCGGGCATACTCCTTTATTTCCGCCTCCTGGGTGACGATGCGCCGCTCAATGGCTTCCTCCAGCTGCCGCACTGTCCAGGCCTTTGTTTGATCCGTCTCCCCTTCCAGGCTCCAAACGGTGTTGGTGACCTTGCCCTGATGATCCAGCGTAACGGTGTAGGCGCCAACCTCCTCAGGGCAGAAGCCGTGGGACTCAAAGGTGACGGTGTAACCGGAAGCGGTCTTTTCAGCCTGAGAAGAGAAGATAGCCAGTGTTTTGTCGCTAAAGCCATAGGTTTCCTGAAGGGCTTGCCGCGCCGCCTTCTCGGCGTCGTACCCGGGGCTGAACAGCAGCGTCATGGCCCATGCCGTCACCGTTATCAACACCAGGGCGGCGGCCGCTACCATCATGAGGGTGCGCCGGGAGCGGGCAGGGCGCTGCGGGGTTTTATTCAGGGCGTCAAACACCTGCTGGTGTTTGTCCCACCTGATGTGGGACATTTCGCGGTCGATGCTGTCCCTTAAGTTTTTATTCTTCATCGAAATACCATCCTTTCAGCGAACTGCGCAGCCTCTCCCGACCGCGGCTCAGGCGCGTTGTAACAGTGGATACGGGCAAAGAGAGCATGTGGGCGATATCCTTCACGGATAACCCCTGGTAGTAGTGCAGCAGCACCGCCAGGCGGTACTTGGAAGGCAATGCCATCACCGCGCGGGAAACAGTGTCATCCCCCATCTGCTGCTCAAAGGCGCCGCCGGGCATATCCTCCATCCGCGTGCGCCTGTCCACCAAACGCTGCCAGGGCGTGCGCTTCATATCCAGGCAGGTATTGATGGCGATGCGCGTCAGCCAGGTTTTTTCGGCGCTTTCGCCCCGGAAGGATTCCATTGCCCGGTAAGCCTTTAGAAAAGTTTCCTGCACGGCGTCCTCCGCCAGATGCACATCCTTCAGATACAAGCAGCACATGCGCAGCAGACTGTCGCCATGCACGTTCATCATGTGTTCCAGCTCTTCTTTCCTTGTGGGAAGCAATTCTACTTGCACATTTCCACCTCCTTTCACCTGTTGGACGGATGGTTTCCAGAAAATGTCCCAATTTATTAGAATACATTTGTAAACAAAGGCCGCCAGGGTAAGGCGGCTTTGAATAATCACATTGGTCTCATATGGCGTTCAATTTCTTATCCCTTCACGGCTCCCACCATCATGCCCTTGACAAAGTATTTCTGCAGGAAGGGGTAGAGCAGGATAATGGGCAATGTAGAGGTAATAATGACGGCGGATTTGACGGCAATGGCGATGGATGCCTTCTCCCCCACGCCGCCGGCTTCGCCCACCATGGTGGTGCCGTTGACAATGTTGCGCAGCAGCAGCATAACGGGGTACAGTTCCGACTTAAGGTATATCAGCCCATAAAACCAGTCGTTCCAGAAGAAAACAGCGGTGTACAGGCCGATGGTCGCCAGCGCCGCAGTGGACAGGGGCAAAAGGATACGCAGCAGAATGCCAAAGTAGTTCAGCCCGTCGATGCGGGCGGCGTCCTCCAGCTCCTCAGGCAGGGATTTGAAGAAGTTGATCAGCAATATCAGGTTAAACTGGTTGATGGCAAAGGGCAGTATCATAGCGTATACAGTGCCCGTCAAACCAAGGGAGGATATCAGCAGGTAGTTGGGAATAAGACCGCCGGAAAAGAACATGGAGAATACCACCATCTTCATGACGAACTTTTGTCCCTTCAGCGTTGTTTTGCTTAAGGGATAGGCAAACAGCACCATCATGGTCAGTGCGATGGCGGTACCCGTTATGGTATAGAAAATGGTGTTGCGGTAGGCCCTAAAGAAATTGGGGTAGGAGAAAATCTGCCGATAGCTTTCGGTGTTGAAACCCACCGGGAATATCGATACCCGGCCATTAAGGATGGCCTCAGACGAGGAAAAGGACATGGCGATAATGTACAGAAAGGGCAGCACGCAGGACAAAAGCATGATAATCATCGTTACATAAATGACAATATCCAGCAGCGGGCTGCGTTCCCTGAGGGTATGGCGTTTCTTTATCGTAATCACTTGCATGCCCTCCTTAATAGATGCTTTCGCCTGTCAGACGGCGGCTTAAGAAGTTGGAACCGCTGACCAGAATCAGCCCGATGATGCCGGAGAACAGGCCGATGGCAGTGGCGTAGGAATACTGGTTGGCGCTGGACTGGAAGCCCATGCGGTAAACGTAGGTATCAATGATATCCGACACCACAGAGTTGGCAGGGGTATACATCAGCAATACCTTCTCAAACCCCAGGGACAACAGATAGCCAACCTTTAAAATAAACATGACCATGACGGTGGGCATGATGGTAGGCAGGGTAATATAACGAATCTGCTGCCAGCGGCTGGCGCCGTCAATGCGGGCAGCCTCGAACATTTCAGCGTTGATGCCGGTGATGGCAGCTAGGTAGACGATGGCGCTCCACCCGGTGTATTGCCACATATCGGTGAGGATATAAAGGGGCCTGAAATATTTGGCCTCATTCATATAATAAATAGGCTCCAGCCCAAACCAGCTCTGCATCAGCCTGTTGAGGGCGCCGCTGGAGGGAGACAGCAGTTCCGTCAGAATGGAGATAACGACCACGGTGGAGATAAAGCGGGGCATGTAGGACACCGTCTGCACCAGTTTCTTAAAGTGCAGGTTGCGCACCTCGTTTAAAAGGACGGCAAAAATAATAGGAATGGGGAAATTGATAATCAGGTTGAGGATGGACAGTTCCAGCGTATTGCGAAAGGCGCGCAGGAAACCCTGGTCCTTTAAGAACATCTCAAAATACCGGAAACCTTCCCAGCGCACACCGTAGGGCCCCGTCAGCGGGCGGAAGCGGCGGAAAGCCAGCACGTTGCCAAACATGGGCACATACTTAAACAGGATAAAATAGATGAGGGGCAGCACCATCATCAGGTAAAGCTGCCAATAGTTGTTGATATACCGCCTGCGCAGGGATACCTTCTGGCGGGCTTGATTGTTTTTCATGTGCGACCTCTATCAAGTCAAAAACAGGCGGGAACCGCCGGAAAGCGGTTCCCGCGAGTTGCGTCACGGGAAGATGGGATTTACATCTTCTTGTTGTCGTTGTAGATCTTGAGGAATTCTTCCATGCCCTTGTCGTTCATTTCCTTGACATAGGCATCCCATTCGGCCTCGATGGACTTTTTGCCCGTCAGGAAGGCGTCGTTCCACACTTCAAAGGTATCCAGCAGCGTGGTTTGCAGCAGGGAAGCTTCCTCGGCAGTGATGTCGTCGAAGGAAGGCGTGGGCGGAATGTACTGGATGGAATCCGGCATGGCGGCTACGGCAGCGTTGATGGCGGCGTAGTTCTCGTCATACTTGGTCATTTCCTGGGCATTGTACCACACCAGCTGCAGGCCGTCGCAGCCCGAGCCGTAGGCGTTCTGCATGTACTTGTAGATGCCTTCGGGGGCAGCCTTGATGGTATCGGAATATACGATGGTATCGCCGTCCATGGTGTAGCTGTCGCCTTCAAGGCCGATGCACCACATCTTGGCAGCTTCGGGGGAGAAGAAGATTTCGTCAATCTTGCGGACAACCTGCTCGAAGTCAGCCCGCTTGGAGGTACCGATGGGGAACAGCAGACCGCCGGCAACGCTGTTCTTGGGCTGGTGATGGGCGCCCGCAGGGCCTTCCAGCGGCGGATACATCTGCAGCTTGATGCCTTCGATTTCGCTGCCCTGCTCCCAGCCGCCAATCTGGTCGTAGTAGCCATAGGTAGCCATGGCGGCACCGGTGGCCAGCTTCTGGGCGGTGGAGGTGGCATCCTGCGTCATTTCAGGATCCAGCAAGCCTTCGGCATACAGCTTGTTGAAGAAGGTGACATAGTTCTTGTATTCTTCGGAAATGGCGCCGGCAAAGTATTCCTTTTTGTCATAGTTCCAAGACAGGGTACCGGTACCGGTAGAAGCATTGAGGCCAACGGACACGCCAAAGGACGGCATGGTCATGCGATACAGCACGCGGGGCGCCACAATGGTGGTCAGCGGATAGGAATCGGGATACTCTTCCTTGTACGCTTTCAGGATGTTGTACAGGTCATCATAGGTTTTGGGGGCTTCCAGGCCCTTGGCCTTGAGGAAGTCTTCCCTGAGAATCAAACCGCCGTCGTAGAAGGGCTTGTCATAGAGGGCGGGCAGATAGTAGCGCTTGCCATCGCTCAAGGCCAGGGAGTTAACGGTATCCTCCAGGCCGAATTCCGCCACGCGGTCGTTGAAGTGGGGAGTCCACTCCGAATGGTCGCTGACGGGCACAATGGCGCCGTTGAGGGCCAGGGAAGCGTTGGCACCCGCCGTGCTGGAGCCTACGATAACATCGGGGGCATTCTCCCCGGTGGACAGGGCCAGGCCTACCTTGGTGGCATAGTCGGCAATCGGGATAGGCTCGATGTTGAGCTTGACATTGTACTTCTCCTGAATAGCCAGCAGCACCGGCCAGTCCTCCCGGAAGGGAAGGGTTGCGTTGTCGGAATAGTACATGGAAATTTCCAGGGGCGCTTCCTGTGCCAGCGCAGGGACAAGGCCCAGCACCATCATCAGGCTCAGCAACAGTGCAAGAGTTTTTTTCATTGGGTATCCTCCTTATCATATGATCGCATTGCGCGTTTTTGGGAACAAAAGAAATCAGGTTTGCCTGTTCCTTCGTATCCTGTTCTATGTATCTATTATAACCTATTTGACACTAAAAATACAACCAGGGAACAAACATATTATTTAATCTGTTTAAAGGGAAGGGGCTTTTCCCACAGGCGCCATGTAGATGACAAACTCATCCCGGCCATCCGCCGCCACCAAATGGTCTGCCGCTTGCTGCCTGTACGCCGCCACGGCGCAGGTGCCGCACCCAATAGCGCCGCAGGCAAGGTAGAGGTTCTGGCAGATATGCCCCGCGTCTAGGGCGATCACCTTGTGGGAAGCCTGGGCATAGCGCCATTCCATGCGGTAGGGAAGGCTGGTCCACAAAAAGGTAACGGGCGCGCGCCCCACGAATACCTGGTCGAGGGCAGCATGGATAAGCGCCCCGGGCAGATTGTCCGGGCAATGGACAAATGTTAGCGCGTGCTGAAGGGGCAGGTAACGCCAGACGCCCTTATCAAATATGGTTTTTCCTTCCTCGTTTTGTACAGGGCAAGTAAAAGTTAGGTAGGTTTCGCAGCTGTGCCGGTTGCCGGCGGAGGGCACATTACGCAACACCCGGCCCGGGGCAGAATCCCGCACGCCCTGGGTTGCCCACAACAGAAAAGAAATCTCTTCCGCCGTCAAAAATGCATCCTTATATTTCCGCAGGCTGCGCCGGGCGGCAATCAGCGTATCCAGGGAGCCTTCCACCTGTACCTTGCCCCGCCACTGGGGCAACGGTACCGCCTTTGCCCCATCAGGCAGCGGCTTTTGCACGGGCGGCATAGGTACGCCATTGTTCTGGTCAGTCAACGAAAAGTCGGTGCGCATGCGCACATCGTCCTTTAAAAAGCCGCGCAGAGCATGTATATCATGTTCAAGGGCCATGGCGCCCTCCTTTATCAATCGATAATCTGGATAAAGTCGGCAATCCATTCCATGTTCAAAATGTCATAGGGTTTGGGGTCAGAGTGGGCCGGTATGCGCAGCACATTCTCCTGATCATAAATGGGGCCATGGAAGGGGTTAAAGCGCGAAAGGGCAATGCTGCCGCGCAAATAACGCGCCAGGTTGGCGGCGGTGGGGTGCACCGCATCAGTCATACGGAACTTCAGCACCCCGGTGCCAATGCCCCACCAAAGGCCTGCCAGGTTTGAATCCCCCCGGTCTACCAACTGCAAGACATCCAGGCTGTGGTTCAGGTAGGCTTTGGCGATTTCGGTATAGTACCGCCCCCAATCCCAGGCGGGAGAGGCGATGTACTGGA
>CAZCBC010000059.1:10142-13821 GCA_964496775.1 uncultured Oscillospiraceae bacterium
TTCCCTGCTCATCCAGGCGCACCACAGCGGAAAAAGCATCCTTAGGCGTGCCAGGCAGTTTCAGCCCGGGGTACAGCTGGCTCAGCACCACGTCGCAGCCCCGCTCCGCCGCCTCCTGCATGCCCTGCACGCAGGTTTCGGGGTTGTAGGGCACAATGCCCCGCTGAATCAGCTTCACCTGGGCATTGGGGTTAACCGTCTTAACCCCCAGGCCAAAGGCATTGATGTCGGGGGTAAAGCGCTTGTCCAGCTGGGGGGTCAGGTAGGCTACTTTGCCGGATTGGGTCGCAAAGCCCGCCGCCACGCCGCAGAGGAAAACCGCCTCGTAATATCTGCCGTAATAGGTGCTAAGCCGCGCGTCCTGCCGCACACGGGAATAAACCAGCGTCATCACCGAAGGGTTTTCCAAGGCAAAACGCAGGGCAGGCTTCACCAGGCGGGAAGAGGTAATCAATACCACGTCGGCTTCCTTGGCGTGCTGTGACAGTTCCTCATAGCAGTTGTCCACCGTCAGGTTATCCAGCATGCTGGATTCCACCCTGTCGCCCATCTCCCACTGCATCTGGACACGGCCTTTTTCGTGGGCGCCTATCCAGTTTTCCTCTGTTCTGCCCTGCTCATAGGCAAACACCATGGTGGCGGTGCGGCGGGGGTTGAACAGCCTGTCAAAAAACCCTACCGGAGCGTCCTCTTTGGTTTCCAACAGCAGGGTGGGCTCCTGCTCCGGCGCGGCCACCAGCTCCAGCTGGGGCTGCAGAGCCGTCACCCGGGCGGTAATCTCCGACAGAACGGTATCCTCGGGGATGCCGTAAAGGTTGATGTATTCCAGCATGACGTCGCCCACAGGCTGCTTGATGCCCGCCTCTTCGCAGGCCGCCACAAACTGAAGGTAGATGCTGTTATAGTATGCAATATCCTGCAAAGTATGCTGTGCCTTGTATTCTTCTTCCAGCGCGGTCAGTTGGTTGTATTTTTCCTCGCTGCTCAGCCGCAGGCCCTTAAACAACCCTTCCTTATCGTAGCGCAAAAAGGCATAGTACAAGACGGTATCCGGGTCGCCAGGGTTAATCTGCGGAATCATGCGGGTAATTTCTGCCCGGACGGTCAGCGCCTTAAAATGCTTCAGCACGCTGACCCGCTTATTTCCCTCCACCACGTAGTAGTTCCACATGTACTCATATACCTGGATGGCGTCCCGAAGGCCTTCCCCCATGTGGGCGCAGTACAGCGACATCCACTTGCTGGCAAACTCGCTGCTCTCCGGGTGAAGGGGCATGAAGTTCGCGCTGAAGGAGTAGGCTCTGCCCGAGGTATAGGTGCCTACAATATCGCTTAGAGGGATTTCCATCGTAGGCCGTTTAACATAGGCCATGATGCGGTTTTGCTCTACAACTTCATCCAGCACCAGCAAGGTGCCCCGCTGCCCCTTGGCTACGCGGTTGCTGTATTCCTTTTTGCCCAGGCGAAGGGCGCGCTCATAATCCACACGTGCCTGACGTTCAAATCCCTGCTGCATAATTTCTCCCCCAATCGTATCGGGTCTTGATGTAAGAAAGACGCCTGCGCTTAACCACCGGCACCTCTAAATCGATGATGCGGTAGCCAAAGCCGTTGATGATGGTGGTCAATCCGTACTGTATCATATACTTGTTGGAGCCATAGTTCAGATGCTGATGCCCGTGCAGATGATAGGCAGGGGCAAACTGATTCAGCAGCGCGCGGTAGCCGCTGAAACCCTGGTGAAAGCTATCTTCCCCGTCCCCCAGCCCGGCGGCGGGGGCATGGGTAACCAGCACGTCAAAGCCGCCGTACATGCAAATCTGCGGCATGCGTTTAATAATCTGCCTGCTTACATCCCGCTCGGAATAGTGAAAGGGTTTGGGGCTTTGGGACTTGCAGCCCCCGAACCCCAAAAACCGGATGCCGTTGATTTCCACCATTTGCTCTTCTAAGTTGTCGCACCCTTCGGGCGGCTTGTGCAGATAGGCGCTGTCGTGGTTGCCGTGCACATAGTACAGCGGCGCCGCCACCATAGTCGTTAAAAAGGATAAATAACTTGCCTTCAAATCGCCGCAGGAGATGATAACATCGATGCCGGCAAATGCGCTTTTGTCAAAATGATCCCAGATATAGGCGTTCTCCTGGTCAGCAACCACCAGTGCCTTCAGGCGGGGCATGCAGTTTCCTCCCTGTATTGTTCTTGGTGAACAGTATACCTGATGCGCGCGCATCTGTCGAGAAGAGGTTGCAGCGCAGGATAAATCATCCTTACGACATCAATTTGTAAAAATATTTTTATATCCATGCAACAAAAGGGGCCTGTCTTGCGTCTAATAGATAGAGAGGTGATTGACATGACACGACGCTTGACCGCCATGGGCAAAGACAACCGTAGCGTGGAAGTAACCATGAACCCCGATTTATTGCTGGTAAAGGTAGGCAAAAAATCCTCCCGGCTGACCATGCAGGAGTACCTGCTTTTAGAGGCGCTAGCCCAGCAGCCGGGCACTACCCTGTCCCGCGACATCCTGCTGGCCGATGTGTGGCAGTGCCGTTATCCCATTAAAACGCGCACGGTGGACGTGCATGTGCAGCGCCTGCGCCGCAAGCTGGGCGCCCACCTGATTGAAACGGTGCACGGCGTGGGCTACCGCCTGCACGCGCAAAAGGAATACGAAAAACCGATATGACATAAAAAAAGAGGAATGCTCGCTTCCTCTTTTCATTCTGCCGCCTGAAAAGTGATTCGTGGCGGCCTTTTTATTTGTCCGATTGGATTGCTATGGGGATTATAAAAGCCTTTCCACCGCCTCATAAATGGCGTCCAGCTCTGTGCGGTTTTTGTAGGAGATGACAATCTTGCCGCTGTCCAAATCCCCTTTGATATGGGCGCGGGCGCCGAAGGCGCGCAGCAGGTTCTCCTCAAACTCCTTAAATTCGGGCTGGGGGCGGGAAACAGGCTTTACTTTGGCAGGCTTGGCGGCGGCCAACTGCTCCAGCTGGCGCACGCTCAGGCTTTGGCGAATGGCCTTTTCGGCCAGCTCCCGCTTGCGGGCGACGCCCTCCACCCCGGCCAGCACGCGGCCATGGCCCTCGGTCAGCTTGCCCTCCTGAATTAATTGCTTAATATCCTCCGGCAGCGTTAACAGGCGCAGCAGGTTGGCCACCGCCGGACGGGAGCGCCCCAGGCGCTGGGCAGCCTTCTCCTGGGTGTAGCCGCACTTGTCCATCAGGGCACGCACAGCCTGGGCCTCTTCCATGGGGTTCAAATCCTCCCGCTGGAGGTTTTCGATAAGGGCGGCTTCCATTTTTTCCTCGTCAGAAAAATCCCGCACGATGCAGGGAATGCGCTGGTGCCCCGCCAGACGGGCGGCACGGAAACGCCTTTCCCCCGCGATAATCTGGTAGCGGCCCTTGTTTTGCTGCACCAAAATAGGCTGCAGCACCCCCAGCTCCTTAATGCTGTCGGCCAGCTCCTGAAGGGCTTGTTCGTTAAAGTCCCGCCGGGGCTGCTGGGGGTTGGGATCGATGTCGCTGATTAATATGTCCGACACCTGACCGCCGGATATGTCGATTTCGGGCAGCAGGGCATCCAGCCCGCGGCCTAAGGCGCTTTTCTTCATGCTTTATCCTTTGCGTGGGGCGCGGCGCAGCAGCTCCTTCGCCAAATTGCGGTACG
>CAZCBC010000060.1:0-13681 GCA_964496775.1 uncultured Oscillospiraceae bacterium
GTTATTCGGCTGGATATGAGCGAATACATGGAAAAACATGCGGTTTCCCGCATGGTGGGTTCACCCCCCGGATATGTTGGGTTTGAAGAGGGCGGCCAACTGACAGCAGCTGTGCGCCGCAAGCCATACAGCGTTGTGCTATTTGATGAGATTGAGAAAGCGCATCCAGATGTGTTTAATATGCTGCTGCAAATTCTGGAAGACGGCAGGTTGACTGATAATGTTGGCAAGGTAACCAGTTTCCGCAATTGCATCATTGTTATGACCAGTAACGCGGGAGCGCAGGCTATCGCTGAAGGACGTTCCATGGGATTTGGTACTGATAGTTCCAATGCACTTGAGTATGAGGTTATGAAGGATAGAGTGCTGGAAGAAACGAAGCGCGTTTTTAAACCGGAGTTTATTAATCGATTGGATGAAATTATCGTTTTCCATTCCCTGTCAGATAAGGAAATAAACGCGATTGCTAAACTAATGCTTGATAAGGTAGTAAATAGGCTCTTGGAGCAAAACATACGCCTTACTTATTCAGAGGATGTGGTGGATTATATTGCCCAGGAAGGATATGATCCCAAGTATGGCGCCCGGCCTCTGCGGCGCGTTATTCAGCGCAGGTTAGAGGATGCGTTAAGTGACGCTTTGATTTCCGAAAATATTAAAGCGGGCGATACTATCCATACAACCATGCAAAACAGTACAATTCATTTTGAAACATTGAAGTCGGAAGAAACAATAAACGCGTAAAACCATCAAAAACAATGCATTGATAAGCCCCCTGTGTTGGACAAAAGCCAACAGAGGGGGCTTATGACGTATGACTATTGCTTAATTAGTTATTATTATTGTTCGAGATAAGTATCCAGTATGCGTGCCGCTTCGTACACAAGGGTCGCGCACGGGCGATCTTTATAGTATTCCGGAGTACGCTGAGCAGGTATCGGAATATCATGTGTTTCCTGCAAAGCAAGCAAATCGCGACAGATAAACGAGCCGCAGTTTTCTTTAAACTTAAAGGCCATTTCCTGTACCAAGGCATAGTGCTTGGCTTTCAACTCTGCGTTCAAAGGGTCATCTGGCCCAAGAAACAATCCCGCTGCCAAGACCATTCCGGAAACAGCACCACATACTTCCCGCAAGCGTCCAATACCGCCGCCCATCCCGGACGTTAATTTGATAGCCTGCTTTTCTGGTATACCATGCAAATCATCAAAGGCGAGAAAAACAGCTTGACAGCAATTGAGTCCATCGAAAAACAGTTTCTCTGCCCGTTCCGCGTGGTTCATAAGCTAACTCCCTGAAGAATGGAAGCAATCATTTTGTCCAGCCAGTCGCCTTCAAACAACTCAATCATCCCTTTATCGCAAGCCGCCGCCAATTTGGGATTGATGGGAATGCGGGCGACTAAGGGAATGTTATTGGTTTTTGCAAGCTGCTCAGCATCACTTTCACCAAAGACGCTGTAATGCTTACCGCAATCAGGACAGATGGCATAGCCCATATTCTCCACTAAGCCAATGACAGGTACATGCATGATATTGGCCATATTGACCGCCTTTTGAACAATCATACCCACAAGCTCCTGGGGGGTGGATACCAAGATGATGCCATCCACCGGCAGGGACTGGAACACTGTCAGCGGTACATCGCTGGTACCCGGCGGCATGTCGATAAACATGATATCAACATCATCCCATAATACTTCCGACCAGAACTGCTTGATTGCACCGGCAATCACAGGGCCGCGCCATACGACCGGATCGGAGTCGTTTTTCAGCAATAGGTTCATAGATATCATTTGGATTCCTGTTTTGCTGATGGCAGGGATAATAGCATCCTCAGTCCCCATGGCCTTCTCGTGTATGCCAAACATACGGGGGATAGAAGGGCCGATGATATCAGCATCCAGTATGGCTGTTTTATAGTTCATTCGCTGCGCCAGGGTTGCAAGAAGCCCTGTTACCATGGATTTACCTACGCCGCCTTTGCCGCTCATCACAGCAATGACTTTTTTCACACGGCTTGCCGGATGTAAAGGCGCAAGCATGCTTTCTGCCTTGCGGGAGGAGCAATCCTGACCGCAGGATGAACAGTTATTATTACAATTCGTATCTGACATTTTTTTCTTTCTTTATTTTTGAATTTCCGGAAGGCTGGCAGCAGCAACAGATTGTCCCACACGGCGGCTCTTTTCATCAGGAATATTCAGCTGAATCTTCTTTGCCAACTCAGGGAACTCTACATCCAATACTTCCTGTGTCTTTTTCAGCAGCAGCACACCGCCTTCACCAGATGTCACGCGGCCCATGATAAGAACATGTTCAATATCGTAAAAGAGAGAATAGTAGGCAATGGCATAGCCAAAATTAACGCCGATGGTCTCATATATTTTGGCAGCTTCCGGATTACCATTTTCCATTTCTTTTTGCACGACTTTTAATTTTTCGGCAGGGGAAAGGGCGGGGTCAAGTTCAATATTAGCAGCAGGAGCCAGCTTGATAACGCCGTCCTGAGAGAAGTACTTGACGCCGCAACCATAGTCACCGGACCACTCGTCTACCATGGCATCGGGGTTGGCATCGATGGGTACAAAGGCCAATTCGTTAAGCCAGCCCATGACGTGCATGTTTTTATCAACGTATCCACCGGCTTCGCTTGTTCCCATGGCAATACCCAGTACGTTGCCCGCATTTAGATTCATTGCACCAGCAAGCGCGGTAACATCGCCATCGTTGCAGACGACAAGCGGTACATCGCCAATTTCTTTGGCCACATTGGGATAAATGTTTTTAACCTTGCTGTCATGCAGCTCTTTGGGCACAGCCAAGAAAAGGCTGGCAGCCATGGTTTTGTTATCGATATAAATACCGGCGCTGCTAACGCCAATAGCATCCACCCTGGGCATATGGGATGCTGCTGTTTTCATGGCCTCTAAAATGTGCTGATAATGGTAATCGGGGTCTTCAGTAATTTTAGGATGCCAAACAACTTCTTCAGAGTAGACAGGTTCACCGTCGATAACGGCACTTACCTTACGGTCACTTCCGCCGGCATCAAAACCGATACGGCAACCATCAAAATGACGGCCAATATTGCTGGGCGCTTCAATAGACTGGGAAATTTCTTCCGGATCTTCAACATATAGTACTTCAAAAGGCTGCTCATAAACCCTTTCCATGTAGTGGAAATCAAAATCACGCGCACCCTTATCACGGAATGCATCAGCTACGCGGTCATATATGGCTTTTGAACCGGCAATACGAATACGGAAACCGCCATATAGCCAAACCATGCCTTTGACGACTCGTTCAAACAAGGTGGCGGTACGATCATCTTGGACGCCATCCGGGAAAACTTCCATTTCCCAAGCAGTCCTGTACCCATGGCTCCGTTCAATTGAACAAACGAAGCGGCTGGACTTGCCGTGTTTTTTTACATCTTCTGCATAGTTACGAAGCATGACAGATAGAGGAGCAAATCCCGGGTCTAGAATGGCAGGTACTTTTAACATGGTGTCACTCTCCTATATTATATTTTAGTTCGCCGCGGACAAATGTCTTTTGGCAAACAAGATTTTTATCAAATAAGACGATATCGGCATCCTTGCCCACTTCAAGTGAGCCTTTCGTTGCCTCTTCGCCAATAACGGTAGCAGGGTTTAAGGAAGCAGCCTGGATGGCCTTCCATAATGGAATACCAGCGTGATCCCGGAAGTTTTTAACCGCATTATTAAGCTTCAGCACGCTGCCCGCGATGGTTCCATCCTTTAAGCGGCATTCAATTCCATTTACAAAGATAGGTTGGCCGCCCAAAGTATATTCCCCATCAGCCAGGCCGCCCGCACGGGTACAGTCGGTAATCAGAATCAGTTTATCCTTTTTTATGGTATGCAACAGGGAGAATAGGCCCGGATGGATATGAAAAGTATCAGCGATCAATTCGCTTGATACATCAGTGGACAGGGCCGCCCCCACAACGCCGGGATTTCGATGGTTAAGCGATGTCATCGCATTAAATAGATGGGTAACATGGGATGCACCGGCATCAATTGCTTCCATGGCCAGTTCAAAACTGGCATCGGTATGCCCGATGGAAACAACAATCTTGCTTTCGCTTGTTAAACGCTTGATAAAATCAATGCCGCCCGGCATTTCCGGCGCGATGGTAATAATCTTAATGATATCTTGAAAAGGCAAAATCAAGTCCGCATCGGGGTCAATAATATTCTCTTCTGCCTGTGCGCCTTTTCGTTTGGGGTTAACAAAAGGCCCCTCAGCATGACAGCCAAGTATCTCGCTGCCCTCAAAGTCGGGGGATTGGCTCTGGGGTTTTAGCGTACGCACATTATTAAGCGCAGTAACTATCTCCTCCCATGAAACCGTCATGGTGGTAGGAAGAAAAGACGTAACACCATTGGATAACAGTCCCTTTGCAATGGTTCTGATTCCATCCAGGCTTCCGTCAGATGTATCTTCTCCCAAGTATCCATGAATATGAACATCAACCAGACCGGGGCAAACATAATTTCCTTGGGCGTCGATTACCTTATCCGCCTGATAGTTGTTTTCGTCGACAATACCAAGTATCTTGTCATCAAACAAAAGAACCTTGCCTGTTACTTCGGCGTCGGAAGTGGCAATAACGCCATTCTTTATCGCTTTGATCATAATTAATCCTTTCTCACATATTATCAGTCTTTCGTATTATAGACAATTACTTGCTTTGTTACAAGTAAAAAACGCACTATTTACTACCAAATTCCACCAATAAAGTGAAACCCTTTACAGAAGAAACAGCTGTATGATATCTTACAATGGAATTTGCGCAAGAAACAGAGCAAAACAGGCAATAAAAAAGGAACCCATTGGGTTCCTGCGCTGGAGCTGATGGCCGGAGTCGAACCGGCGACCTCATCCTTACCAAGGATGCGCTCTACCTACTGAGCTACATCAGCGCAACGATATGTATTATACAAGAGGTTTCCCAAAATTGCAACAACTTTTCCTACAATAATTGTAATTGTTAGAGATTATTAGGGTTTCTCTGATATACATTCCTGCCCAAAACTAAAAATTATCAAAATAGAGTATAATTACATTGCCTATTGAACGTATAACGAGGAGGTTTTATGGCCAATAGCGTTCCCATTGAGGATCAGAATAATGTTGCCTTTCTCCAATTAGGGGATGGTCCCACCTTGAGAGGTTTCGTAAACGATTGTATCCAGCAGTACAACAATTTCTCTACACACAAGCTTAAGGGCGTTGCCTTTATCCCACAGAATAATGAAGCACAGAAAGAACTGGTTCGTTTTCATGGCACATATACGCTGATGAATACAGGAATTGGAAAAAGTTTAAAATACGCCAATTCTACAGTAATCGCCTGCCTGTCCGACGCATATCCCATCGATAGCTGGTCGATCGCCCTGCAATACGCAAAATCATCTTCTCTTCACTGGCTGTTTACTGACATGAGTGGTAGTGCTGCCGTATCGCCGCATGACGATTCGATCACTGCGCCCAACTCCCTGCCGGGCTGGGTATGTGCGTTCCTCTACGCAAGATACATGAGCGGAAGTAGTGGTATATCAATAATATGCTGCGAAAATATCCCCTTAAATGGGGAGTTGCTTCGTTTCTCAGTTCATATGCTAATTGGAAAATGGAACCTGGATAGCAAATTTGGCGAGTGGGTTGAAAAAGAAAATCATTTTATTTCCTCCCGTGTTATGCGAAACAGCAGGATTACGCACGTTGCAGATAAAAACAATTCAGCGCCTGCACAAAATGTCATTGTTGCAGAAGGGTTCCATAAATGGTGGATACAAACACATACCATCCCTGCGTTTTTAGAAAGAGCAAAGAAGCAGATAACGCTTGTTGACAGCTGGGATCAATATGATGCATATGCCCGCCTGTGGCAGACAGCATATTTTTCGGCGTGTATCATGACGTCCGTATTTCATATGCCCGGTATTCCAGCTACGATGCAAGATACAGAAATACGTAATTTTTTAGCGCGCTTAATGACAGATGAAATACTTGGACAGGTCATTTCCGATAAAAAGGATGGGTTACTATGCATTGCAGAAAGTTTTGAGCGGCTGGAAAACCTGTACTATGAGGCCGAAGCGCTTCCTACACCGCAGGAATCCATTATGCTTTTTCGAAACCTGATGCTGCCATGCATCCTGAGAAAATCAAAAACTGATTGTGTACCCAAGCTCATTGTTACACTGCTTGGATTCATGCTGATGCACATGATCATGGAAAAGAAAGAAAAGAGGCTCCATGCCTTAAGTTGTGACATGGAACCTGAAATGCTGACCTACGCTGTGTTGTCAGACACTGCTTTATGGCTGAACAGTCTGCGGGGATGGGATGAACTTGAAGATTGTTTGACAATTACCTTTCGTAACCTTCAAATTCTTGGAGCGCGTGAAACAATGGAGCACGCTCTATCCGATTCATTATTTCCATAATCCATCGGGGTATATACCCTGCCTGGTCATCTCCTGCAACGCTTCCTCCACCACAGGCTTGTCTGAAGCATTGGTTACGCCATACCATTTATCTTTTGTTTTCAGTACTTTTACGGTGGCTTTCTTTTCTGCCAGCAATTCACCAATAATATTAGGCAACAGGAATTCTGCTTTTAAAGGATTGGTTGCCATCGCTTCTTTATAGAAAGGGACAAACATTTCTTCAAGATGGGACAGGAAATCGGGTGTTAAGCCCCACATATTCATAGAAACAAGAGTCTCGCTGTCGAGCTTTTCGTATGTATTTCCGTCCACAGTATATAATGGGCCATCCACAGTTGAAATGATGTGTAAGCGTTCGACTACAGAATCCAGGTACCCCTCGCTGTTTACCTGGCACACCCCGCGGGAAACATAGCCGTTGTCAGACAGCGTTTTCCCTAACTGGAAGCCCACCATAGCATATTTTCCATCCTGCGGATTGGCATTGAGGTACTTATAAATCTCCTGATAGGCAGAACGTCCATACAAGTCATCACCGTTGATGGCACAGAAAGGAGCGTCAATGTACTCTTTACAGCAGAGAATAGCGTGGCCTGTACCCCAGGGCTTAATGCGCTCCTTAGGGGCATGCATCCCCGCGGGAAGTTTGTCTAACTCTTGATAGACATATTGCACATCCATGTGTTTTTCCATGTTTTTCCCTATAAAATCGCGGAAATCATCCTTAATTTTATGGTTAATAATGAAGATAACCCGCTCAAACCCGGCGTGAATCGCATCATAGAGCGAATAATCAATGAGGCCTTCCCCATGTAGTCCAAAGGAAGCCATTTGTTTCAACCCGCCAAAACGACTGCCAATACCTGCTGCCATAACGACCATAATTGGTTTTTTCATGATGATCTCCTTTGCATTCGTCATTGTATTTAGATATCATTTTGAGTATACTCTATACGATCATTTTTTGTAAAGCCTTTTGGAGGGCATATGCATATTGTTCTCTATCAACCGGAAATTCCTCAAAACACGGGAAATATCGCCAGAACCTGCGCGGCGACAGGCACGTCACTGCACATGATTGAACCTTTCGGCTTCTCCATTGACGACAAGCACTTGAAGCGTGCCGGGCTTGATTATTGGCACTTACTGAATGTACAGCGTTATCAAAATTTCGAGATGTGCAAGCAAAGGTATCCAAATGCACGGTTTCTATACAGTTCTACCAAGGCGAAAAAGGCGTATACAGAGATTCAATATCAGCATGACGATTTCCTTGTATTTGGACCGGAAACCAGAGGGCTTCCGGAAGAATTGTTGCAAGCCGAGTACGAGCATACCATTCGTATACCTATGATACACGAGGCGCGTTCTCTTAATCTATCCAACGCGGTGGCCATTGTTCTTTATGAAGCGTTAAGGCAAAACGGATTTCATGATCTAATTCAGACAGGAACTCTGCGTCATCATGTAGTATAATAGCGGTAGGAGGTAAAAATGAGCTATTACGACAATCAATTTGACGACTTTGAAGAAGAGGAAGAAATCAGAAAAGATCATCTGCGTTTTGCAGCCGGCATGTCTGATTTTTTTGCGGTCATATTAGGCTCGGTAATCATTTTAATACTGGTCATGTTGATTATCAGCCTGATTAACTGGCTTAAGCAGGATATCTCTACGCTGTTCCTTTCTCTTGAAACCAGGCCATAGCTATGCAGATATCATGGGCAGAGTTGCTAAAGGATATAGAGGCATGTACAGCGTGTGAATTGCACAAAGGGATTCGCAATAAAGTACCAGGGCAAGGAAATCCCCACGCAAAACTAATGATTATTGGAGAAGGGCCCGGAGGCGAAGAAGATAAGCAAGGATTGGCTTTTGTTGGCCCGGCAGGGATGCTCTTAACAAAAATGCTACAAGCAATTAATCTTAAGAGAGAAGACGTATACATCGCCAATGTGGTAAAATGCCGTCCGCCAGGGAACCGTGTTCCCACACGAAATGAAGCCGACGCCTGCAAAAACTTTCTAAGAGCACAGTTTGCACTGGTTCGGCCACGCATCATACTGATCATGGGTTCTACTGCGCTACAGAATGTTCTTTCGCCTGATGCTCGCATCACTTCAGCGCGGGGGAAATGGATAGAGCGCAAAGGTGTATTTTTTATGCCAACCTACCATCCTGCCGCCCTGCTCAGGGATGAAAGCAAGAAGTATGATGCCTGGCATGACTTACAGCTTGTGCGCGACAAGCTGGCAGAACTGGGAGAGTAGCAATGATGCACGAAATCAATCATTTTTATATGCATTCTCTTGCTAATGCTCCCGAATGCCAAGGGAAGTCGTTTGTTGTTGGTGAGGGCGAAACTGCGTCTCCAGTTTTGATGCTGATTGGTGAAGCGCCAGGCAGGGATGAAGTACTCCAGGGACGACCTTTTGTTGGAAAGGCAGGACAAAACCTGTCAAAATTTCTTGAAGTAATCAAAGTCTCTCGGGAAAGCATCTATATAACCAATGTTGTCAAAATACGTCCCACACTTGCCGGGAAAAGTAGTAGGGAGCGCAACAGACCTCCCACTATGAAAGAGGTTGAACTCTTCAATCCATGGTTACTGGAAGAAATCAGGCATATCCAGCCCAAAGTGCTGGTAACATTGGGAAATACGCCGCTGAAGTCTTTAATGGGCAAGGAAGTCAGCATAGGAGACATGCATGGACTACCGGTTGATTCTCCTTTCGGTATAAAGCTGTTCCCGCTTTATCACCCGGCAGCTATCATATACAATCGGGCTTTAAGTGCTGTGTACGACAACGACCTTTCCCAATTGCGAATTTTCTTCAATCAAATACTTCTTTGATAACGGGGAAAAATCATGTTACTATGAAGTAAGGAAGGAGGCAACCTATGGATTTCATATTAAATAATCTCCCAATTATTATCTCCGTTGTGGTATTGTTTTATTGGTGGTAGAAGCCTTTATGCCCGGCTTTGGACTACCGGGTGTTTCCGGTATTATTTTGCTTATCGTGGCTGTTTACATGACGTGGACTGATTATGGTGCAATAGCAGGGCTGGGTGCAACGGTAGCTATTCTTGCTTTAACAGGTTTATCCGTGTCGCTTTCGTTAAAATCCGCAAGTTCCGGCAAACTATCCCGCTCCTCACTTGTACTGCATGGTTCATCTTCAAAAGAAGAAGGATATGCAGCAAGCGAAAATAAAGAAAATCTTTTAGGATGCCATGGCACTACGCAAACAGTATTGCGGCCAAGCGGTATTGCAGCCTTCAACGGACAGCGGGTTAACGTTATAAGCCGCGGGGAGTATATAGATAAAAATGTGCCTGTACAAGCAGTAGAAGTTGAAGGCTCAAAAATTGTTGTTGAAAAAGTAGAAGGTTAGTGAGGGAAGTTATTATGCCTGAAGTATTGTTAGGAATTATCGTTGTTGCATCATTCTTATTGATTAGTGTGTTTTTTCGTTATGTTCCCCTAGGATTATGGATTCGCACACGTGCCTCAGGGGTTCCGTTGACAATTGGTATGCTGATCGGAATGCGCCTGCGCCGGATATCACCCCATCGCTTGGTAGATGCTTTGATTACCGCGAGTAAAGCGGGGTTAAATGTGGGCGTCAACCAACTTGAAAAACACTTCTTGGCAGGCGGCAATATAGAGCGTGTCATCAAAGCACAAATCTCTGCCCAACAAGCGGGTATTCCGCTTCAGTTTGAGCAAGCCTGCGCAATAGTCCTGGCGGGACGGGATGTGCTGCAAGCCGTACAAATGAGCGTCAATCCCAAGATTATTGAAACGCCGCCTGTGTCAGCAATGGCCATGGACGGCATTGAATTGCGGGTAAAAGCGCGCGTTACAGTGCGTACCAACATACAACAGTTGGTGGGCGGTGCGGGGGAAGAGACCATCATTGCACGCGTTGGTGAAGGCATAGTCACTACCATTGGTTCATCCGATACGCATAAAGCCGTGTTAGAAAACCCCGATAAAATCAGCCACACTGTATTGAACAAGGGGTTGGACGCCGGAACGGCATATGAAATTCTGTCCATTGATATTGCTGATGTGGACGTTGGCCGCAACATTGGTGCACAATTGCAAATGGATCAGGCGGAGGCTGACAGGCGTATCGCTCAGGCTCGTGCCGAAGAGCGCCGTGCCATGGCCGTTGCCCGCGAGCAGGAAATGAAAGCTCAGGTGCAGGAAATGCGCGCCAAGGTTGTAGCAGCGGAAGCAGAGGTTCCTTTGGCTATGGCAGAAGCACTGCGTGCCGGAAAACTGGGCGTGATGGACTACTATCATATGCAAAATATTATGGCGGACACTTCCATGCGGGAAGGTATTTCCAAAGCGACGGAAAGTAATGTAACTGCGCATGATAGCCAAGTCCACAAGTAATCGTACTTGTTTTATCGGAGGCGCATGATGGAAGGTATTATTGAGTTTTTTATATCGATGGCTACTATTTATGCTATCTTCGCTGGTTTGCTTAAGAAAGTGAAACGCAATTCATGGAGCAAGACGAAAGGGAGTTTGCCCAACGCACAACACAAGCCGTAAGAAGTTCAAAAAAGCAGCATTGTCAGAAACTCGAAAAATGACGACAACATAAACCCTTCTATCTCAGATGTGACCGCTTCTGATCAACTTTCTTCAAGTTTTGTGTCCATGGAGGAAATTTTCACCGACGATTTCTTTTCTCAATCTCGAATCGTTCGTTCTGAAGCAGAGCTACTTCATGGTATAGGTGGCCTATCCTCTAAAAATCAGACGAAAAATACGCCGCAAAACCTTTCGCAAAACAAACCTTGGATGCCTAATGCGGTTCCGCCTTCCGGAGCGCTTGTTAATGCTATTATTATGAGTGAGGTACTGGGTAAGCCAAAAGCTTTAAGAAAAAAGCGATAACACATCTTAAAGCATGACGTAGGGGAGAGTCTTTCCCTTCTTTATATTTATTTTTAGTTCTATCGCAAAACATTGACTTTCCCTATAGGAGGGGCTATAATTTTGTGGGAATTGGTGGATAAATACGCCGAAATTCCTAAACTTTTAAAAGAGGGCTTATTCAAGTGACAATAGAGGGCGGACAAAAGGGGAGCAATCCATACATTGCCAAGTCCAGAACAGGCCTGTTGATTCTCATCGACATGGTTTGTTTTTTAGTATCATGTTGGGTTTTCCTGAACCGATCCCCAGCCATTTTTTTCTATCGGCAAAACATGTATACTAACTGGTATATTATGGTTACCCTTGTTTTTCTGTTTCGTTTCATTTTTCGTATCTATAATGAAATGTGGCGCTACGCAAACTCCGGCGTCTATTTAAAGATGGTGCTTAGCGATTTCATCGCCGGCATCGCTTATTTGGTTGTTGACCGGACGACTTTACGACTACAGATTCCCATAGCAAACGCTGTAGCCGCAATTGGTACAGGCCTATTGGCAACACTCTCTGCACGTTTTATTTATCAATCTATAAGAAGGCGTTCCGGCTTTGTGAAGAATGTCACAACAGGCGCATATAAAAATAGAACAAATAAAATCAATGTAGGCATTGTTGGTGCTGGCGAGGTTGGTGTTCTGCTTGCTAATGAGCTGCGTCTTAAGCCATACGGCGAGTACGCGCCATACTGTTTCTTTGACAATAACCCGCGAAAAATCGGCAGTACCATTTCCGGTATCCCAGTATTGGGCCCTGATGATAACGCAGTAGATATCATTAAAACACTGCCTATTCAGGAGATTATTATCGCACTTCCAAACATGGATGCAGAAACACAAAAAAGAGTGTTTGACATCTACAAAAAAACCGGCTGTCGGGTGCGGTTATACGATTATCCTTTGGATAAGTTGGATGGCGAAGATGCGAAGCGCATGATTCGTGATATCAACATTGAGGACTTGCTGCAACGTAAACCTATTCAGTTTGATTTGGATGAGACGCGAAGCTTCTATACTGGAAAAACTATTTTGGTAACCGGAGGAGGAGGCTCCATTGGAAGCGAGTTATGCAGACAAATCGCCCGTGCCAAGCCCAAACATCTTATTTTGCTTGATATATATGAAAACGGCGTCTATGATATACAGCAAGAGTTAATTGGCGCCTACAAGGCCGAATTAAAAATTTCTGTCATCATTGCCACAATTTGCGATCGTCAAGCGATACTGGATGTTTTCCGGAAATATAAACCCAATATTGTTTTTCATGCAGCAGCACATAAGCACGTTCCCTTAATGGAGAACAACTGCGCCGAAGCTGTTAACAACAATGTTTTTGGTACTTTGAATGTAATTGATGCTGCTGAGCAAACCGGCGTGGAACGCTTTGTTATGATTTCTACTGACAAGGCTGTAAATCCCACTAACATTATGGGCGCCACAAAAAGACTATGCGAAATCATCATCCAAAGCCGAAAAGACAGTAAAACAGATTTTGTTGCCGTACGATTCGGCAATGTTCTCGGCTCAAATGGCTCTGTTGTTCCGCTTTTCAAGCGTCAAATCGCCCATAACGGCCCGGTGACGCTGACTGATAAGCGTATTATTCGCTATTTTATGACCATACCGGAAGCGGTCCAGCTTGTATTAAGAACCGGTATTCGCGGCGAAAAGGCAGAAGTATATGTACTTGATATGGGAAACCCTGTTTCTATTCTTGAGTTGGCCGAAAATATGATATCTTTGTCAGGTTATGTTCCCTATAGAGATATAGACATTGTAGAAATCGGCCTCAGACCTGGTGAAAAATTATACGAAGAACTGTTAACCAACAGGGATACTGTTTGTATGACGGAAGATGACCGAATTTACATTGACCACGATGAAGAATTTACGCGCGAGGATGTAGAGGAAACATTACAATTATTAAGAGAATCAATTGATCTATGCGGAGAAAACCAATCTGTTCGTGATGCAATGATGAAAGCAGTTTCAACATATCGTCACGCAGATATTGTTAACGAAGAAGCCGATAAGTCAATTGAAATGCAAAGCGCGTGTAAATCAAACCAACATTTGGCGCCCGGAATGCCGGAGTAATACCTTTGCTGTAATGCCCCTGGAGTAAATAACATAATTTGCCCTGAAGAAAAACCACGAAAAAGTTGACATTTTTTATCATTTTGGATAGAATGCTAAAGGTATTCTTGCGGGTGTAACTCAATGGTAGAGTTCCAGCTTCCC
>CAZCBC010000061.1:0-2248 GCA_964496775.1 uncultured Oscillospiraceae bacterium
CTAGGGCTATGCCCGCATATGAAAAGCCACCGGCTAGGCCGGTGGATGGTTACTGTTGCGGGAAGGAATGAACGTTCCCAATTATAGTGGCGTAATTAATATGCATTGTTGTACTGGTGGGGACAGTTTTATGATGAGGCACGTAACGAGGAATCATTTCTGGGGTGGCATATTCTTAATGTATAGATTATATCCTGAAAACCGAGAATCGCTGCAAGAATGAAGAGCGGCAACGAGGTGTACAGGTAGCGGGCGCGGGCTTCAAAGAGCATCACATAGATGACCAATCCGATAAGCGCTAATTTGATAACCATGGCCTGCTTTCGGTGCGGCAGTGTTTTTTGCTTTCTGAAAGAAAAGAGGAAGGTGCCGCTTAACACAGTTAACCACAGGGCCTGCGAAAGTGTAAGAAATATATGGTAGTTAGAACTGTTTGGATAGACGAAAGACATCAATATGGCCGAAAAAAGAGAAAGTTTGCTATATGATATTCCGAAAAACTCCCCTTCAAAAGACCAGGCAAAGGTGCCGTTATTGAAATTAATCAGCGCTTTTTTGACCAGGAAATCAAGGTAGCCCTTGAAACCGAACCCTTTTAACCTGTCTTTTATAACTTGAAGATTGGCGGCGTCCTGCTCCCTTCTTGTGTTAAAAGAATTAGTGAACACCACATCTTCATCCAGGTATACGCCGTCACTTATGTTGTTTAATCCCATTTTGACGAAGTGCAAAGGACCAAAGACTTTTTCTTTGTCTAAAGTAACGCCCAGCGAGGCTGGAAGCAGTGTGGTATAGCATGTATGCAGCAAAACAATGGTCGCAAGAAGGGAAACAGTTCCGGACAGAAGTTTCTTTACATTGGGTTTGCGGCTTAAGATAGAGACAATCTCAACAAGAACAATGGCGATAAAGGAAATGGCGGAGGTGGGCTTGATTCTAAAGCCTATATAAAAGCAGGCGGCGATGAGCACCCATTGCAGGCGGATATCCTGTTTAGGCTTCACATAAAGATAAATCATTAAAATAGGAAATAGAATGCCCGCGGTATCTGAATAGGGAATTAGGAACCAAGGCGATAAGCCAACAACCACCGCGTAAACACACCATGCGATCCAACTGATGAAAAGGCGACCGGTTATCAAATGAACAGTTTTAAATAGCAGATAAGAAGTTATGCAAGAGATGATACTATTGAAAATGATGAGCGAAAACAGAAACACATGATACTCCGAGGTGCCCAGTATAAACTGGGTGAGGCTCATAATCTGAATGTAAATCCAACTCAACAAAAGATTGTTGGGATAGATGGAAAAATATGGGCTGAGGTTTGTTGGCTGCCCGGTGGTTTTCATGTACGCATAGTCAATCAGGATTCTGGCGTCCCAGCCGGTGCGAAACATGATATTGATGGCGATAACCATTTGGACAAAAAATAGCAGGAAGATGGCAACAAACAGGGCCCATTGATTCGCATACTTCCGTGAGAAAAGATTATAACGGCGAATAAAGAAAGATGAAATTCGCTGAAAAAGCCAGATTCCCAGCGCTGTGATAAACAACCCTAAAACAAGAAGCAGACCATTTGGCAAGTCATAAATCACTCTTAAATAATGATCTTTTGTACCAAACCCCAGCACTAGTACCAGAATACCGGCAAATATCAAAAAGAAAAGCGTTCGGACAAAGCTCTCAGCCAACCGCAACAGTGTTTTTTCATCATGTACTTTGATTTGTGGTTCAGGCATGTTGTATGTGTTCTCCATTTTATTACTTCAAACGGCAGTATTGAATAGTTACAGGCGCAGTCCTTTGTTTAAGAGTAGCACAAGACACGCTGTATCCACATACTATACTTGTAATGAGAATAAATCAACCGCCGACTTGGGAGAGAACAGTACATTAAAAATTTACTACCCCGCTGATGGAACAATTCAAAGGCGCACGTTTCGTGGTTCAGGACACGTTTGCGCATGCATAAGCTTTTAGAGGTATTTCCAACGGCTTATCCTCGAAGGCCCGTGCTACGAGCCACTGAAGGAGCACCAACAAAAATCGATGAAAATATTAATGTTTAAGCGGTTTTCTTTTTGTACACTTCAGTATACAAAAAACCGCACCCCCGCTGTTGGAGAATCCAACAGCGGGGGTGCGATGATGTTAATATCTTCAGATACAGCTTCTTTTCGGAACCTTACCCCTTTTTCTTTCCCGCGCTTTTGGCGCGGGTTTCGTGGCTCAGGACGCGTTT
>CAZCBC010000061.1:2258-13526 GCA_964496775.1 uncultured Oscillospiraceae bacterium
CCTCGGCGCTGGAGGAGTTGCGCACGTTGGTAACATGCTTGGTGCGGCAGATGTTTACCACGATGTCCCCCGGGCGGGTGCTCTGGCCGCAAATCATGCCGGCGTACACGGGGGTCTGGGCGGTAACAAACAGGGTGCCCCGCTCCTGGGCGCCGTAGAGGCCGTATTGGGTGGCGTCTCCCGTTTCAAAGCAGATGAGGGCGCCGGCGTTGCGGTGGGGGATGTCGCCCTTGGCGGGCTCGTAGGTTTCAAACACGGCGCTCATGATGCCCTCGCCCCTTGTATCGGTGAGGAACTCGCTGCGGTAGCCGAACAGGCCGCGGGAGGGCACTAAAAACTCCAGCCGTACCCTGTCCTGGCCGTGCATGCTTTCCAGGGTGCCCCGGCGGCGGCCGATTTTCTCGATCACGGCGCCGGCGTAGGCCTGGGGGGTGTCCACATGCAGGCGCTCGATGGGCTCGCAGGTAACGCCGTCAATCTCCTTATAGATAACCTCGGGACGGCTGACCTGGAACTCGTACCCCTGGCGGCGCATATTCTCGATCAGTACGGACAGGTGCAATTCTCCCCGGCCGCACACATTGAACTGGTCGGGGGATTCCCCTTCCAATACCCTCAGGCTGACATCGGTTTCCAGTTCCCTAAACAGGCGCGCCCGCAGGTGGCGGCTGGTTACATAGGTACCTTCCCGCCCGGCAAAGGGGCTGTCGTTGACGGAGAAGGTCATGGTAACGGTGGGCTCGCCGATGGACACAAAGTGCAGCGGCTCGGGATGCTGGGGGTCGCACACCGTATCGCCGATGGAAATATCCGCAAGGCCGGACAGCGCCACAATGTCGCCCATACTGACGGAGTCCGCCGGCACGCGCTTTAAGCCGTCAAAGGTGCTTAAATCCACCAGGCGCCAGGGCTGGGAAACTTCATCGTTCAGGTAGTTGCAGCGTACCACATTGGTGCCCGCGCGGATGGTGCCCCGGGTGATGCGGCCCACGCCGATGCGCCCCACATATTCGTTATAGTCGATGGTGGAAATCAGCACCTGCAGGGGGCCGTCCATGTCGCCCTGGGGGGCGGGGATGTACTTGATGATGCTGTCAAACAGCGGCTGCAAATCCACCCCCGGCACGCTGACATCGGTGGTGGCGGTGCCCTGCCGCGCAGAAACGTACAGGATGGGGCGGGCCAGGGTTTCGGGGTCGGCGTCCAGGTCGATCAGCAGGTCCAGCAGCTCGTCCACCACTTCCTCGTTGCGGGCATCGGGGCGATCTATTTTATTGATGACCAGCAGCACGGGCAGCTTTAAATCCAGCGCTTTGCGCAGCACAAAGCGGGTCTGGGGCATGGGGCCTTCAAAGCTGTCTACCAGCAGCAGCACGCCGTCCACCATCTTCAGCACACGCTCCACCTCGCCGGAAAAGTCGGCGTGGCCGGGGGTGTCCACGATGTTGATTTTCATGTCCTTATAGTGCACGGCAGTGTTTTTGGCTAAGATGGTGATGCCCCGCTCCCTTTCAATGTCTCCCGAGTCCATCACCCTTTCGGCCACCTGCTGGTTCTGGCGGAACACGCCGCCCTGGCGCAGCATCTGGTCCACCAGGGTGGTTTTGCCGTGGTCTACGTGGGCGATAATGGCAATATTGCGGATATCTTGACGAATCATACGTTCCATTCCTTCTTCATTTTCTTCTCAACAACGGTGCCCACAACGCGGAAGCCTGCCTTGCGGTAGGCGGCGTTGCCGGCGGGATTGTTTTTGTCGGCATACAGGATGACGTGGCGGCCCTGCTGCACCGCCGGGCGGCATATTTCCGCCACCATGTAGGCGGCGGCGCCCTTGTTGCGCTCCTCAGGGCGGGTATAGACCTGCTTGATAATCAGCGCGTTGGAATAGATGTCGCTTTCCGCCGTGATGCACGCCGCAATGCGGCCCTCCCGTTCCAGCACATAGGTTGCTTCCTGCTCCACCCAGGCATCCACCTGCTTTTTGGCTATTTCCGGCTCCTGGATTTCAGCGGAGATGTCCTTGTAAAAGCCTTGGAAAAGGCCGTACAGTGTTTCCAGATCCTTTTTTGTGGCCTTGCGCAAGTCCCCGGCCTTGGGCACGGGGGATACAATGTCCAGGCGGCAGGCGTTCAGATGGGTTTCGGATACCATCATGTAGCCGATGGTGAAAAATGCCATTTGCAGCGCATCGGCAATGGCGGGCTTGGCGGTAAAATGGGCGTTGCGGGCGGCAAAGTGGATGCGAAGCAGGTCGAACACGGTGTCCAGCCCATGCTTGCTTATCTTGTCGCTGGTCCACACCCAGCAGGCCAGGTCAGGATTGTTGCGGGCGATGACAAAGTCCTCCCCGTCGCTAAGCAGCAGGAAGGCGGAGGGGCGGATGGCGCGGTCCAGCACGTTCATCAAATCGACATCCTTTTGATACGCGCTGGTGGAGAATACAGCGTGTCCGCTGGGGATTGAAAATGGCATATAGATTTCTTCCTTTCATTAAGGGCGGGCGAAAAGGTGCGGGCACATTCGTTACATTACGGGAGGTTAAGTGTCCATCCGTACGCAGTTTCCGTTCCCCAGCCATCGAAAGCATGCTTTCGGTGGAGAATACAAAGTAATGTTAAAATTCCTCGTCCAGGGGGGCCAGTTCCCGCAGAACCAGGCCCTTGTTCTTTTCCTCCGCCAGGCGGATGGACCATTCGTTTTCAAACAGCAGCACGTCCCGGTTATCCAGGTCGCGGGCCCTGGCGGAGCTGCTGGTCAGCTGCAAGTCGCTGACGGGGAGGGCGCTTTCTTCCACCCAGCGGATATGGCGGAAAGGCAGGTTTTCCAGCACCAGGTCCACCCCGTATTCTGATTTTAACCGGTAGGTCAGTACGTCAAACTGCAAAACGCCTACCACGCCGCACAGGGTTTCCTCAAAGCCCGTTTCATCCCGGATAAACACCTGGATGGCGCCTTCCTCGCTCAACTGGTCCATGCCCTTTAGGAACTGCTTGCGCTTCATGGAGTCCAGGGGGCGTACCCTGGCGAAGTTTTCCGGGGCGAAAACAGGGATGCGGGCGTACTGGAAGCGGCGGCTGCCCTCTACCAAGGTATCGCCCAGGTGGTAGATGCCGGGGTCAAACAGGCCGATGATGTCGCCGGGGTAGGCTTTTTCCACCATCTCCCGCTCGTCCGCCATAAACTGCTGGGGTGCTTTTACCTGGATTTGCTTATTCTGGGCGGAGTGCCACACCGTCATATCCTTGCGGAAGACGCCCGACACCACGCGCAGGAAGGCCAGGCGGTCCCGGTGGGCGGGGTTCATGTTGGCCTGTATTTTAAAGATGAAGCCGGAAAAATCCTCCATGGTGGGCTCAATCAGGCCGTCGCTGCTTTCCCTGGGGGTGGGGGGCAGGGTGTAGCGCAAAAAGCGCTGCAAAAAGGGTTCCACCCCGAAGTTGGTAATGGCACTGCCAAAGAACATGGGGGTTAATTCTCCCCGGCGGATGGCCTCCAGGTCGAAGGGGTCGCCTGCCACATCCAGCAGCTCGATTTCTTCCTTGAGGCGCTTTAAATAGTGGCCTTCCAGCATGCCCTCTATGGCGGGGTCGTCAAGGCTGACTTCGGTTTTTTGGGCCTTGGTGCGGCCATGGTCGCCGGAAAAGTACAGTTCCACCGTCTTTGTATCCCGGTGGTAGACGCCCTGAAAGTCGCCGTCCACACCGATGGGCCAGTTGACGGGGCAACAGCGGATGCCCAGCACCGTTTCCAGCTCTTCCATCAGGGCGAAGGGGTCCTTGGCGGCGCGGTCCATCTTGTTGACAAAGGTAAAGATGGGTATGCCCCGCATGGCGCACACCTTAAACAGCTTAATGGTCTGCGCTTCCACACCGCGGCTGGCGTCCATCAGCATCACGGCGCTGTCCGCCGCCACCAGCACCCGGTAGGTGTCCTCGGAAAAGTCCTGATGGCCGGGGGTGTCCAGGATGTTGATGTGATATCCCTCAAAGGAAAACTGCATGGCACTGCTGGTAACGGAAATACCGCGCTGCTTTTCGATTTCCATCCAGTCGCTGGTGGCGTGGCGGTCGGATTTGCGCGCCTTCACGCTGCCCGCCTGGCGGATGGCTCCGCCGTACAGCAACAGTTTTTCCGTCAGCGTGGTTTTGCCCGCGTCGGGATGGCTGATGATGGCGAAGGTGCGCCTTCTGGCCACTTCCTTGTGCAGTTCGCTCATGCCTGTCCTCCTAAAACAAAATGCAGATAATTATAGCTTTTTGCGGATATGCATGTCAACTGTGGGCGCAAAATAAGGCCGTTTTTTACAAGAAAGGAGAAATGTATTGCAATCGCTGGGAGCGGGCATATAATAGAATTAATGGTAATTACAGTGCGTGATGACAAGAACAGCGGAGGACAGCCGATGAAACTGCTTAACTTTGTACAAAACGGAGAAAACCATCTGGGCCTGCGGCTGCCCGACGGGGTGCTGGATGTAACGACGCTGGGGGAAGAGATGCCCCGCAGCACCGATGAGGCGATACGCGGCGGGCAGGAGATGCTGGATATGTTGGCAGGGCTCAGCCAGCAAGACCACCCCTTGCTGCGGGAGGAAAGCATCCAGTACGCCCCGGCTGTTTTGCGGCCCAACCTGGTGCTGTGCATTGGCCTTAACTATTTAGACCATGTGGCGGAAAGCAGCGCGCAGAACCTGTCTTTGCCCGAACACCCCGTGTGGTTTAACAAGTTCCCCTCCTCGTTGATTGGGCACAGGCAGAAGGTAATCCGCTGCAAGGCTTCTATGCAGCACGATGCCGAGGCGGAGATTGTGGTGGTTATCGGCAAAAAGGGGCGGTATATCCCCCGGGAGAAGGCGCGGGAATATATCTTCGGCTATACCCTGGGCAACGATATTTCGGCGCGGGATTTGCAGTTCCGCTCCGGCCAATGGCTGATTGGTAAGGGCAACGATACCTTCGGCCCCCTGGGGCCCCACATTGTGACCAAGGATCAGATTGATGAAAGCACGCTGAACATACGCGGCACCATCAACGGCGAGGTGCGGCAGAACAGCATGGTGAACAAAATGATATTCGACATTCCCGCCCAGATTGCCGATGTATCGCAGTTTTTTGAGCTGAATCCCGGCGATGTCATTTATACGGGCACCTGCGAGGGGGTTATCATGGGGCGCAAGCCTCCCCTCAAGCAGGAATGGCTGAAGCCCGGCGATGTGGTGACGGTGGAATCTGACCAGATCGGCGTGCTGAGCAATACCATCGCCGACGAATGAGGGAGAAAATATGCGCAACCGCTATAAAGGCTGTGAAAAGATAGACGGCTACCTGATTCCCAAGAAGGAGGCGGGGGTATACAAGCGCAACCGTAAAAAGGCGCGCAAGCTGCTTCTTCAGGCCATGGAGAGTGTTTGTTACCGTGCCTGCACGGCCTTTCGTGGCAGCGAGGATGGGGAGGCTGTGCTGGGGCTGAACAAACAAGGCGAGATTATGGCCATCATTCACTTAAGCCCTGGCGATGTGGATGCTATTCTAAAAGCCCACCAGGAAGGCACACTGGTGGAATGGATAGCCTGACTGCCTGTATCCCGCGGCATTATGCATAAAGTTTTTCCCTATACAAAAGAATCCCTCTTATGCTATACTTTTCTTAAACAGAAAGCATAAGGGGGAGTTTCATTTGTTGGTGAGGGAAACAGCCCTGCTGGCCTTCTTATCTATGTTGGCATTGGGCACAATGTATAAGTTGGGGGATATCAGAAAGATATTTTCTGAGAAGATGACCATCCTTTTCAAAGGCGCCGCCACCTCGGTGGCAGGGGCCATGGCGCTGTACGCCGCAGTGATATACGGCGGCGATTATGCCTGGTGGGTTACGGCGGGGCTCTTTCTGTGCGCTGTGGCCGACATGGTACTGGAAAAGCACTTTATTGGCGGCATGGTCGTGTTTGCCATGGGGCATGTGGGCTATATCGGGGCGTTTATTTCAAGCGGCGGCCTGGGAGTAGGCAGCGCCCTGCTGTACCTGGCGCTGCTGGCGTTTATTTTTATCATGGCACGGGTGGCCCATCAAAAAACGAAGCAGCCCACGCTGCATTTAGCCTTGTATGGCGCGGTCATCTGCCTGATGGTCGCTTTGGCGGTGCCCCAGAGGCCGTCGGCCACCATCGGCGCACTGTTGTTTGTGATATCGGATGCTATCATTGCCTATCGTATCTTGGTGCGCCCCACTCGCTTTAATGACCTGATGTGCATTGCGCTGTACTATTTTGGCCAGTTTCTGCTGGGCTATTCCGCACTGCTCAACGCGGCGGGGGTGTAATACTGATTCCAAACATTAATGCATCTTCGTATCGGATGCGATAGAAATTACCATTAAATAAAGACACCTGCTCAAGCGGCAGGTGTCCGATTTTATAAAGGTTTTAGTCGCCGAAGTCAATGGGTTCCAATTCATCCGGGTTGGTGATGTATTCGCCCGGTTCCTTTGTAGGGACAGGGGTAATAACAGGTCTGGCTGTTCCAGTGGGAGGCTTGGGGCCTGCCGGAGCGGGGGTGGCGGCGCCCGGCACCACTGTACCAAAGAGGGAGGGCATCTGGGTGGCATCGCCGGGAGCGGCCACCTGCTCGGAGGGAGCGGGCTGGGTATCCAGCAGCAGGTACTTGGTCATCATGTAGCCAACCTTGCCCTGCAGCTCGATTTTGCTCCAGTCGTCGCCCTGGCTCAGCATGACAAACTCGTTGCCTGTCTTGACGTTGCCAATGACATTGTTGCCCGTTTTGTCCGACCAGCGGAACTTGATATTGCGCGTGCGCTTGGGATCGTCCGGCCAGGAGATAACGCCGGTGCCGGTGCTTTCCTGGGGGCCGGTCAGGGTTAGATGGTCGGTTAGCAGATAGCCTTCCTTGCCGTTTACGCGCACCAGGGTGAAGGGGCTGCCCTTTTCTATCACGGCGACGATGTTGCCGTTGTTGTACTTGCCCAGCGCCTTGGATTTGGTGCTGTCTTTTTCACGCAGGGTAAGGCGCCCGTTGGTGGCGGACACCACGGCAAAGGTTTCCTCCTCCGCTACTTCGCTGAAGGACAGCATGCGGCTGGCCACATAGCCTTCCTTGTCGCCGGCTACCACCTGGCACCAACTGAGGCCCAGCGTCTTAACGGCCACTTCTTCGCCCTCGCTTAATGCCTGCACAAAGGCGGCATCAGCCCGGGGCTGCTGCAAAAGGGAAGCGGCGCTTTTGACGGTGGCGGGGGTTGTTTTGCCTGCTTTGGCTTTGTTGTCGGCCACTTTTGCGAAGGCGGGCAGCGCCAGAAGCAACAGGGCAATCACCAGACAGAGCATCTTGGTTGTTTTCTTCATCATATCCTCCAAATGGGGGTCGTTCATTTCCTTCATAAGTTCGTAATAAATATAGCACGCAGTGCAGGGGGTGTCAAGGAATATCTGGCTTTTTAAGGCTATTATGATACTGTTTACCTACACAGATAAGTAAATGAGGGGTAATAGCAAACACAGGCGGTTTCCCGCAAGGGATCGCCTGCGTTTGCGATGTGATTATTCCACCGGGTACACCTTGGTGAAGTTGGGGTTGGCATCCAAATCATCCAGCGTTTGCTGGTCGATTATTTCGGCGTCGCCCCGGGGCGATGTGCCCGTTAGGGGAGCGTACAGGTGCAGAACCTGCCAGCCCTCGGGATATTTGACCGCGGTACAGCCATGTTGAAACAGCTGTCCCTGAAAGGCATATACCGCCAGGTATTCCCGCCCTTCCTCGGTGCCGTATACGGCGTAGCTTTGTTGGGCACGTTCTTCCTTGATGGCGGGCGTTATGTTTTCGTACAGCGCCTTCAGCTCCAGGGTAGAAAAATAGGCAGGGTCAAAGCGGGCAGTGTACTCCTCGAGGGACAGTGCTTCCTTCTTGGAAATGGTCAGCAGCCCGTCTTTATTCATGGGAATCATGCCGCTTTGCTGCATTTCTTCTGCACTGGGAAGCGCCAGAGAACTTAAAAATCTCTGTACCCTGATTATGTTATTGGCCCTGTTGATCTGGGCATTGAGGCGCAGGTACTGGGGGTTGTCGCCCGGGAAGGGGTTGGGCATCGAGGGGGTTAACAACTTAGCCCGGTTTAGGTATTTCTGGAGATCAAGACGCGCGGCTACCGACTGGGCCGCCATACTGAGGGCGGCGCCCTCCACATCCTGGTTTTTCAGACAATCGGCAAAGTACAGGATGCCGTCTACAGGCTCGGGGAAAT
This sequence comes from uncultured Oscillospiraceae bacterium, assembly GCA_964496775.1. GTDB lineage: Bacteria > Bacillota > Clostridia > Christensenellales > Aristaeellaceae > DTU024. Next base: position 10,515 of record CAZCBC010000061.1, read on the forward strand.
ACATGTCCTGCTGCTGGGCATAAGCGGCGGGCAGCAGCATCAGCAGGGCCAGCGCGAGAATCATCAGTCTTTTCATATACATTCTCCTTGTTTTCACATGGAAATAAGTGCATCCCCTCTACAACGTGATTGTAGACGGGATGCACAGAAGGTGTCAAGGGCGCTACCAAAAACGGCGGTGTCATCATAATACGGCAAAAACAAGACATTATAGGCATATCCATATAAATATATTTTCTAAACATATTGTAAAATGTGGTGACAAATGATACATTGTACACATAGGGATAGCTTCATATAAAAGGAGGAATACGCCATGAAAAAAATCCAGATGGGCAAAATCGCCGACAAGATTATTGACGTGAACCTTCAAATGAAGGCGGGAGAAAAAATCGCCATCATCACCGAACCTGAGAAACTGAAAATCGCTGAAACCATTGCTGCTTCTGCTTATAGAAAAGACATTGAACCTGTTATCGTTATTATGATTCCCCGTGACACCGACAGCCAGGAGCCGCCCAAAATTGTTGCCGAAGCCATGAAAGGCAGCGATGCCTTTGTATCTGTGGTGGGCAAGTCCATTACCCACACCAATGCCGTGAAGGATGCCATCAAGGAAGGCTCCCGCGGGGTGGTGCTGACTCAGTTCAGCGAAGATATGATGATTCGTGGCGGTATGGAGGCTAACTTCGCGGAGCTTGCGCCGGTATGCCGTAAGGTGGCTGATGCCCTGGCTGCCGCCAACCACATCCATCTGACCAACCCCTACGGTACCGACCTGACGTTTGACACCACCGGGCGTCGGGGCAATGCCCTGTTCTGCATTGTAGAGCCGGGTAAGTTCTCTACCGCACCCACCATTGAGGCGAATACCACGCCCATTGAGGGCACTGCTCAGGGCGTTATCGTGGCGGATGCCAGCTGTCCCTATCTGGGGATTGGACTGCTGACTGAGCCCATCCGCCTGGACGTAAAGGATGGCTTTATTACCGAGATTACCGGCGGTAAACAGGCCAAAATTCTGGCGGATGATTTGGCCAGCAAGAACGATCCAGGCGTATACAACATCGCCGAGCTGGGCATTGGCCTCAATCCCAGTTGCCGCTTCATCGGTCTGATGCTGGAGGATGAGGGGGTCTACGGTTCCGCTCACATCGGTATCGGCACCAGCTTAAACCTGGGTGGCACACTGAAAGCTGCCTGCCACTATGATGTGATCATGACCAAACCCACAGTGGTCGCTGACGGCGTCACCATCATGAAAGACGGGGAATTGATGATTTAATCACGGAACACTGCTTGTTATCAAATGAGATAGGGAGGGGTTTGATATGTTACTGAAGATGAACCTGGTCCAGACGACGGGGTTTGCCGTCATCTTCATGCTGATTGGGCGATTAATTCGCAACAAGGTAACCTTTTTTAAGCGTTACGCCATTCCTGCCCCGGTTATTGGCGGTATTCTCTTTAGTCTGATTCACTTGGCGACAAAGAGCGCCGGACTATTGGAAATTGAGTTTACCACCACGCTGCAATCCTTCTTTCAGACCATGTACTTTTCTACCATTGGCTTGTCCGCCAGCATGAAGATTCTTAAAAAAGGCGGTTCGGTGGTGCTCAAGTTCCTGCTGATTGCTGTGTTTATGTCGTTGATGCAAAATGTCATTGCTGTGGGTATTTCCTGGGGCGTGGGTTTTAATCCTTTGCTGGGCTTGCTGTGCGGTTCGTCTGCCTTGGTGGGCGGCACAGGCACCACAGCGGCGGTGGCACCTTCGGTAGAGGCTCTGGGCTATCCGGAGGCGCTGACGGTGGGCATTACTGCCGCTACCTTTGGCATCTTGACGGGGTCCATTACCGGAAACCCCATTGCGCGACGGCTGATTATCAAACAGAACCTGTATAAGGAAGGAGATCAGGATCCCTTCCAGGACACCGAGCTTTCTGTGGAGGAAGAAGCCCAGCCGCTGACCAAGAACTCCGTTAGCATGGCGGTGTTTACGCTGCTGGTTATCATGTTCTTTGGCTCCTACGTGACAGAGTTTATCAATAACATGGTGGGCAAGGTAGTGGATAATATCGCCTTCCCCGCTTACCTTGGCACCATGCTGATTGCCTGTATCTACCGCAATGTCAGCGATGCCAACCCCAAAGTTAAACTGGACATGGAAGCCATCGATGTGGTAGCCAGTTTCTCTCTGTCTATCTTCCTGGGCATTGCCTTGTTGAACCTGAAGCTCTGGCAGCTGCTTTCCATGGCGTTGCCCATGATACTGATCCTTACCATGCAGTTGGTGTTTGCCTTCTTTTATGCCAGCTACATTGTCCACCCCATCATGGGCAAGAACTACGATTCTGCCATGATGGCCTCGGGTTTGATTGGCTTTGGTATGGGCTCTACTTCCAATGCTATGGCCAACATGCAGACGCTGGCGGAAGAGTACCGTTATTCCAAGATGGCCTTCTTTGTAGTGCCCATCGTTGGTGCGTTGTTTATTGACTTCATTAACATTCTGCTCATCTTCGGTTTCATCGGTTTCTTGAGTTAGGTATTTGACTCAAAATTTAGCAGCCGCCATCCATTGGGGTGGCGGCTTTTTGTCATTAGAAACCCCCGCGCTAGGCGTGGGGTTCGGTAGAGCTTATAGCGATGCTCATGAAAAAGAAACTCCTAAAATACCGTTGCATTCTGCCGACTGTAACAAAGCAAAAGGAGGTCGTTAGATGAATAATGACGTACGAAGCTTAGTATACACTCGATGGAACCGCAAAAATAGCTCGAGATGTTGCGGGAAAATAGTAAGAGATTATGAAGTATAGGGCAAGGGGGCACTACAACTGTTATAAGGGCGACAAGCAATATCTTTCGCAAGTGACAGATTAAGCTTGCGCCTGCGAGGGCGCGTGCTAGTATTCTATGGCTATGCCCGCATATGAAAAGCCACCGGCTAGGCCGGTGGATCAGTTTGTCAAAAAAGCCACCCTACGTGGTGGATTTTTTAGTATAATCAGTAT
>CAZCBC010000062.1:0-8973 GCA_964496775.1 uncultured Oscillospiraceae bacterium
ACTATGAAAACTATTTACTGATTCCGAAAACGCTGGTTTTTAGAGGTTCCCTTATTATAATTATGAAGTTCAGTCAAAAATAAGTCGCAATTCATACTTCGGAAAATCAAATTGACTCATAAAGAAGAGAACGCTATATCATTTAATTTGAAAAAACCTGACGTCATATAATTATTGTAATAAGTAAGTCATTTAGAATGATACGCTGTACAAGCTACAATTGCAGTTCAACACTACCCGAAGAAAGCCTTTATCACGAACTGAATGGACTAAAACAGATCGGGTTGACCATCCAAGGAACCAAGTCAAAATTATTAATCTGGGTTAGAGTTTCCCCAAAAAACAGCAACATACTTTGTGAATAACCGTAGTGAAGTGTGCGGTTCGAAAAATACGACTATCAATCTATCCATGGGTAGTAACATATACATCAATAGAATGGAGTTGATTCTAATACAAATATCACAAAGAGAGATTATTCAAACAGGATTGATAAAGTTTAAGTTTGGTCGTGACTTGATGTGAGCTGTAAGGTGCGAAAGTACAATTCATATTGGACAATGAGGAAGAAAGGAGAAAAATAGAATAGATAAAGACTCTTAACAGTAAGATTGTTGTTACCATAGGACAATATTGAAAATGCTTTAGAAGACAACTAATCAAAGGTTGAATGTAGGCAAATGTTACGGAATCACCAACGAGTTTACCTTACTACTTTCGCTACTCAAACTATCCGTTCATCCGGACCTGCAGTATCAAGTCATCCCCAAAAACTTATTATATAAAAAGGAGATAATTCCATGAAAAAAATTTTTGTCTTGACCCTGGTTCTGTGTATGATGCTGACCGTCTGCACCGCTTCAGCTGCTACCTACAACTTTAAGTTCTCTGTCACCCAGTCCTCCACCGACCCCATTGCAAAATATGCTCAACAGATGATTAATGAGATACAGGAGAAAACCAACGGTGATGTGGCCATCGTACTACATCCTAACGGAGAACTTGGCTCCATCAACGATGTGAATGAAATGATCGCTATGGGTGCTGAGATGCTCAACTACACAGGATGTGATGCTTTCAATGCTACCGTTCCAGATTTGGCCATCCTTAACTGCCAATTCTGTCTCAGCCATCCTTCGCAGATGAAGTTTGTGCACGAATCCGACTGGTACAAGGATCAAATTGGCACACTTGCTAAGAATGGTAACGTTCGTATGCTTAGCTATAATTGGTTCACCGGCTATCGTCACTTTGTATCTAACTTCCCAATCAATAGTGTGGAAGATCTGGCTGGCAAACAAATGCGTGTTGCGGATGCTGCTGCTCTTGTTGCCTTTTCGAAGGCATTGGGCTGTTCTCCCGTTGTGACCAACTGGAATGAGACATATACCGCTCTATCTCAGGGTATGGTTGACTGTGCTGAAGCTCCTCTATCCACTTTATACACCTCTTCTCTCCAGGAAGTGACCAAGTACTTAACCCTCACCGGCCACCTCGTTTCCTGTGGCGGCATCGTAATGAACGAAGAAATCTTCGCCTCCATGCCTGTTGAATATCAGCAGATATTCCTGGATGCTTCATGGAATGCTGGTGAAGCCTTCGGTGAAGATTCCCTGAATGTCGAAAATGAATATACCGCAAAGTTTGAAGAAGCTGGATTGACCATTACCACTCTCGAAGGTAAAGTCAAACAAGACTTTATCGATAAGGCTTCTGCCATGTATTCTGATCCTTCTCTGGGCTTCCCGGAAGGATTGTTTGATATGATTCAGAAAATTATCAATCCGTAATGTAAGGCCTTTTCTGATATCTTAATATCCCTGTATGTTGTGTTTATCAAACACCCCGGGGCGTTCCTGCCCCGGGATAACACAGAAAGAGAGATTTGTATGAATAATGCCGGAAAGTTCCTTCTAAAAATCATGGGCATATTTGAAGAATACGTATCCATGTGTATGTTAACGATTACGATGATTGTAACGGTAATAAATGTTTTTGCGCGTTATCTTTTCAAGAGTTCTCTGCCGTGGTCACAGGAAATCAGCGGCATTGCATGGTGCTGGACTGTCATGCTAGGTATCAGTTGGGCTTTTCGCACCAACTTGCACCAGGGTATTGACCTCCTAGTGCAAAAGGTCAGCATAAAACTCAAACGCATCCTGTATATTATTTCCTTCATTATCCTTGCATTTTCCTTTGTATTTCTTACTTACATGAGTCTCGAAATCACCATAAAGGGTGTATACAAGTTGACAAACTATTTTAAACTACCTTACTCCATCAAGTACGCCTCTGCAGCCATTGCTTTCTTTAATATGACTGTTTACAGTCTTCGTTATGTTGTCATAGCCATTAAAGACCCTAAAAAATTTATCAATGCTGTTTCTATCAACGGCAGCGGACTGGATGATTTCGATACTGAGGTTGTTGGAGAGGAGGTAGCGAAATGACAACTATTGTTTTATTGCTTCTTTGTGCACTCTTCATAATTGGTATTCCAGTCGGGTTTGCATTAATCATTGCTGTTATACCGTATTTCGCTACGGTTGGTTCCGTCCCCATGCAAGTGGTTATTCAGCGCTTCATTGCGAGTACGGAAGCTGTATCCCTGTTGGCTATTCCTTTTTTTATTACCGCCGGTTCCATTATGACCTATTCCGGTATCACCGATGTGCTGATGGAACTAGCCGAACTGTTGGTAGGCCACATCCGTGGTTCTCTGGGTCATGTAAATGTTATTCTTTCTGCTATGATGGGTGGCCTATCCGGCTCATGTGCAGCAGATGCTGCCCAGGACTGTAAGATTCTCGTTCCTACAATGCTCAAGAGAGGTTATGATAAAGAATTCTGTGCCGCTGTTACATCTGCTTCAAGCTTAATTACTTGTATCATTCCACCGAGTATAGGTATGGTTGTATTTGCCTACTGTACAGATACCTCCGTTGGCAAAATGTTAGCCTCTGGCTATATACCCGGCTTTTTGATGATGATAGGTCAGATGATTCTGGTACATTTTTTGGCAAAGAAACGTGATTATCCTATTTCCCGTGAAAAGCCCGTTAAAATCATAGAGTTCTTCTCTGCACTGATTAAAGCCCTCCCTGCGCTTGGTCTTCCTGTGTTATTGATCGTTGGCTTGCGCTTTGGTGTCTTTAGCGCCACTGAAGGTGGTGCTATGTGTGCAATATACTCTCTTGTCGTGGGCAAGTTTGTATACAAAAAAATCAAGAAGGAACACTTCGTCCCAATTCTCAAGGATGCGGTACTTTCCTCCTGTGCTGTCATGTTGGTCATGTGCGCTGCTAGTATCTTTAGTTACTTCCTCAGTTGGGAACGTATTCCCCAACAAGTAAGTATGTATTTGAGTAAAACTATCAACAACCCCACGTTGTTCATGCTCATGGTGGTAGCGCTTTTCTTGATTATTGGTATGTTTATGGATGGCACCTCCGCCATGATTGTAATTGCTCCTATCTTTGCTCCAGTAGTTAAGGCGATGGGCATCGATATGGTCTATTTTGGCTGTATCATGGTGCTGTGCTGTGCTCTAGGTGCAATCACACCTCCCTTTGGTGCAGTTATCTACCTTGTTTCTCCGTTGTTACGTATAAGAGTTACGGATTTCCTCAAGGAATTGCTGCCCTTCATCGCTGTGATTATCTTGGTAATTCTGGTCATGGTCTTCATGCCCGGGGTGGTTACATTTATTCCTAACTTGCTTTACAAATAAGCTTAAATTATAGAAATAATCTAACTAAGGCAACTCATATGATGCTTAAGGAGTTTTATAAATAATTATGCGTGCTATTTTTGGTGCTCTAAAAGAGTTCAATGATGATGCTATGCTGATGGCAAAACAGTTAGGATCGGACGGTATCCATTTTAATACACCTCCCATTCCGGGTAGAAAAACTTGGGAAATTGATGCATTGCAGTATTTGATTGAGTACAGCAAAAAATTCGATCTCAAAGTAGAAATGATCGAAAATGTTCCTATCCACTTTTATGATAAGGTGTTGCTTGGGTTGCCTGGCAGGGATGAACAGATAGACAATTATATCAACATTATTCACAATATGGGCAAGGTAGGTATCCCGCTGTTAGGCCATCACTTCTGTCCAAACTGGGCGTGGCGAACCACGCTTACTGAAAAGGGGCGCGGTGGTGCACATGTAGCATCCTATGATAAGAGTAAGGAATCCAATGGAAACGCCTATACCTATCCCTATATAACTGATGATAAGCTTCCGGATCATGAAAAACTCTGGAAGAATTATACCTACTTTATCAAGGCGATTCTGCCCGAGGCAGAAAGGAGTGGCGTTCGCTTACTAATCCATCCATCGGACCCACCTCTACCTTTTGTGGATGGCAAGGCACGTATTTTCACTACTTTGGATGATTTTAAAAAGGGGGAAAAAATTGCGGACAGCCCTTTGTGGGGCGTAAACCTATGCTTGGGTTGCTTTTCTCAGATCGGCGGCGAGAAGTATGTAATGGATACCATACATTACTTGGGTAAGCGCGGTTTGATCGGCTTTGTGCATATGCGCGATGTGCAAGGTACAGGCGAATGTTTCAAAGAATGCTTCTTAGGCGAAGGTAACTACAACCCTGCCAAGGTGCTCTGGGCACTTAAGGAAGTTGGTTATACTGGGTGTATTATGGACGATCACGTCCCCTATATTGTGAACACTACCCGATGGGGTCATACTGCCCGCGCTAATGCAAATGGTTACATTCAAGGCATGCTCAAAATGATGGAATTCGCAATGGTACAACAAACATACACTGCGTGACAAAATAACAAGTAATCCCGACCTTTTTTTTCTAAAAATGAAAGTACCACAACACCTTATTGTTTGAAATATAACAATTTTGACGTTTTTTAGAACTATCGCTTCAGAACAAGTAAAAAAGTAAATTAGCAGTCCCGTGTTTTTAATAAGTTCTGGTAAAAGCTGCATTATTCTATCAGCTTGACCTACAGATGGTTCATCTATACTTAATCAAAACCACCGACTGAGCCGGTGGGTACAGCCTGTCGACAAAGTCCCAACTATAGGAGTTGGGATTTTGTCAATATCATGGAAAGAGCTACTTTATAGAAACGATAGAAAAATAATGATATATAGTATAATTGAGTAAGAGATTTGCAGAGGTGTTCATATGATGAGAAGAGATGCAGATGATTACCACAGTCAGATTATATATTTCTGCATGGATGATTTGGTGTCTGCGAACCACTTGCTGCGACTGATAGATAAGGCCATTGACTGGTCATTCATCTATGAGTTGGTAGAAGATAAATACTCTTCCAACGAAGGCAGACCAAGCATGGATTCGGTCACGCTGATTAAGTTGCCGTTCCTTCAGTATCTGTACGCGATACAGAGTCTGCGTCAGACCATCACGGAGATAGAGGTCAATGTAGCCTATCGCTGGTTCCTGGGCCTGGGACTGCATGAAGCGCCGCCGCATTTTTCAACCTTCGGCAAGAACTATACTCGTCGTTTTAAGGACATTGACCTGTTTGAGCACATATTACAGGAGTGCTTCCGGCATGGTTTTGTGGATTCAATGCATGTGAAAGTACGGGCAAATACGCATAAGAAGCGAAGAGAATTGGCCCGGAAGGAAGCCTTATTTTATGAGGCAAAGTTAAAGGAAGAGATTAACCAGGATCGTGTGGCTCATGGGAAGAACCCGCTGAAGGACAAGGATGATGAAGGGGATGAAGATTCAGGGGGGGTGGAGAAGAAAAGGAAATCAAGGTAAGCACAACCGATCCTGAAAGCGGGTGGTTTCACAAGGGAGAGCACAAGCAGGTTTTTGCCTACGGAGTGAGTGCCGCTTCAGATAAACACGGCTGGATATTAGGCTATGATGTGAACCCCGGAAACGCACACGATAGCAGAACATTCTGGGGACTGTACAACAAACTCCGGTGGATGAACATAAAAGCAGTGATTGGTGATTTGCCTATAAGACCCCTGCGATTGCCAAGACGCTTCTGGATGCTGATATAACACCTGTCTTTCCCTATACCCGTTCGATGACGAAAGCAGGCTTCTTCAGGAAACAAGAATACGTTTATGATGAGCATTATGATTGCTATCTTTGTCTCAACAATGTTGCTTTAACGTACCGTACCACGAATCGGAATGGCTATCGTGAGTACAAGAGCGAGCCGGAAATATGCAGAACCTGTCCGTACCTAGCCCAGTGCACAAAGAGTGCCAACTGTACCAAGGTGGTAACACGTCACATATAGGCAAACCACTTGGAAGCCTGCGAGGATATCGGTCACACCCTTGGGATGAAGGAGCTGTACAGAAAGTGAAAAGAGACGATAGAGCGAATATTCGGCACAACGAAGGAGTATCACGGATTCAGGTATACCCAGATGTATGGCAAAGCCCGGAGAAACATGAAAGCAGGGCTGACATTCGCATGCATGAACCTCAAGAAGCTGGCGAGATTGCTGGAAAAGAAGGAAAGACCGGATGAACAGCTTCTCAAGACGCAACGTCACTGGTTCGTTTATTGCGTTTGATTGCCCGAAATTTTACTACCTGTCTGATTGTTCTAAAAAGTAGATACGTACATGACAACAAAGCGGCTTTTGCATAACTGCTAAAACCGCTTTGTCTACGCTCTGATAAAGGCAACATCCTTTAATTTTTTAGTCTTTGAAAAAGATAGCTTTTGAACAATTCAAAGCCAATACACGGATTAATTCAGAGGGCAAGATAGTTTATATCATCGCAATGAGCTCTGACACGAGCATTAAAATTGTTAACATGGTACTTTTTTCAAGGGTTACTTTTCATGAATTATCAGTAAAGTGATTTTGTTTTTTTGCGTATCAACATTGCCATTATCATAGGTCTTCTCATACTGTGAAAATACTTTTTTAGCTTATCGAGATATGATTTCAATGTGAATTTATAAAACGCAACCTTATTTTGTTTTTTTGTTTATTACTAAATAATGACCTCTGTTTCACCAGCTTGCTTTTTTCCCTTTTACATTACGTGGTTTTGATTCCGGTTTGCGCTCTACACCGTTTCTGAAATGCCTCTTCTCTAATCGTTCAAAGAACAGTAATAATCCGAACCCATCTCCTATTAGGAAGATTTGGTTCGGATTATCGTTGTCTGGTGCCGAAGACCGGACTCGAACCGGTACAGCCAGAGGCCGGGGGATTTTAAGTCCCCTGCGTCTGCCATTCCGCCACTTCGGCAATAGAGGTATTATAACAGGGATGGGCTTTTGCCGCAATGGTTGAAACGTATTTTCTCGCAAAAACCGATACAATTCCATGTTTTCGATGGAAGTTTCTGATCAAAAAAAGGAATAGGCACTACATGCGCAGGTAGGGAAAAGTGCCCTCGCAAGAAGTGCCGGGTGTGGTCATCTTTTAAAGATTAGAGAGCATATTACCGTACACGCACTCCTTCTATTCACTTAAAGGAGGTAGGCATGGGTCCTGTCGTTACTTTTTCCTGTTTAAAATCTATTTTTTGTCATTATATCTTTGAACAATAGCCACACTTATGGTACAATCACCGAAGAAACAATTACATTGGAGGGCAATATGGATAAAATTGTTGTAGAAGTATGTGTCGGCACTCACTGCACCATGATGGGGGCGATGAACATCATTGATTCCATCCATTCCCTGGAGGAAATCCAGCAAGAAGTTGGCGGTACTGCTTGCGAGATTGAAGTTCGTCCCACGCCCTGTATGGAAGTGTGCCGCCAGGGTATTCAAGGTCCCGTTGTTCGAGTAAATGGAGATTTGATGCACGGAGCGGAAAGCGAAGACGTCATGGCTGCTATTATGGCCCTTTGTCCCAAAGAAAACCAATAACCGTTACACCGGACTTCCTAGTTCATTACATGCGTTATATTGATACAACTCAATATACAAAGGAGTAAACAATGAGAGGCCTTTTTACCCCCATTACAAAAATCAGGCGTCAGGTCTTCACAGAGGTTGCCAAGTTTGCCTTTGAGCGTCCCTTGGATAGCACTGATTTTAACTTCTTCTATGAAAGCTCCTACCGTATTATTCCCGGTGAGGTAGCTACCTACCGCGACAGCGTTTTTAAGGAACGCGCCATCATCCGCGAGAGAACCCGCCTAGCCATGGGATTAAGTTTGCGTCCCGTTAGCTCGCACCAAAGCCTAACAGAAGGCATGGCAGAATGCGCCACAAGCGATAAGAAGCTGACATTGCCTTTGGTAAATGTTATTCCCTTCGCCTGCGAAGCATGTCCCACCGATCGGGTTGACGTGTCCAGCAACTGCCGCAAATGCCTGGCGCACCCCTGTACAACAGTGTGCCCCGTAAACGCCGTGTCCATAGGTAAAAATTCAGCTGTCATCGATCACAGCAAGTGTATTAAATGCGGACGGTGTATAACAGCCTGCCCCTACCAGGCAATTCTTCGTTTCGGCAGGCCCTGCGCCGAGGCCTGTGGTGCCAAAGCCATCGAAAGTGATGAACTGGGAAGGGCTGTCATCAATCAGGATAAGTGTGTTTCCTGCGGACTTTGTATTGTCAGTTGTCCATTTGCCGCCATCGCCGATAAGAGCGAGATTTTCCAACTGATTACCGCCATCCGTCAGGGCGAAGAAGTCTTTGCCGCCATTGCCCCCGCCTTTGTTGGACAGTTCGGTCCTCTGGCCACCCCCGGCAAGATTGTAGCAGGCATCAAGGCTTTGGGGATTACCCGGGTTATTGAAGTAGGTTGGGGCGCCGACGTGGGCAGTCTGCACGAGGCGGAAGAGTTTATTGAGCAAGTTCCCGAGCATAAGGATTTCCTGGGTACCAGTTGCTGCCCCGCCTGGGCCGCGTTTGCCCGAAAGAACTATCCAGACCTGAAAGATAACATTGCTGAGACCAGCACGCCCATGGTAGCGTCCGCCCGGCGCATCAAAGAGGAGCGCCCCAACGCCAAAGTG
>CAZCBC010000062.1:8983-13517 GCA_964496775.1 uncultured Oscillospiraceae bacterium
CCGTGTATTGCCAAAAAAATTGAAGCCTTGGACGAAGAAGTCAGGCCATATGTGGATTATGTTATCACCTTTGAGGAGTTGATGGGCATATTCAGCGCCAAGCAGATTGAGTTAAGCGAGCTTGAGGAAGTAGAACTCACCTCCCAATCCTCCAGGGATGGCCGCAACTATGCTGTGGCAGGCGGTGTCGCCCAGGCAGTGCTTAATGTCATAAAAGCCAAAGAGCCTGACCGGGAAGTTTCCATTATGAAGGCAGACTCTTTAAATGACTGCCGCAAGATGCTGGCGTTGGCTAAAGCAGGGAAAGCCAAAGGCTGTCTGCTGGAAGGCATGGCCTGTCCCGGCGGCTGCGTGGGTGGCCCCGGTACCCTGTCCCAGATTCCCCGTGCCGGAAAAGCGGTTAATACCTTCGCCGAATCTTCCCCCTTCGCCACGGCAGAAAACAACCCACTGGAAGGCATCACTCAACCAAAGAAGAAATAGTATTGACAATACAAAAGAGGGACTGTTCTCTACGGACTGTCCCTTTTCTTTCTTCGCCTCTTGATTTTTAAGGGCTGTTTTTGTATCATATATTCACAGTATTCAAATTCAGGCGCAACGTATGAAACCTTTGGTAGAACCACCACTACGTGCGGCAAGCAAAGGATACGAACGGGAAACGCAGTGATAGATTTCATGGGTGCAGCATGGGGAAAGCACGCGAATCAAAGCCCCTGGTACCCAGTACCGATGTTTTCACACTAATGCCCCAGAAGGGATTATTTATGCACATCCAAAATGACCAGATGATTGCCCTGCACGGTAGTGAAGACCCATCCAATGTCAATCCGGAAAAAGAGTTTATTTATGGTCGGGTAAGCAACCCTACCGTACACCTGTTGGAAGAAAAACTGGCCGCACTGGAGCGCGGCACCAAGGCACTGGTTTTCTCCTCCGGCATGGCAGCGCTGACGACGGCCATTCACGCCTGCTGTAAGACAGGGGATCATATTATTTGCCTGCATAACTGTTATGGCCCTGCTGTGGATTTTTTGAAAAACATTTGTGTTCCAAAGCTTAACATGCAGGCCACCTTTGTGGAAGCAAGCGCCGAAGCTGTTCTGGCTGCTATCCGGCCGGAAACTACTTTAATCTTGCTGGAAAGCCCCACGTCCCTGGTATTTGAGGTGCTCGACCTTGAAGCCATTACCCAAGTCGCAAAAGCCAGGGGAATCCGCACCTATATCGACAACACCTATTGTACCCCGCTGTACCAAAAGCCGCTGACCATGGGCATCGATATTGTCATGCACACGATGTCCAAGTATTTGGGCGGACACAGTGACATTATTGGGGGCGCGCTGATCTGCCAGGATGAGGCACTGGGCCGGGAGCTGGCGCACTGCCGGGAGTTTTACGGCGGCGTCATTGGCCCCATGGAGGGCTGGCTGGTGTTGCGTGGTTTGCGTTCGCTTTCTGTACGTCTGGAGCAGCACCAACGGATCGCCCTGGCGGTGGCGGCCTTCCTGGAAGCGCATCCCCGCGTAGCCAAGGTGCATTATCCGGGACTATCCAGCCACGCGCAGCATGCTCTTGCGCTCAAGCAACAGGCGGGCAGTTGCGGCCTGCTCAGTTTTGAAATCTAAGGAAGAGGCTATGCGCGTGTGCGATGCATTGCGCGTGTTCCAGATCGGCGTCTCCTGGGGCGGGTTTGAAAGCTTGGTTGTGATGCCCATGTACAAGCGTACCCCAGAGCAAGCCGCGCAGTGCGGTACCGCTCCGCAGCTCATCCGCATCCACTGCGGGCTGGAAGGAGCAGATATCCTGATAGAAGACCTGCGCCAGGCGCTTGCAGTTATCGAATAAGTTGTTCCCTGGGGCATAGCCCTGTAAATAGAACTTCATAGAAAAGAGGAGGAAACCATAGTGAAACGATTTGCCAAACTACTCTCAATCCTGCTTGTAGCTGTCATGCTGCTAACCGTTGCAGAGGGGGCATTAGCCAGCAACGAGCCCATTACCCTGCGCATGATTGAGTCCCTGACCAGCGAGCCGCGCACCAAGCTGCTGCGCGAAATCGCCGACAACTACGAAAAGGAAAACCCCAACGTCAAAATCGAAATCATTTCTCCCCCCTTTGATGGTGCAGACGGAAAAATTTCCCAGATGCTGGCCACCAAGCAGCCTTTGGACATCGTGGAGACCCGTGAGCAAATGATCACGATGTTCTCCAACAATGGCTGGATTACCCCGTTGGACGAGTATGTAGACGCCTGGGAAGGAAAAGCCACGCTGACTGCCGCCGCGCTGGAATCCATGACACTCATCGGCGGCAAGGCCTGGGTAATCCCCTCCGGTTTCTATCAGCGCTGCATGTTCTATCGCAAAGACTTGTTTGATGCTGCCGGCCTGGAGCCCCCCAAGACCTATTAAGAAATGCTGGAAGTTGGCAAGAAGTTAACCAAGCCGGATGAAAACAAGTACGGCTATGCTTTCCGCGGCGGCAATGGTGGCAACCAGTACTACGAAGTGGAAGTTCTGTCCTGGTTAGGGTATGACAAGCTGGCCAACTCAGCAGCTGCCTTCTACCTGAAAGACGGCGACGGCAAGACCATCTTCACCACGCCCGAAGCCAAGGAAGCGTTGGAATACCACAAGAAATTGTATCAGGAAGCCTCTCCCAGCGACTCGGTTACCTGGGCTTTCAGCGAAATGGTGCAAGGCTTCATGAATGGCACTGCCGCCATGCTGATTCAGGACAGTGAAGTGATCGCCTCCTGCGAATCCGAGTTGCAGGACGGCCAGTGGTGGACCGCTCCCCTGCCCGTTGGTCCTTCCGGCCAGTCAGTATCCCCCAACGGATACAGTGGCTGGGGCATCACGTCCTATACGCCCAACACCCAGGCAGCGGTGGACTTCCTACTGTATCTGTCCAACAGCGAAAACAACACCAAGTACGCCAAGGTAACAGCGTTGGTACCCATTCACAGCACTGCGACGGAAGATCCCTTCTTCAAGGAAGGCCCCTTTGCAGCCTACATGGAAATGGCCAACAACCCTGATGTTTACACCTACGCGGTCCGTCCCCAGATGTATCAGGCATTTGCCAGCTACAAGGAAGAGATTGACCAGGAGTTCCAGAAGTATCTGAAGGATCAGATTACCGCCGATGACCTGCTGGCCCATCTGGACAAAATATGGGCGGATGCCTATGCCGAGGAAGGCCAGCTCTGGTAATAACCGATATGTACAGATAGCCATCTGTTAATACGGGGATGGCGCCTCTGCCCATGGGTCGGGGCGCTATCCCCCTTTTCTTATTATTACACCCGTGTTTTCTGTTGCAGGAGGTACCCATGAAAAAGCAAAAACGAGGCTTCAACCACCCTGCGGGGGAACGGCGGTTTATCTTTCTGATGGTGCTGCCTAGCCTTGCCATTGTACTCGCCCTCACTTATTATCCGCTGCTGCGCGGCATCCCTATGGCCTTTCAGAACTATACGCTGTTTAACCTCAATAATATTAAATGGATAGGGCTGGACAACTTCCGCAAACTGTTTGAAGTCACGCCCTCCAACATGTTCTATAACACCTTGCGCAACACCCTGAAGTGGGTAGTGGTGTCATTAACTTTCCAATTCCTGATTGGTTTCATCATGTCTCTCGTTCTAAAAAAGGATTTCCGGGGCAAACGTTTATACCAGGGGCTCATCTTCTTCCCCTGGGCCATTTCAGGTTTTGTCATTGGCATCATGTGGCGCTGGATGTTTAACGGTACAGCAGGCGTAATTAACGATATTCTGATTCGTCTGGGTATCTTTGAGACGCAGTATGGCTTTTTATCCGAAGTGGGCAGTGCACTGAACGCTGTGATTGTCGCCAACATCTGGTATGGCATTCCCTTCTTCACGATCATGATTACCGCAGCTTTGCAGGGAGTGCCTGAAGAGCTGTATGAAGCGGCATCGGTAGACGGGGCGGGTGTACTGAAGCGCTTTACCGCCATCACCATGCCCCACATTCGCCCAGTCATCGTGCTTACAGTGTTGCTGCGCGTTATCTGGATATTCAACTTCCCGGAATTGATACAGGCCATGACAGCCGGTGCCCCGGCCGGTTCCTCCCACATCGTCACCACCTTAATGATGGAGAAGGTACGGGGCATGGATTATGGCATGGGTAGCGCCATTGGCCTGCTATGCATATTGTTCCTGAGCCTGTACACGTTAGTCTATCTGGCCACCACGAAATTTGGACAGTCTGCGCAGGATTGAGGAGGGAATAAGATGAGCACATTACATCATCCTGTGGTGCGTACCACGGGTAAAGTGGTTAAATTCCTTTTCCTTGCGGCCTTTCTGGTGGTAGTCATATTTCCCTTTTATTGGATGGTCATTACTTCGCTCAAGCCAACACAGGCCGATATCTATGCCTATCCTATCCAATACTGGCCAGCCTCGCCTTCCCTTATCAACTACAAGAACATCCTCAGCAAGGAGCATTTTGGCAACTACTTCGTCAACTCGCTGACGGTGTCGGCATCGGCGGGCTT
>CAZCBC010000063.1:0-8267 GCA_964496775.1 uncultured Oscillospiraceae bacterium
AAGAAGGTATATAACTTCCCCTTCCTGATGGGGCAGGGCGTGTGGCTGGACTCGGAAAAGCTGAAATGGGACGATGAGGTGCGGGAAGTGCTCAAACATGGCACCTTCACCATGGGCTTTATCGGCTTGGCCGAGGCGCTGGTGGCGCTTCGGGGCCAGCACCATGGCGAGAGCGAGGAAAGCCAGAACCTGGGCCTGGAAATTATAGGCTTTATGCGCAACTACCTGGACAAGAAGTCCCAGGAGACGAAGCTGAACTATACCCTCATCGCCACCCCGGCGGAGGGACTATCGGGCCGCTTTGTGCGCATTGACCGCAAGCGCTTTGGCACCATCAAGGGCGTAACGGACAGGGATTACTACACCAATTCCTTCCATATCCCGGTGTACTACCCCATCAGCGCCTTTGACAAAATTTCCCTGGAAGCGCCCTACCACGCGCTGACCAATGCCGGGCACATTACCTATGTAGAGATGGACGGCGATCCCAGCAAGAACCTGGAAGCGTTTGAGAAGATTGTGCGCCATATGCACGATACGGGCGTGGGTTACGGCTCCATCAACCACCCGGTGGACCGGGACCCGGTGTGCGGGTATAATGGCATCATCGGCGATTGCTGCCCCAACTGCGGCCGCAGCGAGGAAGAGCATCAGTTCGAGCGTATCCGCCGCATTACGGGCTACCTGGTAGGCACCATGGATCGGTTCAACGATGGAAAAAGGGCCGAGGAAAGCGAACGCGTCAAGCACTCGGTGGACACCAAGGAATAGGAACTCCTATCAATGCTTTCCACAATAACCAACGCCTGCCCAAGCGGGCAGGCGTTGTGGATTCTCCTCAGTTACTGCTGTGTTTCCTCTTCCAGTTTCGGCGTGTTAATGGCAATCTTGCGCGCGCCCTGGACAGGCTCAGGCTGGCTTTTGGGCAGGGTAACGGTCAACAGGCCGTTTACATACTCGGCGCTTATGTTGTCCTGCTGTATGCCTTCCAGGCTGAAACTGCGCTCCATGTGGCCGAAGCGGCGCTCGCAGTAGTAGCTATGCTCGGTTTCCCGCTTTTGTTCACTGCTGGAATCGGCGCTGATGGTCAGCATGTCATTGTTGACGGAGAGGTTGATCTGCTCCTCTGTCAGGCCGGGCAGTTCCGCTTCCAGGGTGTAGGCGCTGTCGCCTTCCCGGATGTCCACCCGGAAACTGTTGTTAAAGGACGCGGAGGGGAAGGAGTTGTCGAAAAAGCGGTTCATCAACTCATTCTGGGTTTTCAGCAATCTACGATAAGGTACTAATGTATACATGATCATTCCTCCTATTAACTGTCTTATTTGTGGCGGGAGATTTCACAACGTATCTCCATCGCATCTTTATGATAACATGAAGGTCAAAGAAAGTCAAACTTTTAAAAAGGGAATATTCGTCAGAGTTTACCAAAAATATCATTAAATCAATCATTATCTTTAATTATCTCAAAATTACTCGTTTTATCGGCAGGGTTTACTCTGCGGAAAGGAGCCCTATGGATATCCGTATCGCCGGCACAGTGAATGACAGCATTGTGGACGGCCCCGGCCTTCGCTACGCTGTTTTTACGCAGGGCTGCCCCCATGCCTGCCCGGGCTGCCACAATCCTGAAACCCATGATTATAAAGGGGGAGAGGTGCGGGACACGCAAAGCATCATTGACGCTTTCAGAAAAAATCCCCTGCTGGACGGGCTGACGCTTTCGGGAGGCGAACCCTTTGAGCAGCCCCTGGCATGCGCTCTGCTGGCGGAGGCTGCCCGGGAAAGTCGCTTGAACGTGTGGGCCTATTCAGGGTATACTTGGGAGGAACTGAAGGACAGGCAGGATGCCGATACCCAAAGGCTTTTGCGCAGTCTGGATGTTCTGGTGGACGGGCGGTTTGACATACATCAACGAAGCCTGGACCTTTACTATTGCGGCAGCCGCAACCAAAGGCTGATTGATGTACAGCGTTCCCTGCGTACGGGGGAAGTCCAGCTCTGGACGCCCCCTACATGGTAACGCTGTTTGCAGCATAATAAGGAGATATATTATGAATAAAACCAGTGTGAAGCTAACTTTTACCAACGACTTTGTGGGCACTGTCCACGCCGCCCATGGGGAAATCCCCATCAATCAGGATGGGCAAAGCCTGCTTCCCTACGACATGCTGCTGGGCGCCCTGGGCAGCTGCTTTTATGCTACTTTTTTGGATATCGCCCGCAAAATGCGCCTGGAATATGACAGGGCGGAAATTGATGTGGTAGGCATCAAGCGGGAGGAAACGCCCACCCACCTGGTAACGGCAGACATGCTGTTTTCCATCTACGGCGCAAAGGAAGAAAAGGGATTCCAGCGGGCGGCGGAGCTGGCGGCCAAGTACTGCTCCATCCATTACACGCTGTCCCAGGTGGCGGATATTCAGCTGAAGGTGCAGTTTAAGGACGCGTAACTTGGAAAGGAACAGCATGAACCGAAAAAAGGTACTCTATATCCTGATGTTTGTGCCGCTTATCGCGGTACTTGTTGCCCTGCTTTTCCTGCCCGGCCGCATCCCGGCGAAAATCGACGGGGAGGGGAATGTTATCCAGTGGTATCTAAGCTTTATGCTGCTGCTGGTGCCCGCCCTTGGGGTGGGCATGGGAATGTTTACCCTGGACATGATGCGAAGGGCGGACCAACTGGGACAAAAGGGCCCCCGACTTTCCCGCATGGCGTACCTCAGCGGGCTTTTTTCGCTGATTGTGTTTGCTTTTGTAACCTTTTACAGCATCTATGCTGCCTTTGTCCAGGCAAGGTACGGGGGATAAGCGCTTATCAAAAGCGGAAGCAGCAAGATACTGTCAGGGTATCAAAAAAGGCCGTGCATGCACGACCTTTTTTGGTGTTCCACTCCTTTGGAAATACCAGAAGTTTTGGTGCCGGTGACTGGACTTGAACCAGCACGCTTATTCAGCAACAGATTTTGAGTCTGCCTCGTCTGCCATTCCGACACACCGGCGAACTCGGTAATTATAAAAGATGGTTATTGTCTTGTCAAGCGGTTGTTGGGTGGTTATACTATAAAAATGGGTTTTAAGGCAAGACTGGCAAAGTCAAAACCCGCTTCATATGGATGTGTGGATGCTCATTGGCTGGGCATTCGGCGGAACGAGAAAGAGGAAAAATGAAAAAAATCGCTTATTTACTGGTGCTTTTACTATTGTTATCAAGTTTATCACCCTTTGGGGCAGCTGCTGCGCAGGCGGAGGAAAGCTTCCGTGTAGCGGCGTCCTTTTATCCGGTGTATATTATTGCGCTGAATGTGCTGGATGGGGTGGGAGGGGTTAGCGTTACTTCCCTTGCGCCGGGGGCGGGGGGCTGCCTGCATGATTATCAGTTGCTGGCTTCCGACATGAGGGCGCTGTCCGAAGCGGACGCCTTTATTATCAACGGCGCGGGGATGGAAACCTACCTGGAATCTATCATTGAACAGATGCCGCAATTACCCATTATTGACGCATCCCGGGGCATCGCCCTGCTGCCCAACGAAGGGCAAGAGGACGGCCATGAACACACCTCGGACGATGGTCACCACCACGACCATGGCGCCTTTAACAGCCATATCTGGTTATCCCCCAAGAATGCCGCGCTGATGGCGGACAACATGGCCAGGAGCCTTGCGGAACTTTTACCCCAGCACGAGGAAGCCATGCTGGAGAACGCCCAGAACTTTTTAATCAGGATGTCTGCTCTGCAAAAGGAAGTGGCCGACGGCCTTCAGGATGTGAAGCGGCGGGACATCGTTACCTTCCATGAAGCTTTTCCCTATTTCGCGGAAGCTTTTAACCTACATACTGTTGCCGTTATCAACCGGGAGCCGGATCAGCCCCTGCCGCCCGCCCTGCTGGCGGAGGTGGCAAAGAAAGTAAAGGAAGCCAACAACCCGCCCCTATTTACTGAGGCGCAGTATTCCGACATCGCCGCCCGGGTGGTGGCGCAGGAGACAGGCGCCAAGATATTTGAGCTGGACCCCATTGTATCGGGAGAGGGTGGGCTGGATGCTTATGAAACGGCCATGCGAAAGAACCTGGAGGTTCTGAGAGAGGCGTTGAACCAATGATGGAAAAAGACAAACAAGGCGATATGCGCCTGCAAAAGTATCTGGCGCTGTGCGGTGTGGCCAGCCGCAGGCGGGCGGAAGAAATGATAGTCGGCGGCCTGGTGCAGGTAAACGGCATCACCGTGCGGGAGATGGGCGTCAAGGTGCAACCCGGGGATGAGGTGCGCGTGAAGGGCAGTGTTGTCCGCCCTGAGGAAGAGAAGCGCTACATTCTCTACTATAAGCCTGTGGGGGAAATGTGTACTGTATCCGACCCCGAGGGCCGGGCGACCGTGCTGGATCATTTCCGGGATTTTCCCGTGCGCCTGTATCCGGTGGGCCGCCTGGATTACGATAGTGAAGGCTTGTTGCTGTTAACCAATGACGGCGATTTTGCCGCCTTTCTGACGCATCCCCGCCACGGGGTGGAGAAGGGCTACATCGTCCGCGTGTCCATGGAACTGACCCAGGAGGAAGCGAATACCCTGCGCGGCGGCGTCGTGTTGGACGGCCGCAAAACGGCCCCTGCCAAGGTGCGCATCCTGCGCAAAGACGCTTTTTCCACCGATATCCTGATTACCATCCGGGAAGGGCGCAACCGTCAGATTCGCCGCATGGTGGAGCAGGTTGGGCACCAAGTGGTGCGGCTGAAACGGGTGCGCTATGGTGAAGTGGAGTTGGGGGATATGCAGCGCGGCGAATGGCGGGACCTGACGCCGCAGGAGGTAGCCTCCTTCCGTGTCCGTGGCTGATTTTGCTTTGCGCTCTGCCCGGCATATTGCCGCGGAGGCGTGTCAGCGCCTGCTGAAGGAAGGCGACAGGGCGGTGGACGCCACCATGGGCAACGGCCACGATACCCTGCTGCTATGCCAACTGGTGGGGGAAAAGGGACAGGTATACGCCTTTGATGTACAGCAGCAGGCCCTTGACAATACCCGGGCGCTGCTCGCCGCCCATAACATGCAGGAGCGGGCAGCCCTGTACCTGATGGGCCATGAGCGCATGGAGGAAGTCGTCTTATCCCCTGTGCGGCTGGTGATATTTAACTTAGGCTGGCTGCCGGGCAGCGACAAGCAGGTGCGCACCCAGTGGCCCACCACCTTGCGGGCGCTGGAAGCGGCGCTGCGCCTGCTAAGACCTTTGGGCCTGTGCGTTCTGTGCGTATATCCCGGCCACCCGGAAGGGGAGGAGGAGCGGCAACAACTGCTTGCCTGCCTTGAAGGCTTAAAACCCCAGCAATACAATGTACTGCGCCATCAGTTTGTAAACGCAGGCAGCCAGGCGCCCGAGTGCATCCTGATACAAAAGCAGTAGGAGCACATGCAAAAGGCACCTGCCACGGGGCGGGTGCCTTTTCGAATAATGGAATCAGTTGTTTTGACCAAATCCCCAGCTAAGCAGCTGCGACCATAGGGGGTGGTTTTCGTCCAGCACCAGGATGCTGTTTTCTTTGAAAGCGCCCTTGAGGGCCTGCAGAGAACGCCAGAAGGAGAAGAACTCGGGGTCTGCCTCGTAGGCTTCGGCGTAGATAGCCAGGGCCTCAGCATCGGCTTCGCCGCGAATCTGTCCCGCCTTGCTGACGGCGGAAGACTCGATAACCCGTGCTTCCAAATCGGTGTCGGCAACAGCCATCTGGTATTGCTGCTCGCCGTCGCTGCGGGTCTGCTGCGCTACCTTGGCGCGGTCGGCTTTCATACGGTCATAGGTGGTTTCCACGTTGGCCTGGGGCAGAATGGTGCGGTGCACCTGGATATCCGTTACCTCAATGCCCCTGAGCACCATGTCCCGGTTGATGGTGACCAGGCCGTTGCTCAGCGCCTGGTTCAGGGCATCCTTGTTGCTGACAAAGTCCTCGCTCATCAGGCGGTTGATGGCCTGTACAATAACGGGGTGGATCAGGTTATCCAGATGCAGCTCGGCGTTATACTGGCTGCCCAGTTTCAGGGAAAACAGCGCCGGGTCGGCAATGCGCCACTGGGCATAGGTGGTGATGTTGTACTGTTTCTTTTCGGCGGTGTTCACCGTTTCGCTGTTGGAAGTATAGTTAAACAGCCTGTCTGGGAACTTCTCTACCTTGTCCACAAAGGGCATCTTGAATTGTACGCCGCTGGCGTGCACCACCTTTACCTGGCCGTCTGCGGTCAACTCGCCCTTTAGTTGATCGGCGTATTTTTCGTGGAAATTGTTGTTGTCGCTGACGATGATCTTGGTAATCACCCCAAAGCGGCTGACCACGGCCTGCTCCGCTTCGCCCACGATAAAGAACATTTGGTTCCACAGGACGATAACCAGCAAGAGAACGGCGGCCACAATCCACAGTTTTTTCCGGTGCTTGTTAAAGAAGGCCTGCATCTGGGCGGAAGTTTGGTTGATGGGGCAGTTTGACTGGTTCCTGTTCATGTTCATATTGAAGAAATCATTGCTCACAGCCCCTCACCTCCTGCTTCAACGGTCGGCTGATTCAAATCCAGCAGCTTCAGCACATCATTGTTGCTGTTGACTACGACAATTTTACCCGCGCCGCCCAGGATATCCTCCATGGTTTCAATCATCATGCGGGTACGCGATACATCGGGGGAAGCCTTGTACTTTTCCAGCACGGCCTTAAACTGCGCCACTTCGCTCTGGGCGTTGGCCACGGTGGTGGCTTTGTAGGCCAGGGCGGCCTGCTCCATCTCGTAGGCGTTGGCACGGGCAATGGGCAGCACCTTGTTTTTGTATTGCTGGGCTTCGTCCAAGCGGCGGGTCATCTCGTTTTTAGCGTTGTTGACATCTTCGTAACTGGAAGTAACTTCCTTGGGAACGGTGATGTTCTGAATATGCACGGCGTTGATTTTGACGCCCATCTGGTATTTGTCGATGAGCGCCTGAAAGTCCGGCAACACTTCCGCCTCAATGGAATCCTTGTTTAGCAGGGCGTCATCCAGCGAGCGGTTTTGTATGTTGCGGCGCAAAATGGACTCAAACGCCAGGTGCATGGTGCTGGCAGGGTCCTCCACGTCGAAGATGTATTGCTTCACATCCCTGATGGTGTATTGGTAGATGGCTTCCAGCTGCACAATGCTGTTGTCGTTGGTCAGCATGACGCTTTCGTCCATCATGTCGGCGTATTCTGCTGCGGAGCGGCTGGTGCCCCCTACGGTAGTTCTGTATCCATACTCTACGTTATGGATGGCCGTGATGCTTTCGCTGATGACGCTTTGCATAAAGGGAATGTGCCAGTAAAGCCCCGGCCCCTTGGTATCCGTCACCTTGCCAAAGGTAATCACCAGCGCCTGCTCGCCCTGCCCCACCCGGTATAGCCCGGCGGATATAATGAAGGCGAGAATAGCGACCACAACAACGGCGATCATAAGTTTATTGCGGTTTTTTACGTTCATTGCGTAACCTCCTTCTTAATCACAAGCCTACCATAAAATGGCAAACCTGCATAGAACAATCTGATGGAGTATAGGCATTGCTTGACGCAAACCCTTAAAAAATGTATGATGTTTTCACTGGAAATTCCATCGGAGGGAATCGTATGACCATTGAAAAAATAATCGAGGTTTTAGATGCCCGCGTGCTGCGCGGGGAGGAAAAGATTTCTCAGCAGGTATACAGCGCTTGCTGCTCAGACCTAATGAGCGATGTGCTGGCTTTTGTGAACGAAAAAACTGTGCTTCTAACGGGGCTTACCAACATGCATGTGGTGCGCACCGCCGAAATGCTGGACCTAAAATGCCTGATATTTGCCCGGGGCAAGGTGCCCCAGGAAGATGTATTGGACGCGGCGGATGAATTGGGGCTGGTTGTTTTAACGGCGCCCAAAACCATGTTTACCTGTGCCGGGCTTTTGTATGATGCCGGGCTGCGCGGCGCTGCCATGACCTGGGGGGAAGAGCGGCAGGAGGGCAGCGCATGATCCGCACCGACTATCCCATCCACCGGGGAGACTATACCCGTGCAGGGGAAGCGTCCGCCGATATCAAGCGGCAGTTGAGGCAATTAGGTGTTGGCAGCGGCACCCTGCGGCGCGTTGCCGTGGCCGCCTACGAAATGGAGATGAATATTGTTATTCACTCTCTAGGGGGCAGCATTACGATGGAAGTAGGCAGCGAGGGCATCAAGCTCTCCAGTCAGGACGAGGGACCTGGCATCCCCGATGTGGAAAAAGCCATGAGTGAGGGTTTCTCCACCGCCGATGAG
>CAZCBC010000063.1:8277-8843 GCA_964496775.1 uncultured Oscillospiraceae bacterium
GGGTGGCAGAGGCGTTGGCTTTGGCGCGGGGATGGGGCTGCCCAACATGCGGCGAAATGCCGACAAATTTGAAATTGAAAGCGTTATGGGGCGGGGAACCTGCATCCGTATGCTGTTTCTACTCTCTTAAAGGAGCGGACGATGGAGGAAAAGCGATTCCATTCCGTACAACTGGATAAGGAAAAGTGCAAGGGATGCACCAACTGCCTGAAGCACTGTCCGACAGAGGCCATCCGCGTTCGCGCTGGCCGTGCCCGTATCATTGATGAACGATGCGTGGACTGTGGCGAGTGTATCCGCGTTTGTGAATTTCACGCCAAGATAGCCCTGACGGACAAGCTGGAAGACATCTACCGTTTTGAGCACCGCATCGCCTTGCCTGCGCCGTCTTTATACGGGCAGTTCCGGCAGGTAAAGAACATTGGCATTATTCTGGAAGCCTTTAAGCGCATAGGTTTTACCGGTGTGTTTGAGGTGGCAAAGGGCGCTGATGTCGTTACCCGGGCAGTGCAGATGAAACTGAAAGCCCATGGGCGCCTGCGGCCGCTGATATCCTCCGCCTGCCC
>CAZCBC010000063.1:8853-12973 GCA_964496775.1 uncultured Oscillospiraceae bacterium
GTTTTCCTGCGCTGATTCCCAACATCGTGGATTTAAGACAGCCCATGGAGGTGGCAGCCTCCATGGCCCGTATGGAATACGCCAAAGAACATGGGGTATGTCCGGACGAGATAGGGGTGTTCTTTATCACCCCCTGTCCTGCCAAGATGACGGCTATCCGCAGTCCGCTGGGCCACGAAAAAAGCGCAGTGGATGGCGTGATCTCCATGATGGAGACTTATGGACAATTGCTGCCCCATGTGATGGAAATTAAAGAAAGCGCCCTCAATACCACCGCTACGCCCTTTGGCGTGGGCTGGGCCCGCAGCGGGGCGAAGCCGAAGCGGCGGTGCCAAAAAACTCCATGGTGGTGGACGGCATGGAGAATGTCATCCGCGTGCTGGAAGAGGTGGAGGACGGCAAGCTCAGAGATTTGGATTACTTTGAAGGCGCTGCCTGCCCCGGCGGGTGTGTGGGCGGCCCTCTTACCTATGAAAACAAATACCTGGCACGTAACCATGTCATTACCCTGATGGACGCACTGCCGCAGCGGCATCCGTCCCAGGCGGTGCCTGACAGCGTGCTGAATACCATTCCTCTTTATTTTGATAGCCTCATTGTGCCCAATGACAGCATGAAGCTGCATGAAAGCATTGCCAACGCCATCGAGCGTATGGAACAGATGAACGAGATACTCAGCCGTTTGCCGGGGTATGACTGCGGTTCCTGCGGCTCCCCTACCTGCCGCTCTTTTGCAGAGGATATTGTACGCGGGTACTGCAGTGAGACGGACTGTGTGTTTATTCTGAAAGCAAAACTGAAGGAGATGGCGCAGCAGATGGTGGATATTTCCCGCACGCAGCGCGAATAGGAGACATATGAACGTACAGAAGCTAATGAACATGATACAGGCCGTGGAACTGACACAGGGCATGGATTTAACAAGACCCGTTCACAGCGGCTATGTATGCGATCTGTTAAGCTGGGTGATGGCCCGGGGGGAGGCGGACGCCGCCTGGATTACCGTGCAGACCCATATGAACGTGGTGGCGGTGGCCAGTTTGCACGACATGGCCTGCATCATCCTGCCTGAAAGCATCACCATGGAGGAAGAACCCCTGTCAAAGGCGATGGAGGAGGGCATTCCGGTGCTTTCCAGCCCCCTTAGCGCCTATGAAATCTGCGGCCGTATGGCCCAGGCCGGAATCCCCAGCCCGGCAAGGTAGATGCCGCTGTACTATGACCTGCATATCCACTCCTGCCTGTCGCCCTGTGCCCATGACGACATGACGCCCAATAATATTTGCGGCATGGCGCATCTGAAGGGGCTGCAGGTTATTTCTGTTACCGACCACAACAGCGCCCGCAACCTGAGGGCCTGTCAGCAGGCGGCCGGGGAGTACTCGCTTCTTTTTATTCCCGGCATGGAGCTGTGTACCCGGGAGGAAGTGCATCTGCTGGCGTATTTTCCCACTGTGGAAGCAGCGGAAGAGATGGGGCGAGTGTGCCGGGGCCTACTGCCAAAGATGAAAAACAAGCCGGACTTCTTTGGCAATCAGCTGGTGATGGACGCCGAAGACACCCTGCTTTGTCAGGAAGAGGCGCTGCTGATAGGCGCGCTGAATTTAGGCTTTTCCGAAGCTGTCCGTATGGTGCGTCAACTTGGCGGCGTACCGGTGCCCGCCCACATCCATCGGCGCAATGGCGTTGTGCAGATGCTGGGCTTTATTCCCCCCGATGACGGGATTACCGCGGTGGAAGTGCGTCCCGGTGATTGCATTCCCCATGGGTACCGGGTGCTGCATTCCTCCGATGCGCATCAGCTGGGGGACATCAGTGAGTGCTTGTATCAGCTGGAAGCAGACCGCACTGTGGAGGGCGTGCTGGAACACCTGCGGGCAACATAAAACTTTCAAGCGGGCGGAGTTTGTCCCGGGCGGGACATGCCCCGCTTGTTTTTGGCAAAAACATGCTGACTGCCTTGACAATCTATGGTAAAATGTCAACGGATGCGCCAGGAGATGGCGTGCTAAAATAAGGAGGTTCATGGGTTCATGTCAGAAAACGCGCTGAAGTACGAGAAACTTGACCAGATTATCCTTCGGCACAAAGACGAGGCTGGTGCCCTGATGCCCGTCATGCAGGAGGCGCAGGAATTATTTGGCTGCGTTTCCCTGGATGTGCAGCAGCGGATTGCCGAAGGCTTGAATGTCACGCTGAGCGAAGTTTACGGAGTGGCAACATTTTATTCCCAGTTTGCGCTGGAGCCCAAGGGCAAATATGTCATCAGCGTTTGCATGGGGACTGCCTGCTATGTAAAGGGCAGCCAGCAGGTGCTGGATAGAATCTGCGATGAATTGGGGACGGCCCCGGGTAAAACCAGCAGCGACGGCATGTTCACCATTCAGGCAACCCGTTGCATTGGCGCCTGCGGCTTGGCTCCGGTGATGACCATCAACGAGGAAGTGCACGGCCGCATCACGGCAGACGATGTGCCGGGCATTCTCAGCAAGTACAAGGTCTGATGCGGGATATCTCCCTGCACCTGATGGACCTGGTGCAAAACAGCCTGTCCGCAGGGGCAACGCTGGTAACGATTACCCTATCCCTAAGCCCCGACGGCATGCTTGCTCTAACGTTAGAAGATAATGGCTGTGGCATGGATGAGCAGATGCAAAGCAAGGCCTTAAGCCCCTTTGGCACCACCCGCACAACCCGCAAGGTGGGACTGGGTATTCCGCTTACAAAACACAATGCCGAAATAACCGGCGGCACCTTTGAACTAAGCAGCAGCCGTGCGGCAGGTACACGGATACATGCCGTGTTCAACGCCAAGTCTATCGACTGCCTGCCTTTGGGAAACTTGTCGGATACCATGGTATCCCTCATCGCATCTAACCCCGACCGGGTGGATTTTGTCCTTCATTGCCAAACTCCCCTGGGAGAAAGCAATCTGGACACCAGGGAAATGAGAGCGATGCTGGAGGGGGTCCCCCTCAACGAACCGGCTGTTATTCAGTGGCTGAAACAAGCCCTGTGCGAGGAAACTGAACCATTATTTGGAGGAATTTTACAATGAAAACCTTGGCTGAATTGGAAAAGATCCGCAAAGATACTTTAGACCGCATTAATCTGCGCAAAGAAGATAAGGACGATGCCATCCGTGTTGTGGTGATGATGGCCTTCATGGAAGAGGCCAGCCGCAGAAACTTAAGCCAGGTGCACGTCACCCAGACGGGCTGCATCGGCATGTGCCGCTTTGAGCCTATGGCGGATGTCGTTATGCCCGGACAGGAAAAGGTAACCTATGTGCGCCTGACCCCTGAAAAGGCGCGCAAAATCGTCGCGGAACATATTGTTAACGGCAAACCTGTAACGGAATATACCATCGGCGCTGCCGAGGATAAGGCCAACGGGTAAGGAGGAAAGGGAATGGAAATTTTTCGCTCTCATGTTTTGGTGTGCGGCGGAACGGGGTGTACATCCTCCGGTTCTGACAGAATCATCACCAGGATGGAAGAGAAACTTCAGCAAAATGGACTGGAGAAAGAAGTCAAGGTAATCCGTACTGGCTGCTTTGGCCTGTGCGAAGCGGGCCCTGTGGTGATCGTCTATCCCGAGGGTACTTTCTATGCCCACGTCAAGGAAGAGGACGTGGACGAAATCGTGCTGGAGCACCTGCTCAAGGGCCGCATCGTGCGCCGCCTGGTCTACACCGATAAGGGCGACCACCATGACGCGGGCAAGCCTCTGAACGAAATCGACTTCTACAAGCACCAGACCCGTATCGCCCTGCGCAACTGCGGTGTCATCGACCCGGAAAACATTGATGAGTACATCGCTTTTGACGGCTACAAGGCCCTGGCCATGTGCCTGACCGAAATGACCCCCGAAGGGGTAATTGATGTCATCACCAAGTCGGGTCTTAGGGGCAGAGGGGGTGGCGGGTTCCCCACCGGCCTTAAATGGAAGTTCGCAGCCGCCCAGAAGGCTGATAAAAAATACGTCATCTGCAACGCTGACGAGGGTGACCCCGGCGCTTTTATGGACCGTTCCGTACTGGAAGGCGACCCCCATGCTGTCATTGAAGCCATGGCCATCTGCGGCTACTCCATGGGCTCAGACGAAGGGTATGTATACG
>CAZCBC010000063.1:13102-13378 GCA_964496775.1 uncultured Oscillospiraceae bacterium
CCAACATCAACAACGTTGAAACCTTTGCCAACGTACCCCAGATTATCCTCAAGGGAGCCGACTGGTTCCGCACCATGGGCACCGAGCGCTCTCCCGGCACCAAGGTCTTTGCCCTGGGCGGCAAAATCAACAATACCGGTCTGGTGGAAGTGCCTATGGGCACGCCGCTGCGCACCGTTATTTATGACATCGGCGGCGGCATTCCCAATGGCCGTAAGTTCAAAGCGGTACAGACGGGCGGCCCCTCCGGCGGCTGCATCCCTGCCAACTTGCTGG
>CAZCBC010000064.1:0-4724 GCA_964496775.1 uncultured Oscillospiraceae bacterium
ATGCTGTGCCCTTTTCTTACTCTGTTTTGTTACCTATGTTTGACACTCGTACAAAGTTCGGTATTAGCCTATAATTTTTTCGTTTGACCAATTCACATGCTATCGGTATAATACCTACGGGGAAAAAGTGAAAGGATTAAGAAACCATTATGTCTTATTTGATTATCGGCGTTATTTTGATACTGGCATTGTTTGCCATACGGATTTCCAACAAGCACGGCATACCGGCGCTGCTTTTGTTTATTGTGCTGGGCATGGGTTTTGGCCTGCTGGGATTAAACTTTAATGACTACCAGTTTGCCGATGGCGTTGCTACCATGGCGCTGATGGTTATCATGTTTTACGGTGGCTTTGGCACCAACTGGAAGATGGCTAAGCCGGTGGCCAAGGAAGCGATTATACTAAGCTCCCTGGGCGTGATTACGACGGCGCTGCTGACAGGTTTGTTTTGTCACTTTGTGCTGGGCTTTACCATGCTGGAGGGTATGCTGCTGGGTTCCATTGTCGGTTCTACCGACTATGCCAGCGTTTCAAACATCCTGCGTTCTAAAAATCTAAACCTTAAGTACAATACCGCCCCCCTGTTGGAACTGGAAAGCGGCTCCAACGACCCGACCGCCTATACCATGACCATGGTGTTCCTGTCCGTCATTTTAGGGTCTGATATGTCGGTGCCTGTGTTGATCCTCTCCCAGGTGGCGCTGGGTTTGGCGGTGGGCTTTGTTTTGGCTTTTGTTTTCGGGTGGATTCTGAAGCACTACGCCATGCGCGAAGACGGTCTGTCTGCCGTGATGATGGCGGCCATGATGCTGATTACCTTTGCCGTTGCCAGCTTGCTGGGAGGTAATGGTTATCTGGCGCTGTATATTCTGGGTATCTATCTTGGAAACATGCAGTTTCGCGGCAAGCGGGATATCGTGTTCTTCTTTGATGGATTTTCTGAAATCATGCAGATTGCCCTGTTCTTTATCCTGGGTCTGCTGAGCGACTTTAACAAGTTTATCGCCGCGTTGCCCATTGCCACCGCCATTATGGTGTTTATGACCATCATCGCCCGCCCCTTAAGCGTAGAAGGGCTGATGCTGCCCTTTAAATTGAAGCGCAACCAGCTGAACATGATTTCCCTGGCGGGCATCCGCGGCGCAGCAGCCATTGCTTTTGCCATTATGGTGGTTAACAGCGGGGCAACCTTCTCGATGGATGTGTACCATATTGTGTTTGGCATCTGCGTGCTCAGCTCTCTTATTCAGGGCAGCCTGATGCCCCCTGCCTCCCGCAAATGGGATATGCTGGACCCCAACGACACCGTATTGCAGACATTTAACTACTACCAGGACAAGGCGGAAATAGGCTTCCTGGAAACCACGATTCATCCCGGCAGTTCCCTAGTGGGTACGGCGGTGAAGGACTTCAATCTGACGTTTGACTTTATCGTGGCTAAAATCGTACGCGCGGGCAAGACAGTTGTACCCCGTGGTCACGTCGTGCTGGAAGAAAATGACCGCATCGTTTTAAGCGGTGAGAAGTATTTTGATGAAAAGGGTCAGGATTTAATCGAGTTTACCATTCCTAAAGGCCACGAATGGGTAGGCCGCAAGGTGAAGGAATTGTCCCTGCCCAATGATTCGTTGATTGTTATGCTGCAGCAAAGGGGCGAGGATGTAACTGTGCCGTCGGGGGACATCATGCTCAACGAGGGCGACAAGGTTATCCTGCTTAAAGCGGAGGAACAAGGGGAAAAGAAGGAACGCAAGAAACTGTTCTCCCGGAAATAATGTGAACAAAAAGTCCGCCTGTGTACGCAAGCGGACTTTTTTTGTGCCATCATCACGCTATTGCATGGTTTTGTTTTTGCTGTTAATATTTCGGGCATATCCTATCATGACAGAAAGAATGGGAGATTGTATGAAGTACTTAAAGCAGATCGCCATTATTATGGCGTTCTCCCTGGCAGGGGAGTTGTTAAACGCATTGATACCTTTGCCTGTCCCTGCCAGCATCTATGGCCTTATTTTGATGTTTTTAGCGCTGTATTTTGGTGTTATCAAGCTGGAGCATGTGAAAGAAACTGCGAAACTCCTGATTGAGTGGATGCAGGTGATGTTTATACCGGCAGCGGTAGGGCTGTTAGCGGTATGGAATATTGTAGAAAAAAACCTGCTGGCCTATCTGATTATGATGGTTGTTTCAACCTTGGTGGTTTTTGCCGTGTCAGGCCGCATGACGCAGTTTTTTCTAGGCAAGAAGGGGGGCGAAAAGTAAGATGGACCTTTTGTCTGCATCAACCTACTTTGGCGTCACAGTCAGCATTCTGGCGTATTTAATAGGCGACGCGCTGAAGAAAAAATTCAAATCCCCGCTACTAAATCCCCTTCTGATTTCCATTATTTTGGTGATTGCTTTCTTAAAGGTGTCAAATATTGACTATGATAAGTATCAGGCATCTGCCAAATACTTAACCTACCTATTGACACCGGCAACGGTATGTCTGGCCATCCCGCTTTATGAACAGATTGACATTCTGAAACACAACGGAAAAGCCATTTTTATCGGTATACTGGCAGGTGTGGTCGCATCGCTAACTTGTGTGTTGGTGATGGCAATTCTGTTCGGTCTGTCGCATGCGGAATATGTAACCCTTCTGCCCAAATCCGTTACTTCAGCGATTGGCCTGGGTATTTCACAGGAGTTAGGCGGCTATACGTCTTTAACGGTAGCGATTATCATCATTACGGGAATATTTGGCAATGTGTTCGCGCCGCTTTTATCCAGGCTCTTTGGCATACGGCACCCTGTTGCAAAAGGCGTTGCCATCGGCACTTCGTCCCACGCGATTGGCACGGCAAAAGCGCTGGAGATGGGGGAGATGGAGGGGGCCATCAGCAGCTTATCCATTGCCGTTTCAGGTCTGCTGACGGTTGTGGGCGCCTCCATATTCGCGCAGTTTATGTAAGTATCTTTATGATGTTGAATGGAATGAGGTCAATATGCTTAAAGAAGAAAGACAGCAGCTTATTCTTAATGAACTCTACAAGCAAGGCCGGGTTTTGGTGAATGATTTATCCGCGAAATATTACATATCAAAGGATACTGCCAGAAGGGATTTAAGTGATTTGGAGTCCCAGGGGGTATTGAAGCGAGTTTTCGGGGGAGCGATTCCTACCAAACTTCCTGTAGCTGCAGTAGAGACGAGAATGCATATCAACCGAAGCGAAAAACAAGTTGTTGCACAGAAAGCTGCAAAGTTGATAAAACAGGATTCATTAATTGCAATAGATGGCGGAAGCACCAATTTATTATTGGCAGAATCATTACCTATGGGAATTCGTCTGCGGGTAGTGACAAACAGTTTTCCCGTGGCAGCGGAATTACGTGGCAGACCTCATATAGATGTGATTTTTCTCGGTGGAAGGTATGATAAAGGGTCTCAGACCTCGGTGGGTGAAACAGCGGTAAAACAATTGATGGACTATCATTTTGATCAGTGTTTTCTGGGTGTCCATGCATTGGATGCCGACATTGGAGCAAGTGTACCCTTTCCATTTGAAAAAGAGGCAGATATAAAAAAAGCGATTATCACGCGTAGCAACGAGGTGATTGCTATGTGTGCGGTCGACAAATTAGATAAGCATGCCAACTATATTATTTGTCATTTAGAGCAAATTGACAAAATTATATGTGACCGTACAGTTAACGAAACGCAAATGCGAAGGTACCAATACAAAATTATCTGATTATTCTTAAACACGAAAAACCGCAAAAAAACGCATAATATGGCGCTTGATAGAGCGCCTTACTTTGATATAATAAAGGAGCCAAAAGGAGGAAATATGAATATTAATGTAAAAAAACAGGATAGACTTCTTAAGTTGGGTATTCTTGGCTGTGGCACGATTTGTCAAGCTGCACACTTTATTTCTGCAACGAAGGCACGTAACACGGAGATTGTTGCCATATGTGATGTGGCAGAAGATCTTCTGCAGAAAATGGCGGCTATCTATAACCCGAAAAAAACATACGTCCAGTATGAAGAGATGCTTCAGGATCCAGAAATTGAAGCGGTCATTATCGGCATAGGGGATCAGTTTCATGTAACATGTGCCAAAAAGGCACTTGAACATGGCAAGCATGTATTGGTTGAAAAGCCGTTAGGGGTTAGCATTGAAGAATGTGAAGAGCTAAAGAAGCTGGTAGATGAAAAAGGATTGGTTCTACAAGTTGGAAATATGAAGCGCTTTGACGGTGGCTTGCAGTATGCCAAGAAATTTGTCCAAGATGAAATAGGCGATGTTACAACATTTAAAGGTTGGTACTGTGATAGTACAGGGCGCTATACCTTGTGTGATAATGTTATGCCTATTATTTATTCAAGTCCAAACATGCGAAAGCCACCGGGGAATCCAAAGTCCATTCTGGATAGGTATTATTTGCTGGGCCATGCGAGCCATCTGTTCGATACTGCGAGGTTTTTCCTTGGAGAAATAAAAAGCGTGGAAGCAAAGCTTGCTGTTAGGGATAACCTTTACTCCTGGCTGATTGCCTGCGATTTTGCTTGTGGCGCCATTGGTAATTTAGATTTAACGGTTGCCATTCGTGCGGAGTGGCATGAAGGCGTTGAAATTTACGGAACCAAAGGCACTGTCTTTGCAAAAACATATAACCCATGGGTTCTTTTGGCGTCGGAAGTAACCTGTTGGAAGGAGAGTACCCGCGAGGCCATTAAA
>CAZCBC010000064.1:4745-5251 GCA_964496775.1 uncultured Oscillospiraceae bacterium
TGACGGGCATAGCTATCGCCTGCAATTGGAATCCTTCGCTGATGTGATTCTTCATGGTGCAGAGCAGATCGGCGCGAACGCTGAAGATGGCATTGCAGCAATGCGTGCAATCATCGCAACATATGAGTCCGTCCAGAACGATGGAAAACGTATTTATCTTGCAGATGTCAAGGGGGGCTTATAATGAACATTGGGATTTTTTCTCGAACATTCTCTGGCTCCATGAAAGAAGTGTTTTCTGCGATTAAAGAAAATGGTCTGCAATATTGTCAGTATAATCTTCTGTCCTCGGGACTTGAAACGATGCCAGATACCATTGACGAAACTCGCCTTGAGGAAACGAAAAAGTGTGCGCGTGAGCATGGTATTACCTTGGATGCATTGTCAGGAACATTCAACATGATTGCTCCTGATTTGCAGGAAAGAGAGGATGGAATCAGAAGGTTTGAGGTGCTTTGCCAGATTGCCGAGTTACTCGAAATACCGATGATTTCGCTGTGTACCGG
>CAZCBC010000064.1:5261-9510 GCA_964496775.1 uncultured Oscillospiraceae bacterium
GGCTCAAAGAATCCCAAGAGTAAATGGATGTGGCATGATGACAATTTGAAGGAGGAATCCTGGGCGGACTTATTGACGACAACGGAACGTATTTTACCTTTCGCACAAAAACATCATGTTGTTTTGGGCGTGGAGACTGAGGCGAGCAATGTTGTTAACACACCGCAAAAAACACGTAAGTATTTGGATACGTTTCAAACAGAGCATTTGAAGGTAATTATGGACGGCGCAAACTTGTTTTTGCCCGAACAGGTGCCGCAGATGCAGGAAGTATTGGAGGAAGCTTTCTTCCTCCTCGGGAAGGATATCGTCTCCGCGCATGCAAAGGATTTGTCGGTGACGAAGGATGTGGATTTTGTGGCGGCGGGCGAAGGAGAATTGGACTTTGTTACCTATGTTAAGTTGTTAAGGCAATATAATTACACGGGAACTTTAACGCTTCATGGTTTGAGTGCCCAACAGGTACCTGGTAGTGTTCAGTTTCTCAAGGATGTATTGAAAAATGCCTAATTTCGCACACAAGGGTATCAACTACTATTATTTGGACTCTGGTGAGGGTGTACCTTTTTTCTTCCTGCACGGAATGGGAGGCAGCACACAACAGATACAAAATGTTTATGAGCATATTCCCAATGTCCGGCTTATCACAATGGATATGCAGGGGCATGGAAAAAGTGATGTTTGCTGGGATGATTATGGCTTTGATGCCATGGCAGATGATGTTATCGCACTCATGAACCATCTTTCTATTGAGTCCGCTCATGTGGGCGGGATTTCTATGGGAGCTGCCGTGTCGGTAAATGCTGCATTGCGATATCCCAAACGCATAAAAAGCCTGTGTCTAATACGTACTGCGTGGACACATTTGCCCATGCATGAAGAGATACAATACCACTTTCAAGTGTGCGCATATTACTTAAAGCAAAACGATATATCCGGATACATGGCAACAAAAGAGTACGGGCAATTGAAAGAAAAATCGGCCTATACTGCGCAATCTTTTACTGGAAACTTTTCAGAACCCGCATCTTTGACTCACTATAAAAAGTTTCAGCTTCTTCCAAGCATGGCACCTTTTGATAATCCGCTTCAGTTGCAGAATATTACTGTTCCGTGCCTTTTGCTGTCTAACCGCAACGACTATGTTCATCCCTTTGAATACGGTGAGTACTATGCGTCAAAAATACCGCATTGTCAGTCCTTTGAAATTCCTGACAAGGATCGTGATGCGGTGGGGCATAAGGATCAGTTAAATCAGTATCTGCATGATTTTTTGCGCAATATTATCGGCAGGTAAGTTATATGAAATATGCAGTAGGTGTTGACATTGGGGGCACATCCATAAAAATTGGCCTGGTGGAAAAAACGGGTAAGCTTATTAATTCCTGGGAAATTCCTACCAACACAAGGAATAGTGGCAAGAACATCATTCCTGATATTGCTTCTTTCATACAAACCATTCTGCAGAAGGTTGATCAACCAATTGAAGGCATTGGCCTGGCAGTTCCCGGACCCGTTTGTAATAATGGCCAAGTAAATCATTGTTTAAATTTGGGCTGGAAACAAATTTTTCCCGGAGAAGAATTATCCGAATTAATTAAGAAACCAACGGTTGTAGGCAATGATGGCACCATGGCAGCGGTGGGGGAAATGTGGCAGGGTGCTGGAAAAGGGTTTCAAGACATTGTCATGATAACATTAGGAACGGGTGTGGGAGGGGGCATTATTGTAGCGGGAAGGCCGTTGATTGGTAAAGATGGCGCTGCAGGGGAAATAGGCCATATTCCTATGAATCCAATGGAAAAAGAGAGATGTGTTTGTGGCGGATTTGGATGTTTGGAACAATACGCATCTGCGACCGCGTTGACAAGCTACGCCGAACAATTATTGCGTGATGGGAGTAACCAAAACAGCATGCTTCGAACCATGATTGTAAACCCAAAGAATATTATGGAATGTGCAATTGCAGGGGATGAAACTGCATTACAAAGTGTACGTTTTTTAGCGGAGGCGTTGGGGCGTGGCGCTGCAGCGATAACCGCTATATTGAACCCTCAGGTATTCATTGTTGGCGGGGGATTATCCAATGCCGGTGATTCGCTCATTACGAAAATCCAGCAGAGCTATTCAAAGTATGCTTTTCATGCATCCTGTGAAACTCCTTTTAAACGTGCAGAATTAGGAAACTATGCAGCCGTCATAGGCGGTGCAAAATATTGCTTTGACAGAAGCGGAAATGGGGAGTGCTATGTATAATTTTATTCCACAAATTAAAGAATATTTGGGCAATTTGCAAAACACAATTAGTATGTTAAATGCAGACGATATTAACGAAGCGCTTTGCGCGCTTTGTGAAGCATTTGAAAATGAAAAAATAATTTATATATTTGGGAACGGCGGGTCGTCAGCGACCGCATCACATTTTCAAAACGATTTTAATAAAGGGATATCCGAATTTACCGATAAGAAATTTCGGTTTTGTTGTTTAAACGACAACATATCTACTGTTTTAGCAATCGCAAACGATATTTCGTTTGATGAAATTTTTCGTTTTCAACTGCAAGGCAGGATTAAGCCTGGTGATATTGTTATCGCCATATCCGGCAGCGGCAACAGCAAGAATGTACTAAATGCTGTTTCCTATGCGAAGGCACAGGGTAATAAGATCATTGGCTTAACGGGCTTTGATGGCGGCCAACTGAAGGGGTATTGTGATATAAACCTACACGCACCCGTCAACAGCATGCAGATAACTGAGGATATTCACATGATTTTTGATCATTTGATGATGGCTGTTCTTTATCAGGAACTTGCAGGAATTAATCATATGAAATAAAATTGACCTGCTTGCAAAAACGCGTAATAACGCATATTGTTGCGCTTGATTCTCTCGGAAAGACAAGATATAATATACACAGTTGTTCGCAGTTTAAAATGATTTTTGTCTGGTTCTCATTTATGAAAGGTTTTTTTGATGAATACGCAGAACCTGTCCAATGTGGTCGCCGTTGATTTAGGTGGCTCTAAGCTAGAGGTTGGTCTTGTAAACCAAAGAGGCGAAATTTTAGAAAAATCACGCCAAGAGCTGTTTGGATTATCATATACGCGAGAAAATATCTTATCTTTGATTAAGCGCGCAAAGAACGATCTTGAAGAACGATGCGGAAAACTCAACATTGATGCTGTTGGTGTAAGTATACCTGGCCCTTGTGATCCAACTCGCGGCGTGTTTTTGCATAACTTCACAACTGAAATAGGTAATTGGAGCATAACAGAAGATATTCAAAAGATATTTAATGCGGCATGTTATGGCGATAATGATGTGAACGCTTGTGCATTGGCAGAGAAGCAGTTTGGCAACTGCAAGGATACAACAGATTATATTTGGATAACCTTGAGCTTCGGATGCGGTGGCGCATTGTTTCTAAACAATAAGCTTTATCGTGGACATCGTTACCTGGCAGGCGAGGTCGGTCATATCCCGCTTGAGCAAGTAAATCCAAAACAATGTGGATGCGGGGCATGGGGCGATATGGAAGCGGAAGGCGCAGGCCCTGCAATCGGCAGAAAGTATAAAGAAATGATGGGACTGCCTGATGAGTCTTTGTTTGGAAGCAAGGAAGTGGGCGAAAAGGCTCGTCAAGGGGATAAGATCGCCCAGGAAATATTCTATCAATCCGGTTATTACTTGGGGCGCCTGTGCGCAATGGCCGCGAATATGCTGAACATTCAAAAGGCGGTTTTAGGGGGCGGAGTTGTTGTCTATGATTACGAATTGCTTGAACCCGGTGTTCGCCAGGCGGTTTTGGATTGTACTTTTCCCTTGTCCAGACAGTTTTTTTCCGTAGAAGTAACAGGGCTTGGATACAATGCTTCAATGCTTGGTGCGGCGGCGTTAGCCATAAATAAAGGCAGTATTAGCCATAAATAAAGGCAGTATTTGAAACTATTTTGATATGAAAGGAGGGATTGTCTTGCGCAATGATTCGCATCTAAATAGCCGGGCTGATGATTTTATACTTGAATTTCAAGGCGTTAGCAAAGGCTTTCCGGGTGTTCAGGCCCTCAATGATGTAAGTTTTGGTATACGAAGAGGAAGCGTACACGTTTTAGTTGGGGAAAATGGCGCCGGCAAATCTACTCTGTTAAAAGTAATCAATGGATTATACAAGGCGGATTCCGGGCAAATACTGTTTGACGGTACCCCAATTCGTTTGAATGGTCCTGCTGATGCGCTTAAATCGGGCAT
>CAZCBC010000064.1:9520-13288 GCA_964496775.1 uncultured Oscillospiraceae bacterium
CCCATCCGAAGCCATGGCTTCGGGAATAAGAGTGATTTATCAGGAACTGAATACAATTCCGGAAATGACGGTGTTGGAAAATCTATATCTCGGCCGTGAACTCAGAACACCGCTTGGTACTGTGGATTATCAAGCAATGGCAAAAGAGGCGGAAGTTTTTCTAAAAAACCATGGATTACAGTTTAACTTAAAAGAAAAGATGAAGAATCTTTCCATCGCTGAAGCACAGATGATGGAAATAGTTAAAGCAATTTCTGTTAATGCAAAAATAATTTTGATGGATGAACCAACATCCTCCCTGACTGAAAACGAAGTACGTTTTCTGTTTAAGACAATTCATAAATTAAAAAATGCGGGGATTACCATCGTTTATATCAGCCATAAGATGGAGGAAATATTCGAGATTGGCGAATATATTTCTGTTTTACGCGATGGACAGCATATCAAAACAATGCCAATTACTGAGACCGGTATTCCTGAGATTATTGAGTTGATGGTCGGTCGAAAAATGACGGAAGTATATCCCGAAAACCATGCTCGTATAGGCGATGTTGTATTAAAAGTGGAAAATTTCTGCCGAAAAGACGTATTTGATAACATCAATTTTGACGTTCGAAAGGGAGAAATACTTGGGGTTGCAGGCCTTGTTGGTGCGGGACGTACTGAAATTGTCCGTGCGATTATGGGGATGGACAAAAAGGACACAGGGAGAATATATATCAACGATGAACCTGTTGAGATTAACACAGTTAATGATGCGATAAGCCATGGGATGATATTAGTGCCCGAAGACAGGCGCCGCCAGGGATTGAATTTAATTGCAACGATTGCGGACAATATTACGATTGTATCACTCAAGCATGTTTTCAACAGTAAATTATTAAAGTTTCGAAGGATGAAGAAACTTGTTTCCGATACCATATCGGAACTACAAATAAAAGCCCCTTCTTCGGCAACAAAAACCGAGAAACTCTCCGGTGGAAATCAACAGAAGGTTGTTGTCGGCAAATGGCTATCTGTTAAGCCTAAAATTCTTTTCTTGGATGAGCCCACCAGAGGGATCGATGTTGGCACAAAGTACGAAATATATAAGCTAATGCGGCAGATGTGTGCTGCAGGAGCTGCAATTATTCTAATTGACTCTGATTTAGAGGAATTAATCGGAATGAGCGATCGGGTTATTGTGGTCAGGGAAGGAAGAATTGCAGGAACTTTATCGAAGGAAGAAATAAACGCCACATCCATTATGAAGCTTGCAGCAGTAGGAGGACATTCTGATGAATCGTAGTTTAGAAAAGAGAAAGTTTTCATTTCTTGAACTGTACAGCCGGGTCGGTATCGTTTTGGTCATGCTTGTTTTCATCGTTATCTTCTCGTTCCTTTCGCCGGTGTTTCTATCCAGAGCGAATATTTTGAACGTATTGACGCAAGCATCTGTTGTTACAATTATTGGGTGTGGAATAACCATGCTTATTATTACAGGAAATACCGACCTTTCTGCCGGCTCCATGGTTGCCCTGTCAGGCTGTATTTCGTTAGGAACATTTAAAAATCTGACCCAATTGTCAGGGTGGAGTGATTGGACGGCTGTTCTTGTTTCCATGGGGCTTGGAATACTTGTTTGTGTCGCCATGTATCTCGCCGCTGCGCTTATCATTACAAAGCTTCATACTCCTGCCTTCATAGTTACTTTGGCTGTTAATACTGCTGCAAGAGGTTTAGCGCTTCTGTACACCAGGGCACGTGTTATCAAGCAGATTGGTAACATTGTTGTGTTGGGCCAGGGAAAGTTGTTTGGTGTTGTTACTTATCCTATCATTTTTATGCTGTTTTTTGTAATTGTCACATGGTTTATATTGACAAAAACACGTCAAGGCAGATATCTGTATGCTGTCGGAGGCAACAGTGAAGCTGCCAAAGCAGCCGGTATCAATGTTGATTGGGTTGTAATTAAGGCATATCTTTTTCATGCGCTTTGTGTAGGCGTGGCGGGAACATTGTTTATGGCTAGGTTAAATTCTGCGCAACCCGCTGAAGGTGTTGGCTTGGAGTTTGACGCTATTACGGGCGCAATTATTGGCGGCGCTTCTCTGGCGGGCGGCTTGGGCAGTGCAACCGGCACGGTAGTAGGTTGTATGGTGATTGCGATGATTGCCAACATCCTTACATTGATGCGTGTGCAGTCGTATTACCAGCAAATCATTACAGGTTTAATTATAGTTACGGCAGTCGTGGTTGATGTGTTAACCAAAGGTGGCAAACGTAAGTGAAACTCAGCACGTTTGTAGAATGTGCTTAGTAATAAAAAAATGGAGGACAAAACTGATGAAGAAACTACTTGCACTCTGTCTGTCGCTGCTCCTGCTCTTCTCTGTAACCGCATTTGCTGCTGAGAAGGCACAACCTGCCCGTGTAGCATTTATCGTGAAGGGCTACAACGACACCTATTGCTATCTTGTCGGTGAAATTTTCGAAAAGTATGCAAAGGAAACCTATGCGGACCTCTACACTGCTGATATGTTTGACGGTGAAATGAGCAATGAAACAATTAATAACCTGATTGATACCTGCGTGGCCAACAAATACGATATTATCATTTTCGAGCAAAACGATCCTGATACACCTATTGCTAACGTAAAAGCTGCTGTGGAAGCTGGGGTAAAAGTTATTGTTACTGTTGGCAGCATCAATGATGATGGTGAAAGCGTGTATTTGGATGCAGACCCGGTTCAGCAGGGTTCCTTGCTGACCACCTATGCGATTGAGCAGGGTATGGTTAAGGAAGGCACGAACGTCGCCCTTCTGCGCGGCATTGATGGTACTTTCCATGCGGATGGTCGCCACGAAGGCTTTGTAAATGATTTGGAAAAAGTCGGTGCTAAAATTATTGATGATCAGACAGCCAACTGGGCAACATCGGAAGCGCTCCCCATCGTGGAGGCGTGGCTGATTTCCAATCCCGAAATCGAATGCATTTTCGCGGCCAATGACGACATGGCACTTGGTGCAATTCAAGCCATAAAAGCTGCTGAGCGCACCGACATTAAGGTGTTCTCTGTCGACGCGAATGAGTTGGGGTGCC
Source organism: uncultured Oscillospiraceae bacterium (assembly GCA_964496775.1). Lineage (GTDB taxonomy): Bacteria > Bacillota > Clostridia > Christensenellales > Aristaeellaceae > DTU024. The sequence continues at coordinate 12,603 of CAZCBC010000064.1, forward strand.
AGGCGTTAATCGATGGTGACTTAACTGCAACAGTTGCCCAGGATACAATTGGGTATGCCCATGGAGCGGCGGATTATGCTGCGAAGCTACTAAAAGGTGAAACAGTTGAAAGCCAACGCTTGCCTTCCAAGCTGATTCTGCTTGACGAAGTCAACGACGTTCTGAAAACTGTACATGGCTATTCTGACGAGCAGATTGAAGCGCTCTATAAGTAAACCTGCATTGTAACAAGGAACCATTTCCAAGAAAGATTAAAATGTTTATAGGGTCCTAAACCAACGTCAGCCCCTGGGCAGTATGCCCGGGGGCTGATTGAATTGTGCGCTTTAGCTTACACAACCACCAGCAGAGCTGGTGGAATAAAAAAGCTTTAGCTATCAGAAACCTCCTTTGCTACACTCGAGAAGGTCTGGCAACCGTATCGAAAGCAAAGGAGGTTTGTCATCGAAGATGAATGACAGTAAAAGCTTATCACACACAAAATGGAACTGCAAATATCACATCGTGTTTGCCCCGAAGTATCGACGGCAAATTGTGTACGGGAAGATTAAAGCGGACATCGGAAAGATACTCAGACAGTTATGTGAGATGAAAGGGGTAGAGATACACGAAGCAGAAGCCTGCCCGGATCATATCCATATGCTGGTAAGTATCCCGCCAAGCATAAGTGTGTCGCAGTTTATGGG
>CAZCBC010000065.1:0-6440 GCA_964496775.1 uncultured Oscillospiraceae bacterium
CTAAACAATTTTGTTTTGCTTCCGTGGTGCCTTTTTACTCTATTTGATACCAGTTATCCACCTTCTACACAATTCACTGATCAGTTGTTATCAAAAAGTTATCATAGTTATGTTATCATCCTTTGCTTCATCTCCTCCTCTTAACCGTTATTCACACTTATTGCTTAAAAATGGTCAATAATTATGCTCGTATTATTTCATTGGCCTACACAAAGTTTTGGTTTAGTATAAAACGCATTAAAAGAGGTTACAACAGAGGTAACATCCTGCACACCCTCCTTTTATTATCGTTACACTATTCTCGTTTTTTATTTCGCCCGGAAGAAGCGACAACAGCCCGTTGTATCACAATGAACAATAGCAATAGGGCACCGGTGAATATTTTAGCCCACCACGAGTTCATGTTGCCATTGAAAGTAATGATAGCAGGAATGGTGGCTTTCAGTAAAACGCCCAGCATTGTCCCCAGCATGTAACCTACACCGCCTGACAGCATAACACCACCGATAACGCAGCAGGAGATTACATCTAACTCCGCACCCTGCAAAGAAAGATTCCAGCCGGACTTTACATACAACACGTAGGAAACGCCTGCCAGCACAGAGCACAGGCCGTTGAATCCATATACCAGTACTTTTGTGCGTGCAATAGGCAAACCCATCAGGTTGGCAGACTGTGCATTGCCGCCAATAGCGTACACATTGCGGCCAAAACGCGTCTTTTGCAGAATCACCATTCCAATAATAATCATCACAACAAACAAAATGGTATTCAAGTCAATGCTGGCCACAGGTTTGATTTTCACCCATTCTCCCGCGGCGTTGGGCCATTTAAGATAGATTTTAAACCCTGCCAATGCATCAATCATTTCATGTTTAATTGAGATGGATTCGCGGCTGATAAGAGAACATACTCCCCGTGCGAAAAACATACCCGTCAACGTGGTAATAAAAGGCGGTACATTCAAATAGTGGATACATGCCCCCATCAACATTCCCAAGCCAACGCCCACTAGTACAGCAAAGGCGATACACACAACCGGGTGCAGTCCCAAGACCGTTGTTCCGTATGCAATGATCATGCCCGTCAAAGACGAAACTGCGGCCACAGATAGATCAATGCCGCCGGTAATCAATACCATTGTCATACCGACAGCGGAAATGCCAATATAGGCATTGTCACTGAACAGCAACATAAAGGTGCGCATGCTGGTAAACCCTTTGCTGCCATAAAGTATCGCGCCAAAGAGGTAGATAAGCAGAAAGATACCCAGCGTAGCATATACCATCAGGTAATTAGGGTTCATCAGACGTGACCGGAGTTTTCTATGTGGAGCGCTCGCACCTGTTGCAGTCACATTAAGCATGCAGTTCACCTCCCAAAGCAAGCTTTTTTTTCGTCCGACGTTTAGCAATTGCGTTACGTACAGGCTCGGACTGCATCACGATAACTACCGCAATAATCATTGCTTTAAAAGCCATAATCGCCTCGGACACAACACCAAAATATAACACCAGCGTGGTAATGGTACGGATCATCAGTGAGCCAATGACAGTACCAAACAGGCTGAACTTTCCGCCTGTCATACTTGTGCCACCAATGACAACGGCCAGTATGGCATCCATTTCATAACCTTGGCCGGCATTGTTGGAATCGCATGAGGAGATACGGCTGGAATAAATGAGCCCCGCAACCCCCGAGAGAAAACCAATCAATACATACGCTATCATGATAATGGTATCGGAACGAATACCCGATACATGGCTGGCGCTGGGGTTAATGCCTACCGCTTCTACAAACATGCCAAAGGATGTTTTACGCACAAAAACCATCACGGACACAACTACAATGAGTGTAATCCAGACAGGCACAGGTATGCCTAACATGCTTCCATTGCCAATAAACTTGAAAGGTGTGTACTGTGTTGTGAACTGTTTGCCATTTGTTACAATCTGCGCGATGCCACGACCACCCACCATCAGGATCAGTGTCGCAATAATGGGCTGAATTTTCAGCTTCGCAATAATTGTTCCATTAAACAAGCCTAATAGAGTACATGTAACCAATGGTACAAAGATAACAAATATAAACGGTTTTACAGTATAATCACCAGGCGTGTTGTAGATCAGCACGTCCCAGCGAAGAAACTTAAGCGCAATTGCTCCGGACACCGCAACCAGTGCACCTACCGAAATATCAGTACCGCCAAGGGCAACCACCAACGTCATTCCCATCGCGATGATAGTGATTTCGGCCGCACGGTTGAAGATGTCAATAGGTGTTCCATACAACACCTTTGTACCATCCCCCAGCGTACGCAGTTGAATGCTTAAAAAATCCGGCCGCAATAAAAAACCAACCAGCAGAATCAATACTTCCGCCACAATCGCCCAGAACAATTTGGAGCGCAGAAAGCCACTCCCGTTCAATGTACGCTTCATGCTTTCGCTTCCTCCTTCCCCTCATTGGCAATCATGGACAAAATATCCTGCTGGGTACAGCAATCGCCTTTCAGTTCCCCCGCCTTATGCAGGTCACGCATAACTATGATACGATTGGAACAGCGAATGATTTCGTCCAGTTCAGAGCTGATGAAAATAATGCTCATGCCTTCGCCGCACATTTCTAGCATCAGACGCTGTATCTCCGCCTTTGCGCCTACATCAATGCCGCGCGTTGGCTCGTCCAGTATCAGCAAATCAGGCTGTGTTGCCATCCAGCGGGCAAGAATAACCTTTTGCTGATTTCCTCCCGACAGTTCGCCTACCTTTTTTTCAGCATCGGGGGTAACTATAGACAAAAGCTTGATGTACTTGTCCGCCAGCGTTTGCTGTTCTTCCCGGGACATAGGTTTCATAAAGCCCCGCGTAGCTTGCACAGCCAGCGCAATGTTTTCACGTATTGATAAATCGCCAATAATTCCGTCACGTTTTCGGTCTTCAGGGCAGAAGGCCATTTTTTTCTGTATTGCATCCAGTGGCGCCTTCGCTATCAGTTCCTCACCGTGCATGTACACCGTGCCCTTATTGGGAGGTGTTACGCCAAAGAGCATTTCTGCCGTTTCGGTGCGGCCTGATCCGAGCAAACCAGCAAATCCAACCAATTCGCCCTTTTTAACATCCAGAGATATGTTCTCAACCTTGCCCGGAACTCCTATGCCTTGGGCTTTTAACATAATCGGAGCATCCTCGGCCTGCTCAGCCTTTTTCAGATTGTAAATCTCGTTGATGTCTTTACCAATCATGCAGGTTACAAGGTCCAACTTGTTGATTTTTACCTTTTCAAACTCGCCCACCAGTTTGCCGTTGCGCAGCACCGTCATGCGGTCGGATATGGCAAACACCTGGTCTAGGAAGTGCGTAATAAAAATGATGCCCAATCCCTGGTTTTTCAGATCACGCATCACATCAAACAGGTGCTGCACCTCTTTATCATCCAGGGAGGAGGTCGGCTCATCCAGTATCAAAATTTTTGCCTTTACATCCACCGCGCGGGCTATCGATGCCATCTGCTGCACCGCGATGGAATAAGCAGATAAAGGAAGCGTAACATCAATGTCCATACCCATCCTGCGCATCAGCTCGCTTGCCCTGCTGTTGATTGTTTTCCAGTCAATCTGTCTGCGACGCATTGGCTGACGGCCAATGAAAATATTCTCTGCAACCGTCAGGTTCGGGCAAAGGTTTACCTCCTGATACACGGTGGAAATGCCCAACTTCTGGGCCTCCAGCGTAGAGTTGGGGTGTATCTGCTTTCCTTCCAGTAGAATCTGACCGGCATCCATACGATGCACGCCGGTGAGACATTTAATCAGCGTAGATTTTCCGGCACCATTCTCTCCCAGCAGTGCATGCACTTCACCCGCACGCAGAGTAAAGTCCACCTTGTCCAGAGCCTTTACACCGGGAAACTGAATCTCGATGCCTTTCATTTCTAATATGATGTCCTGCAAAATATCACCCTCTCCTGATAGGAAGGACGGATGAGGGGAATCGCCCTCATCCGTCCGGCCTATTATTAGTTATAGGCCATTGATTTCATTAGTACAGGCGCTCGCCAATCTTATCGGCTGCCTTTTCGGAAACACGCCCATCAGCGCTGTATACAATGCCGCCCTCAGCATCAAAGCATCCTTCTTCGGGATGGATGAGAGTCTTGTCCATCTCTTCGCCCGCAATCAGCCGTTTCAAAGCGTCCACAACGAAGGGGCCGTACAGGGGAGTGCACTCAACGGTGGCGTTCATTTCGCCGGCGATGATGGCGTCAAACGCCGTCTTGGGGGAGTCGCAGCCCACGATGATGATATCTTTGCCGGGCACCTTGCCAGCCTGTTTGATGGATTCGATTGCGCCCAGCGCCATGTCATCGTTATGCGCAAGCAGGATATCGATCTTTTCATGCGCTTTCAGGAAGCTTTCCATAACGGCCTGGCATTCGGCACGGGTAAAGTTACCGGTCTGGCTGGCAATTACTTTCAGGTTCGGATAGTTTGCGAGCACTTCCATGATGCCTTCCTGACGTCCGGAAGCAGCGTCGGCACCGGTGGTGCCTTCCAGGATAACCACGTTGAGCTCTTCGCCGGACTTGCCGAGTTTCTCAACATAGTTTGCGGTCCACAGCGCCATGCGGCGGCCTTCCTCAACGAAGTCACCACCGAAAGCGGCAGCATACTCGATGTTATCCAATGTGGACTGTTCAGGCATACGATCCAGCAGTACCAGAGGAATTTCCGCCTCGTTGACTTCTTTCAGCACTTCGTCCCACCCAGTGGATACGACGCCAGTAAAGAGGATGTAATCAACGTTTTGGGAGATAAAGTTGCGCAGCGCCTTCACTTGGTTTTCCTGCTTTTGCTGCGCATCGTCGTACACCAGTTCCCAGCCTTCAGCAGCAATGGCAGCTTTAACGCTGTCAGTGTTGGCGGTACGCCAGTCGGATTCCTGACCAATCTGCGAGAAGCCGATGGTCACAGCGCTGGCTGAAACGATAGAGCTAAACAACATCAAGACAGCCATGGCAAGAACGAGCAGTTTTTTCATTGCGATTCCCTCCAATTTTTATTGTCCGGTTCTCTCCGGTTTTCTTGTTTTAAAGTGTAACGAATAGGCTATCATCATTCAAGCAACTGCTTTTGGAAATATAGGGATTATTTTCACAAACATTCAATCTACCAAAAGAAGCAATTAGACTATTTTCATAAAAAACGGTTGATATTTTACGTTTCACCCGCTTGCTGAGCTTTTCGATAGTCACGTGGGCTGACGCCTGTGTGCTTTTTAAACAGGTAACTGAAATAGTGCGGGTCACGATAGCCCACCTCTACCGCAATATCCGACGAACGCATCTGCGTCTTTGCCAGCATATCACGCGCACGTTCCATGCGCAGCTGTGTCAGATATTCAATAAATGTAAACCCTGTTTCCTGCGAAAAGACTGTACAGAAATGATTCAGTGACAGATGAACAGACTGTGCAGCGTCACCAAGTGAAAGGTTAGGATTGGTAAAATTCTGATCTATAAAAGCGCGCGCACGCCTAATAACCTCTCCATAGCGGGAAAGCGATTGTTTGTCCCTAAATTCCAGCGCTAAGATCAGGACATCCACGGCGGTACTAAACACCGCCTGAGGTTCGGATACAAGTTTTAATCCTTTTTCCCCTTCAAGACTCTCAGGCAACACGCTCTCAGGGGCTCCCCCATTTTCCTTCACAATGCGGGATGCAGTCAGTAAGCTCTCTACCAGAAGGTAATTCAGCATAATCAAAGAGTTTTGCATCGCCGAGTCCTTATTGAAAAACTCTTTTACTATATTCGCAATCTCCGATACGGAGGCAAATCGCAGCTGCTCATATAGTGACGCATCGCCACTAACAGAAATTACATCACTTACATCCAGTTGTGCATCATCATTGTCCATGATACTGGTCTGTTCCATTTTCATATGACCATGCATAGCACGAAGGGTCACATAAGCGGAAGCCAGCGAGTCAGGCACCTTGAATATCGCGCCGACCGCTGCGCCAATAGCAATATGCATCGGCGGTAGTTCTACCTCTGCTGCGCTGTGCTTCACCGCCTCCGCTACCGCAAAGGCGTGCTCCTCCAATGCACTGGGCAAGTCATTCAAGAAAAGCAGAGCTAGTACACCATCCATCTGGCACATATATACGCTGCCTTCTGGTTGCCTGTTCACGATATGGCTGACCAGAGCCTTGGGCAATACCTGCTCGTCACCAATATTCTGACGGGTAGAAATCAACATTACTCGATAATGGCGCGCCATCAGATTCATGTCCAGCTTTTGGGCATTCAAGAATAGATTAGAGCGCTGTTCATCATCCTTCATGCCGCAAAGCACATCATGCAAGAATTGCTCCCTCATCAATCCGGAGGACAACTCCAGTTGCTTCTTCATTGCCTGCAAATCGGCATACTGGCGT
>CAZCBC010000065.1:6450-13274 GCA_964496775.1 uncultured Oscillospiraceae bacterium
CCTTCAGAAGGAAGGGAGACGCATTGCAGAAAGCCTGTCCCGCCGCATTGCACAGCGCAGGCCACTGGTTATCGATTTTTGCAGCATCCAGTTGCTTCTTCATTGCCTGCAAATCGGCATACTGGCGTCTTTCCTCATCAATCTGTGCGGCAACGCGACGCAAAGCCTGCTCCAGTTCCTGTGCGCTGATAGGCTTTAAAAGATACTCTTTCACACCCAACATCAGAGCCTCACGGGCATAAGTAAACTCATCAAAACCACTAATAACAATAATTTTAAGCCAGGGCAAACTGGCCAGCGCCCGACGGCTCAGTTCCAGGCCATCCATAAAAGGCATACGAATATCGGTAATCAGAATATCCGGCTTAATTTCCTGCATTAAAGAAAGAGCAATCTCGCCATCCGGCGCTTCGCCCGCCAATGCGAAACCGCTGCTATCCCACGGGAAAGAGGTTCTAATCCCCTCCCTGATAACAACTTCATCATCCGCTAAAAAAACTTTGTACATATTCACCTGACCTGATGGTTGATGGGCACTGCAAACGAAACGGCGCTGCCTTCACCCAAGGCACTTTCCACAGTCAATCCCTGTGGTTGATCATAGTATAATTTTATTCTTTTATCAACATTTATAAGTCCAAACCCTGCATCGGGCGCAGGCTGCTTTCCCGCTAATACTGCGCGCAGATTCTCTAGCTTTTCCTTGCTCATACCCGCCCCATTATCTGTCACGCGCACACGAAGCAATGCATCATCACGCCAGACATCAACATCAATGCGTCCGCCACCACGCCTATTACGGATACCATGATACAGCGCGTTTTCCACCAACGGTTGGATGGTCAACTTCAGAATTGTTTCATTTTTTAGCGATTCGTCAATACGTATGCCGTAATCCAATATGTCCCTGTAACGGATTCTCTGAATGGTTAAATATCCGCGCAGGTGCTCCTCTTCCTGCGAAACAGTAATCCAGTCGTGTCCATCGGACAGGGAAATGCGGTAGAAGTTCGACAGCGCACGCGTAATAGATATTACTTCCTCATTTTTCTTCGCTTCTGCCAACCATACAATAGCATCCAGTGTATTATACAAAAAATGTGGCGTCACCTGGGCCTGCAGGGTACGCAGCTCACTCTTTTTCAAGTTTTCCTGTTCCTGTTGATTCTCCTTGATTAACCTATCCAGCTTGACCGCCATAACATTCAGGCTGTCACTGAGCGCTTTCAGTTCCTCTACATCCGGTTCGGGCGTGCGTACATCCAGCTTACCGCTGGCAATTTTTTCAGCAAAGACCTGTAGTTCGAGTAAAGGGTCTGCTACCGCCTTGGTAAGCCTTTCCCGCGCCAACCGGATAAAAAGCAACGCAAAAACCACCAACGCAGCTTCCAGCGCAATGGCAACATTAAGAGAACATCGTAACTGCCCACTGGCCTGGTTAGCTACTCTAATCTCTGCCGATACCGCATCACGGAACATATCCCCTAAAAGATCGGATACTTTGCGTATTTCCTCCAGCACCTGCATGTTTTCATCAACAGACGCACCCGCCGCCATCTGGTTACCCAACTTCTCGATGTAGTTGGACATGGTTTCGCTGGTACGGCGCGCAACTGTCAGTTCCAGATGGCTAGAAGGCTTTTTATCGATCAACTCATCCAGCGTACGCTTTACATCGCGCATCATGTCAACCTGGCTGCCTGTCGGAAAACTCTTACTGCCCGCAACTATATTAAATAAATCGGCTGGCAACTGATCAACTACCACACTGCTAAGAGAGTTAATGGTTTCCGCCCTGCGCAAAAATGAATAATACACCCGCGAAAAACCCGTCATTAACACAATCGACAAAAGAGCCGGCAAAAGCATCATTATCATGATGGTACGGAAAGAAACTGTCAGCCTTTGGCTGAGCGGACCACGCTCGGGCAGCAGCGCAGCAAAAAGCTCTTTTAATTTCACTTCAGTACCCCCTTGGCGGGATGGACAACATTCCTTCATCAAGGTCGGAGAATACCGTTTCTTCCGAATACATGACCCTGTCAACCTTTTCACCTCGGACAAGGCGTTTGCTAAGGTTCATAATCATGTCTCCCAGCATCGGAGTACATTCCACAACGCAATTAATCTTCCCCTGCTTGAGCAAGTCGATTGCAGCCTGTTCTCCGTCTACGCTGACGATTACTATATCCTGTCCGGGACGCAGTCCCTTTGCTTCAATCGCCTCCAACGCTCCCAGCGTCATGGAGTCGTTATGGCTGTACAGTACGTCCACATTGCCCGGCTTTTCGAGGATATCACGCATCACTTCCCTGCCTCTAGAACGCAAAAAATCACCTGATTGGCTGTATACAATCTCAAAGCGTTGATCATGCTCAAGCACATCACGAAAGCCCAGTGCGCGGTAACGCATGGGCGTTGAGTCAATCGTACCCGACAACTCCGCGATGCGGATAGGGCCTTCCCTGCCCTCCATCTTTTTTAGAAGATATTGCCCGGCACGCTCACCTTCCAGATAAAAATCCGCACCAACAAAGCATGTAACCAGGCTTTCGTCTTCCACCTTCACGGAACGGTCGGAACATATCACGGGAATGCCTGCCTCCTTGGCCTCCCTCAGCACATTATCCCATCCATCTTCCACAATGGGAGCAAACGCAATTACATCTACTTGGTATGCAATAAAGGAACGTATTGCGTCAATTTGTTTTTCCTGCTTCTGTTCAGCATTTTTGAACATCAATTGAATCCCGGCACGCTCCGCCGCCTTGATGATGGACTGTGTGTTACCCAGCCGCCAATTGCTTTCAGAGCCCAACTGGGAAAAGCCTAGGATGATGGGGCGTTCCGTTCCCTTTGTTTGTTCGCCTGCATCTTTAGATACAACAAGCGTATATACGATGATTACCATCACCATCGCAACGAGCAGCGCCAATATTTTTTTCAATATTCCATTCATTTTTGTCCGTAATAAGCATTCGCCCCATGCTTGCGCAGGTAATGTTTATCAAGCAGCACTTGCGGCATAGAAGAAAGTTCGCCATTCAGCTGCATCGAATGATACGCCATGAAGGCAACTTCTTCCAAGACTACTGCATTATGCACGGCGTTTCCGGCATCCGTTCCCCACGCAAAGGGACCGTGCGCATGTACCAGTACACCGGGAACAGCCAGAGGGTTTTGCCCCTGAAAAGTTTCCACAATTACGTTGCCCGTTTCCTTTTCGTATGCGCCTGTAATCTCCTGCTGCGTCATCTCCCTTGTACAGGGAATAGCGCCGTAAAAATAGTCGGCATGCGTTGTGCCAAGGGCAGGAATATCCCGCCCCGCCTGCGCAAACACCGTTGCCCAACGCGAATGAGCATGCACAACACCCCCGATTTCGGGGAAAGCCCTATATAGTTCCAGATGGGTGGGCGTGTCGGAAGAAGGTTTGTATGCGCCTTCTATCCTGTTGCCCTCAATGTCTACCACTACCATATCGGAAGGTTTCATGCCATCATACTCAACACCCGAGGGCTTGATAACCACTAATCCCGTTTCCCTGTCAATAGCAGACACATTGCCCCAGGTAAAAATAACCAAATGGTGTTCTTTTAGCATCAGATTCGCTTCACAAACCGTTTTCTTTAACGCTTCCAACATGCTCTCGGCCTCACTTCAGTTTCCAGACAAGGTCTTTGATCATCAGCTCTTCTTCCAGTTTTTCCGGCGTTGTTTCACTGTCAATTAAGACAAACTCAATGTCCATCATCCGCGCCCAATCGCGCATCTGTTCGCTTGTTACATCATAGCTGAGCACCGTATGATGCGCACCGCCCGCCATTAGCCAGCAAGCAATGCCGTCTTCTAGGTTGGGCATCGCCCGCCACATCACGCGAGCCACCGGCAAATTAGGCATGGGGAGAATAGGCTTCACACACTCAATCTGTTGGCATATCAGCCGCATACGTCCGCCCATGTCTACCAGCGATACAACAATGGCCTTGCCCGGTTTACCCTCAAACACAAGACGCGCAGGCGCTTCCCTGTCGCCAATGCCGAGGGGATGCACCTCAATACGCGGACGCTGCGCAGCTATGCTGGGGCATACCTCCAGCATATGTGCACCAAGGCTGTACTCCTGTCCCTTTACAAGATGATAGGTGTAGTCTTCCATAAAAGACGATGCACCGTTTCCATTTTCACCCATCGCCTTCATAATTGCCGTCATCGCTGCGGTTTTCCAGTCGCCCTCTCCGCCGTAGCCATAGCTTTGCGCCATCAGGTGCTGAGTGGCCAAACCCGGTAACTGACGCATACCGTACAGATCTTGGAAAGTATTGGTAAAAGCAGTGCAACCTTCCGAATCCAGTAGCTTTTTCATGGCGACTTCTTCCCGCGCCTGATAACGCACTGCTTCAATATCCTGCGTAGCAATATCATATTTTTCACGGTAGGTTTCCATCAGACTGTCGATTTCATTTTCCTCAACAGCGTCCATGTATTCCACCAGCGTGCCAACAGGCCATGTGTTTACCTGCCATCCCAGTTTAATCTGTGTTTCCACCTTGTCCCCTTCGGTGACCGCCACTTCACGCATGTTATCGCCAAAGCGCATGACCTTCAAAGACTTGGATACCGCAACACCCACTGCCGCCTTCATCCAGCTGCCCAGGCGCTCCAACACTTCTTCGTCCTGCCAATAACCCGCAACGACCTTCCGAGGCATACGCAGACGCGATGCAATAAAGCCATGCTCCCTGTCTCCATGGGCAGCCTGGTTAAGGTTCATGAAATCCATATCAATTTCATCATTGGGAATCTCGCGGTTATACTGCGTAGCAAAATGGCAATATGGCTTTTGAAGCTGGCTTAAGCCGTTAATCCACATTTTGGACGGGCTAAAGGTATGGCACCATGTTACGATACCCGCGCAAGCGTCATCGTAGTTGGCTTCCTTCATAATCTCCGTAATCTCTTGATTGGTCTTGGCTGTTACCTTATGCACCAAAGGAAAAGGTAGTTTTGTCGACATGGTTTCGGCCATTTCCTTCGCGCGGTGATCTACAATTTCCAACACCTCAGGTCCATATAGAAACTGACTCCCTACCACGAACCAAAACTGATATTGTTTCATTCTCTTTTCCTCCTAGATATTCTTGACAGCGGCTTGTTCTACCGCCAAAGCATTTTTGAATAAAGTTAAATACCGTTCAAACCCATCCACAGTTTCCTTGTCAGGCGGCAAAGTAACGGCGGAAGCCGAAGCAAACACTCTATTTTGCAAATAGTCGTTCAATGTTTCATCCTGCGCATGCTGCACACTGTATGCAGCCAGTACCGCCATGCCATAAGGCCCTCCTTCGCCTGCCGTTTCCATGCAGGTAACCGGTACCCGGCAAGCCGCCGCCATATAGGCCTGCGCTACACCAGGCGTTTTAAACAGCCCGCCATGTCCCATCAGTCGATCGATAGCAACACGCTCCGCACTTAGGATGTCCATACCAATACGTAGGGTGGCCATGGTCGAGTAAAGTTGAGCCCTCATGAAGTTTGCTAAAGTGAAGTTGCTTTCCGGACGCCTTAACACCATAGGCCGTCCCTCGTCAAAGTGGGTTACACTCTCCCCCGCCAAGTAATTATAAACAACAAGTCCGCCCGCATCCTGATCGGCTTCCTGGCTTTTTTTGTACAGTTTTTCAAACAATTCGCCCTTTTCAGGACGTGCGCCAAAGAGCATTGCTGTCTCTTCCAGCACGTTCACCCAGGCATTCATATCGTTGGTACAGTTGTTACAATGAACCATGGCAACGGGCTTACCCTCCGGCGTTGTCACGATATCAATCTCTGGGTAATGATTTACCAGCGGTTTTTCTAACACCACCATCGAAAAAATGGATGTTCCCGCAGAGACATTGCCGCTACGTGCGGCAATAGCATTGGTAGCTACCATACCCGTACCCGCGTCTCCCTCAGCGGGCGCAAAGGGTACGCCCGCGCTCAGCAAGCCATCCAGCAATTTTTCTCCCTCTTCAGTTAAAAACCCGGCATTCTCGCCCGCCTTCAGCACACGCGGCAACAGCTCACCGATTGTCCACGGCATGCCTGCTTGACTCGTCAGCGTATCAAAGGTTGCCATCATATCCACGTCATAATCCCCCGTATCGGGATCTATGGGAAACATGCCGGAAGCTTCGCCGACACCTACGGCGTGAACACCCGTCAGCATGTAGTGCACATAACCAGCCAATGTTGTGATGTGCGTAATACGCGAAACGTGTTCCTCGCCATTCAGCATCGCTTGGTACAAATGGGCAACACTCCAGCGCTGCGGAATATTAAATTGAAATAGTTCCGTCAACTTTTCCGCAGCTTCTCCGGTAACAGTATTCTGCCAAGTTCTAAAGGGTGTCAAAAGCTGCCAACCGCTGTCAAAAGCCAAGTATCCGTGCATCATAGCAGAAACACCCATACCGGCAATAGCCTGACGATCTTCTATTGCCGAAATAGCATTTTTAATGCCCACCCAGGCTTCTTCCAACGGATATGTCCACAAACCATTTTCCATACTGCTTTTCCATGTGTGACTACCCGAAGAAACCAAGCTGTGGTTTTGATCAATCGTTACCGCCTTGATGCGTGTGGACCCTAATTCCAAGCCAAGAAAAGTTTTCTTTTTTTTCATCACGCGCCTCTTTTCTTTAAAAATGTCGATCTGCATCCTTCAGAAAGCAGACTGGTTACATAACGGTTTCGACAAACATCACATGTTTTTCACATTATTTAAATTAAGGGAACCTCTAAAAACCAGCGTTTTCGGAATCAGTAAATAGTTTTCATAG
>CAZCBC010000066.1:0-2526 GCA_964496775.1 uncultured Oscillospiraceae bacterium
GTAAGCCATATTAATCCTCCAAAGGGTGATGGCAGGCCACCATGCGGCCAAACTGCGGGGTTAAGAGGGGCTTTTGCTGCCTGCAAAGGCCGGTCGCCCTGTCGCACCGGGGATGGAAGGGACAGCCGGTGGGCGGGTTGGCGGGGTTGGGCACTTCGCCCTTTAATGCCTTGCGCTTCTTTTTATTGTCAGGGTCCAGGGAGGGAACGGCGCCCAGCAACGCCCGGGAATAGGGGTGCCGGGGGTGGGCGTAGATGTCCTGGGTGGCGCCTGTTTCCATGATGGAGCCTAAGTACATCACTGCCACCTCGCTGCTGATAAAGCGCACCACGTTTAAATCGTGGGAGATGAACACCATGGACAGCGCCATTTCCTGCTGCAACTGTACCAGGAGGTTTAGGATTTGTGCCTGAATGGACACATCCAGGGCTGATACCGGCTCGTCTGCCACCACAAAGCGGGGGCCGGTAATCAAAGCCCGGGCGATGGAGATGCGCTGCTTCTGCCCGCCGGAAAACTGGTGGGGGTAGCGCAGCAGTTGGTCTTTGGTAAAACCGATTTTATCCAGCATGCTTTCCACCCTTTCCCGCATCTCCTGCTCAGACAGGGAGAAGTGGGTTTTCAGCGGCTCGCTTAGCAGCTGCCACACGTTCATCCGGGGGTTCAGGGAGGAATAGGGGTTTTGGAAGATAAACTGCATATCCCGGCGCTTTGCGCGCATTTCTTCGGGGGACAGGGCGGTTAAATCCTGTCCTTCAAAGAATACCTGCCCGGCGGTGGGCTCAATCAGGCGCAGAATGCTTTTGCCTGTGGTGCTTTTGCCGCAGCCCGACTCGCCCACCAGGGCGAACACCTGCTTTTCTTTCAGGCGGAAGGAGACGTCCTCCACCGCGTGTACGTGGCCGATGGTGCGGCGCAGCAGCCCGCCCTTGACAGGGAAATAGGTCTTCAGGTTTTGTACGTCCAGCAGATATTCGCTCATGCTTCCACCTCCTGACTGTGCAGGAAGCACCTGCATAGATGCCCGGGGGCCACCTCTGTTAGTGCCGGTACGTCCCGGAGGCATTTTTCTGTTGCCGCACCGCACCGGGCGGCAAACCGGCAATGGTGCGCCCAGCTGCCCCCCGGCGGCACGATGCCGGGGATGGCGTACAGCAGGCCGCTGTCCCCCGATAGGGAGGAAATGGACTGGAGCAATCCCCTGGTGTAAGGATGCTGGGGATGGTTGAACAGTTCCCGCACCGGCGCCTCCTCCACAATATGCCCGGCGTAGAATACCGCCACATGGTCGCTGGTTTCGGCGATTACGCCCAGGTCGTGGGTAATCATCAGCACGGCGGTGCCGTTATTTTCCTTGAGCTCGTTCATCAAATTCAGTATCTGCATCTGGATGGTAACATCCAGTGCCGTGGTGGGCTCGTCGGCAATCAGCAGGCGGGGGTCGTTCATTAAGGCGATAGCAATCATGATACGCTGCAGCTGACCACCGGATAACTGATGGGGGTAAGAAAGCAGCGTTTGCTCGGGGCGGGGAATGTTAACCTTTTGAAGCATCTGGAGGCATTTATCCCGCATGTCCTTGTGCGTCATATGGGGAAAATGGAATTGCAGCGCTTCGAACATCTGCTGCTCAATGGTAAAGATGGGGTCCAAAGAGGTCATGGGTTCCTGAAAAATCATGGCGATGTCCCGGCCGCGTATGTCCCTCATCTGTTTTGCGGGCAGCGTCAGCAGGTCTATTTCGCCATGCTGGGCGGACTGGAAACGGGCACTGCCCCCTGTCACCCTGAGGGGATAGGGCAGCAGCTGCAAAAGGGCGGTGGCGGTAATGCTTTTGCCGCAACCCGACTCACCCACAATGCCCAGGCACTGCCCCTTGGGTACGTTGAGGCTTACCTTGTCCAGCAGGGGCACCACGTTCTTGCCCCGCAGCGTGCTGATTTTGAGATTGTTGATTTCAAGCAAGTTGTCCATCTGTCCCTCCTTACAGCTTCAGTTTGGGGTCCAGCGCGTCGCGCAGGGCGTCCCCCAGGATGTTGAAGGACAGGATGGTAAAAATAATGAACAGCGCGGGGAATACCACCATCCAGGGCGCCATCTCCATATAGGTGCGGGCTTCGGACAGCATGGAGCCCCAGGAGGGATCGGGGGGCTGTATGCCAAGGCCCAGAAAACTCATAGTGGCTTCGGTCAGGATGGCGCCGGATAATGCCAGGGTGGCCTGTACCGTAAAGGGTGCCAGGGAGTTGGGGGTGATGTGCCTGAACAAGATGGCGCTGTTGCTAAGCCCCACCGAGCGGGCGTTGGCAATGTAGTCAGTACCCTTGACGGTTTTTACCGAGGCGCGCACCGTACGGGCAAAGACCGGGATGTTGACGATGCCGATGGCAATCATGGTGTTGACTACGCTGGTGCCCAGCACCGCCACAATCAATAGTGCCAGCAAAATGGAGGGGAAGGCGAAGATGATGTCCATCAGCATCATGATGGCGCTTTCCACCTTACCCTCAAAGAATCCGGCGGCCA
>CAZCBC010000066.1:2568-2881 GCA_964496775.1 uncultured Oscillospiraceae bacterium
GGTACCCAATGCCCGCCGCGATGCCCACCGACACCAGCCCCACCTGCAGGGACACCTGTGCTCCATAAACAATGCGGCTGAAAATGTCGCGGCCAAAGTTGTCGGTACCAAACCAGTAGGCGGCACAGGGAGCCTGAAGCCGCGCCTTGGAATTAATCTGCGCCACATCATAGCGGGCAATAATGGGGGCAAAGACCGCCAGCAAAATAATCAGGGCGATGCCGATAAACCCGGCGCGGCCCAGGGGATCCTGCCATAACTGCTTCATCAGGCTGTCCCCCGTGGGGAGGCGGCGGTTGATGATGGCTTTTTT
>CAZCBC010000066.1:2891-7329 GCA_964496775.1 uncultured Oscillospiraceae bacterium
ATCCTTTGCCTCCTCTTAGCTGTAGGTGATGCGCGGGTCGATAGAGGTATAGAGAATATCCACCAACAGGTTGATAACCACATACACCATGGCCATAAACAGCACGGTGCCCTGCACGATGGGGAAATCCCTTTGAAAGATACCCGTCAGCAGGTATTGCCCCAGGCCGGGGATGGAAAATATCTGCTCAATGACCACCGTGCCCCCCATCAGGATGCCAATCTGCATGCCCACCAGCGTTACAATGGGGATGCTGGCGTTGCGGAAGGCGTGGCGCATGATGGTAACCTTTTCCGACGCGCCCTTGGCGCGCACCGCCTTGATAAAGTCCTGCCGGAGCACCTCCCGCATGACGGAGCCAGCCATGCTGCTGCCCAGCACCAGGGCAGGAAGAATCATGATTTCCAGATTTTTAATAGGGTTTTGCAAAAGGGATACATATTTAATGGGCGGGTAGTATCCAAAACCCAGCGCCAGAAACAGTATCAGCAGGGTGGCAAAGGCAAAGCCCGGCACCGACACCCCCAGCAGCGCCGCCACCCGCACCACCCTGTCGATGAAGTGGTTTCGCTTGAGCGCTGACAGAATGCCCAGGGGAAAGGCGATCAGCCAGGCGACAATGCAGGCTAAGATGGCCAGTTCCGCCGAGATGGAAAAGCGCCAGAGAATTTCGGGGAACACCTTGGCCCCCGTACGGAAGGACTCGCCAAAGTCGCCCCGAATGACGCCGCCAATCCAGTTAACGTACTGAGTTAAAAGGGGCTGATCAAGGCCCAGCTTCTTTTCCCACATGGCGCGCAGTTCCGGCGTTTCCTCGATGCCCAATATGCCCGACACGACATCGCCGGGGATTAGCTGCATAATAAGGAAAATGGCAATGCTGATGCCCAGCAGGATGGGTATAAGCATCAGAACCCTGCGGATAATATAATTCTTCATGGATTCCTCAAAGGGGGCCGCGGCAAAGTTTCCCCTGCCGCGGCCAAGGTTCAAAGTTTATTTTTCAAGATAAGCGGCTCTGAAGTCCACCATGTTGGTGGCGCTGGGCGCATAGCCCTTCAGGCTGGTGGAAGCGTAGATGTAGTCGTAGGGGCTGGCAAAGGTTACGTTGGGGCATTCGTCCAGGATGATGTTGATGGCTTCATGGTAGTACTCCCGGCGGGCATCCACATTGGTGGTGCCAGCGGCAAGCGCGCACAATTCATCCACCCGGGGGTTGGAGTATTCGGCGATGTTGGCGGAGCCGGTGGTGGAGAAGAAGAAGGCCACCGCGCGGTTGGGGTCGGTGCCCGCGCCGTTCTGGCAGACCATCATCTCGAAGTTATGGGCTTTCCAGTCATCCACATACTGGGCGTTTTCCTTGTTCTGTACTTCTACCTTGATGCCGATGGCGGCCAGCTGCTGCTGGATGACGGTGCCGCTGTTGCGGATGTTGTCCAGCAAGCCCACGGTGCAGGTAGCGGTAAAGCCGTTCTCATAGCCCGCTTCCTTCATCAGTTCCTTGGCCTTTTCGATGTTCTGCTGATAGAGGGGGTGTTCCAGCACATCCACTGCCCAGTGGCCCATGGAAGCCGGTGCGAAACCGGAGATTTCCGCCTCGCCGTTGAAGGCCAGGTCGATGATTTCCTGACGGTTCAGCGCCAGGGAGATGGCCTGGCGGACGCGCACGTCCTTGAACTCTTCCTTGTTCAGGTTCAGGCACAGCGTGGTGTAGTTGCGGCTGCGTACCTTGTAGACTTCCACGTTCTTGGCGTTTTCCGCCAGGGCCAGCATGGCGCTGTCGCCCACAATCAGGTCTACTTCGCCGGTGCGCAGGGCGGACATGCGGGCGGAGGGGTCGGTGATGACATAGAACTCGATGCGGTCAAACTTGACGCCTTCCTGCCAGTAGTCTGCAAAGCGGTTGACGGTGACGGAGTTGTCGGGCACCCATTCGCCCAGAATGTAGGGGCCGGTGCCGCCGCTTACCTGCAGCAGGTTGCCGCCGGCCTTCTCCACCGTTTCCTTGTCCACAATGCTCAGGTAGCTGGAGGACAGGGCGGACAGGAAGGGGGCGTTAATCTGCTCCAGGGTAAACTTGACGGTGTACTCGTCCAGCACTTCAACTTCCTTGATGTATCCGGCGTAGCTGGCGCTGTTGCCCAGGGCGCCCAAATCCGGGCTTAAGATGCGCTCGAAGCTGTACTTCACGTCCTCCGCCTTCATTTCCCGGCCGGAGTGGAACTTGACGCCTTTGCGCAGGTGGAAGATGTAGGTTAAGTCGTCGGGTTGCTCCCATGTTTCCGCCAGGCGGGGGATGACATTCATGTCCTCATCCATATCCACCAGGGTTTCATACATTTGCAGCATGATGCGGGTAGACGCCAGCGCGGGCACGGTATGGGGGTCAAAGCCGATGGGCTCGGCATCGGTGCCGTATTTCAGCACCATGGGTTCCTGGGCCGCCGCTGTCAGGGACAGCATCATCAGCAGCGCCAATAGAAGGGATAGGGTTTTCTTCATGGGGAATCCTCCTTTGTTGGTATGGTCAAAGCGTCTAAGCAGACGCCTTGGGAACAGAGATTATGTGGCGGCGCATTCCGCCACCATGCGGTGGATGTCCATACGGAAGGGGGCGGTTTGCTTGGCTTCCCCTTCCTGGTAGTAGAGGCGGTTGGTCAGCAGGATGCAGCCGATGTTCAATTCGGGGGACAGGTAGATGCTGGTGCCGGTAAAACCGGTGTGGCCGCAGCCCGTGGGGTACATGTTGCCCGTCTGCCAGCCCAGCCCCCGGCCGGGGGCGTGCTCGCGCAGGGAGTCACGCAGCAGGGGAGAAGCGGTGTTCATGTAGATTTGCGCCAGGCGTGCCAGTGCCTTGCCGTTGGCGAACAGCCCGGCATGGCCGGACACATCCTGAAAAGCGTAGTGGGCGTTGCCGTCATTGGTCTGCCCCTGGACGGGGGTATGGGGCCGCCAGGCAGTAAAATCGTAGCCTGCTTCCTGCACCATCTTTTCTTCGATGGGGTTACCGTAGCTGGAGGGCATGATGTCCTCGCTTAGGTCCGGCTTGTAGCCCATGCGGCCCAGGTTGAAGGGAATAACCAAATTGTCCGTAAGGCAAGCGTCCAGGGGTTTTTGGTAGGCTTCTTCCAACACCTTGCCCAGCAAGATAAAGCCCAGGTCGCTGTATACCACGCTTGTTTCAGGGGGCGCTTGCAGGGCGTCCTTCAGGGCGGAGAGAAAATCCTCCTTCACATAGAAGGGGTACCAGGCGGGCAGCCCCGCCGTATGGGTCAACAATTGAAAGAGTGTGATGCCCTTCAGCCGCCCGGCCAGGAAGGAATCTTCCTTTAGATATGGCAACACGCTGAGCAACTCGCTGTCCAGCTGAAACAGTCCCTGCTCTATGGCAAGGAGTACCTGGGTGGAGGTGGCAATCTTGGTCAGCGAGGCGCAGTCAAAGAGGGTATCGTTATGGGCTTCCCCCAGGGCGGACTGGAACAATATGCCGTCCCTGTCAAACACCGTCATCACGCAGGAGGGGAAATAGCCTTCCCCCATGTAGCGCAGGGCGGTCTGTTCCATATTTTGCTGGAGGTCTGCAAGACTCATGCTTGTCCTCCCAACAGTTCTACAGCCCGGTACACCCAGCCCTCCGCCTGCCCAAGGGCTTGTTCTGCCTGCTGCTTGCCGCAGCCTGCCTTGTGCATCACCAGGGCGGTTTTTACATGGCCCTGGGCACGGCTGAGCAACGCCTGCGCTTCTTCTTTTGGAAGGCCCGTGGCCCTTTCCAGGATGCGCACGGCGCGGCCCTGCAGCTTCTGATTGGAGGCGTTCATGTCCACCATCAGGTTCTGGTACACCCGTCCGGTGCGCACCATAATGCCGGTGGACAGCATGTTGAGCATCATCTTGGTGGCGGTGCCCGCTTTTAGCCGGGTGGAGCCGCTGAGCACCTCCGGCCCGGTGGGGGCTTCCATGGCGATGTCGGCATATTGGGACAGCCGGGCGTTCTTGTTGCAGCAGATGGACAGCGTCAGCGCACCCTTTTCCCTGGCTGCTTCCAGCGCCGCGATGCAATAGGGCGCAAAGCCGCTGGCGCTGATGGCCGCCACCGTGTCAAGGGCTGTTAGACGCAGGCTGTCCATATCCTGCCTGCCCATCAGGGCGTCGTCCTCCGCCCCCTCGATGGCGTGGCGCAGCGCCCTGTCGCCCCCGGCGATGATGCCCTGCACCATATCCGGCGAAACGCCGAATGTGGGGGGACACTCCGAAGCGTCCAGCACCCCCAGGCGGCCGCTGGTGCCCGCACCGCAGTAGATGAGGCGTCCGCCCTGCTTTACGCGGGCTGCTACCTCCTCGATAGCCTTGCCGATTTGGGGCAGCGCCTGCTCCACCGCCAAGGCGGCCTGGCTGTCCGCCTGGTTCATCAGTTGGGCAATTTGGGGGCCCTCCATGG
>CAZCBC010000066.1:7339-13225 GCA_964496775.1 uncultured Oscillospiraceae bacterium
ATCCAGCTTCAGGCTGTTTTCCAGCACCTGCTCGGTGGACAGATTGGCCAGATAGTCTTCGGATACTTGTCGCATGCGTTTCACCATTATTTCTTTTTGTACTTGCCTTCCAGATGGGTTTTGTCCAGGGCGGGCTTATATTCCGCGTAGCCCCTTGCCGCCACGGCGGAATACAGAATGTCAATCACGTGCATCATGGCCATACGGGAAGACATGGCGGCGGAGCGCACCAGCATTTCGCTGGATGCCACATGCAGGGCGATGTCGGCGCCGCGGCTTAAGGGGCTGCTGCCCAGCCGCGTAACGCTGATGGCCGTAGCCCCCGCCCGCTTAACGGCGGCCAGGGTTTGCAGAACGTCTTTGGTTTCGCCTGAGTAGGAAAAGATGATGGCGGCGTCCCCCTGCCTGAGCCGGGCGGCGGTGACTACCTGCACATGGGGGTCGGGGGAGGCCTGGGTGTCCTTGCACAGCCGCTGAAACTTCATCTGGGCGTCCTGCGCCACCAGGGCGGACATGCCCACGCCGTAAAAGTCCACCCGTGGGGCGTTGTGCAGCGCCTCGGCAGCACGGTTCACATCCTTTTCGTTAAGCAGCCGCATGGTGTCGCGCAGGGCGTCCATGTTCTGCCTGGTTACCTTGCCGATCAGCGTGCGCACATCATCCCCGGGGGATAGGTCTGCATACACAATATCCGTTCCCGACGCCACATCCAGGGAAAAAGCAAAGGAAAAATCCTTATACCCCTTGTAGCCCAGGCTCTTGCACATGCGCACCAGCGTAGCCTTGCTGATGCCGCACTGCTGCGCCGCCTCATCAATGGACAGCGCCCGCATGCCCGCGGGGTTTTCCAAAAAACACAAAGCAGCCCGACGCTCCGCCGGTGCCAGGCGGTCCTTCATTTGGTTCATTTTAACCAGACAATCGGTCATACAGGAATACTCCCATTGGTGCAGGTTCTGTGTTTGTTTGTGCTTTGTGTTCTCATTATAGCGCAGGGAAGGATGGTTGGCAAGAAGTTTCCGGATAATATTGAAAATTATTGAAAAAAGTTTCAGGTAAGGATATAAAAAGAAGGCTGCGACTTCTGCATGGTACAAAAGCGCAGCCTTCGAAGGTGTGTACTGAGAATAGTGGGAAGAAATGATTAATTTTTATGATTCTGAGTTGTCATTTGTCCAGGATTCCATTAGCATAAGTCCATGTACTGCAAAGCGAGATTTTGCATGTTTTTGGTTTGTTCCTTATCAAATGAGTAGAAGAAAAAATTCCGTCCATTAATGGAATATAGAACAGGAGTTCTATTTTCAACAGGGGTTATATTTTCCGTGAGGTTCTTGTTGATGCCGTTTTCACTACGGAAACCAATCATGAGCTTGTCGCTGCCTATGGGGTCTACCATCAACTTCACTTCTACTTGCCCATGGGCAAGCCAACTATAGGAACCTTTCATCTCTTTAAATTCTTGAAAACGACTATCAATTTCAATATCAAGAAACTGCTTCGCAAGATCGTACTGCTTCTTATCCCAACCCATGAAGTCCTTACCGGTAATGTTCTTAATTTGCTTCCGTTCTTCCTTGGTGGCTTCCCTCGCTTTGAGCGAACCTGGTAAGTTCAGGTTTATATTGCTCTTCGCAGAACCGTAATAACCTTGATTTGCCTTGATGGCTTCTGATCGTTCCAAGGCAGCATATGTCAACAAACCATAATGGCTTGTTTTCTCTTGTTTTTCTATGTGCGGAGGATAGTGGTCTGCACTAATATCTTTCCAGGGGTCATCACAATCTTGGTCATTGGTAAGAGCAATAAAGTAAAATTGTTCCAACTTATCCAACTCTTTTAACTCATCTAAGAATTTGTAGACAAGATTAACGACATACGGTTTCTTTAGCATTCTCTTACGGCCATCTGGAAACAGGTTCCCTGTTTCCTCAATGCTCAGTTTTTTTGTACCCGATTCTTTTGTGGCCAAGAAAGCACGTACAAAACGGTAGCGATGCCATAGTTGAATGTTGATTCGACTGGCTCGGTGCTTATATTTTTTTTCAGTTTCCAGTGAATGAGTTAGCATATTTTTCTCAATGGGCAAAGCACACTCTTCGTAGCTTTTCAGTTTGGCTTCAAAGAATAAAGCGAACTTCTTTCCTTGGGACTCAAGCACCGCAATAAAATCCGGGTTACCAAACTGCGCCAAACAAGGTTCAACCAGCCATTTACACTTATCAACAGAACCTTTCCAAGGCAATGGACTTCCGTCCATCAACTTAATTGCACCAAAGAATTTATCCAACTTATCTTTTGGGTTGTCATCTCGGTAAATATCCAGCAAAATCCCATTGACAATCCCACGCTCGCCATAAAATTGAATGTCCATTTCATTCATAACCAGATCCTCCTTAACTATTTGTATTCGCAGCACTTTTTGATTACCAACATTCTAACACATGTGCCTGCTACCGCTCCAGCACAAATCCGCTCCAGTTATCCGCGTATTGCAGCAACAGTGTCAGCGGGCATTCCCGGGCGGCAACGCTGCGGTTGTCCTCCACATATTGCCCGTCGTGGTACATGATGGCCTGAATTTCTTCCTCGCTCAGGGGCAGCCGGGGCAGGGCCAGCGCCAGGGAGCGCAGGGGAACGCTCAGGTACAATAGGTCCTGGTTGAAGCGGTAGGGAACGCGGGCCGGATAACCGGCCCGCTCCTGCCTGGGGCTGGGTTTGTTTTCCAGATACTGGGGCTGGCCGGGCATGCCTGCCTTGCCCAAATCGTGCAGCAGGGCCACGATGACGCAGCTTTCCTCGCTCAGGTGGGGCGCCAGCGTTGCCCGCAGCTTCAGCATGGTTTCTGCCACATTGACGCTGTGCTCCAGCAGGCCGCCCGCTTGGCACAGGTGGAAACGGGTGGAAGCCGGGGCGCTTAGCCAGGCAGTTTCCTCCTCCAGAAAACGCATCAGGCGCTGAAACTCCTCCTTTCTTTGGGTTACTTTGCTTTTCAGGGTTTGGTACCGGTTTTGTACATCCATGGCGCAATCTCCTTTCTGTGTACTTCCTTTTTATCATTTCGGATGATGCAAAAATGCAACATCCTACCTGATAACATAAAAGCAACGGGAAGGGAGGTTGGCGGCATGAAATGCTTTTCGTTCAAAGTAGGGGTAAAACTAAGCTCCGTCATGCTGAAGGCAATCCGGGCGGAAGCCTGCAAAGCTAGCTGGGAAGGTTTTTTGCAAACCAGGCGGCGGAGCCTGGTGTTTCTAAACGCATTGGATACCGACTTGCTAAAGGGCTGCGTGTTGCTTCATCCGGTTGTTTATCAGGATGCAGAAACGCAGGTTCAAGCCTTTCTTGCGTCCCTTGGCATCAGCCTGCGGGTTGATGAAATGACAGGCCTATCCGAGGATGCTGCCATCACGGCAATTTTCAAGGCCTTCCGCGCGGGCTGGCTGAAGGAAACGGACGCCGTACTGGATGCGTTTGGCATGTTGCGCCTGCAGGGCGTGCATGGAGAAATCAGCACATTGAATGCCGACGAGGGAATGAATGTTTTGCGGATGAAAGCGAAACAGTTTCCACAGGTTCCAGAATTATCGGAAGAGGTGGAGCGGATTTTTGCGCCGGAGGCTCATGCTGTCTGCATGGGGCATCCGGTGCACTATGTGCTGGAAATGCCGGAGCGCCAGGGGCACCGGAAGGCCGTGGACGTTTTGCTGTCCAGCCTGTACTTGCAGCGGCGCATCCAGCGCAGGCGCTATCAAACCCTGCGCATCTCCCCCGGAAAAAACATGGAGCAATCCATGATACGGGATGCCATAGCGGCCAGCCTGGGCGGAGCGCTGGTGCTGGATTTTGTTCCCGACTGCCCGGAAGAATGCTTTGTCAACTATGCCAACCATTCTCATATTGTGGATATTTGTAACCATGCCTTTCAATACACCAGGCAGGTGCTGTTTGTATTCTGCTTTGCGGCATACCGCAGCAGCGACAGGGAATTTCTTGAAGAGATGCTGCCCAATACGCCCCTGCTGGTTATTGGGCAGAAGCGTCTGGATAAAGAAGGGGCCAGGGAATACCTGCAAAATTTGGCGGACGCGGAAGGCGCTGTGGCAGACGAGGCGCTTTTTAGAGCATTAGAAACGGACAGTGAAGGCTTTCATGAAACAGATTTACAGGCGCAGTACGAAGCATGGTATCAGGGGTATCTGCGCCGCGTGGTCTATCCGCAGTATAAACATCTAAAGTGTTCTGACCGTCCATTCGGCAAAAAAGAGCAGGCGGTTGTTCCGGCCTGTGCAGAGCAAAAGGCGTATGATATACTGCAAACAATGGTGGGGCTTTCCGGCGCGAAAAACGTCATAGACCGGGTGTTGGCGGCCCATCGCGCCAAAAAACTGTATCAGCAATGCGGCATTGAGAGCGCTGCACCGCCCATGCATATGGTATTTACCGGCAACCCCGGCACCGCCAAGACCAGCGTTGCCCGGCTGTGCGCTAAAATATTTAAGGAAGAAGGCATCCTGAAAAGGGGAGAGCTGATTGAAGTCAGCCGGGCTGAGCTGGTCGGCAAATATGTGGGCTGGACTGCCCGGCTGGTGAAGGAGCAAGTGAGGAAAGCAAAGGGCTCCGTGCTGTTCATTGATGAGGCTTATTCCCTGTTAAATGGCCGGGAAGGTCAGTTTGGCGAGGAGGCCGTCAACACCCTGGTGATGGAAATGGAGAACTGCCGGAAAGATACCGTGATTATTCTGGCAGGCTACCCGGAGCAGATGGAAAACCTGCTGCAATTTAACCCGGGGCTGCGCAGCCGGATTGGCTTTCATATTTCCTTTGAGGATTACAGCCCTGAGGAGATGCTGCAAATCCTCCGCTTGATGGCAAAAGAGCAGGGGTTTTATCTGGATGAAGGCGTTGAGCAATGCATGTTGCCCTGGCTGGAACGGGCTGCCCGTATGAAGGAAGCAGGCAATGGCCGCTTGGTGCGCAACCTGCTGGAACAGGCCCGGATGAAGCAGGCAGAGCGCATCCTGCGCCTGGCCCCGGAAGAATTGTCGGACGATTGCGTGAGAACCCTGCTGCCGCAGGATTTTGAGGAGCCATATATCCATGGGCACGCGCAAACATTCATCGGTTTTCAATAGTTTTTACAAGAGGTGTGTATTTTGACGAAACAGCCTAAAAAAATGCTGGCCATGCAAATACTGGATGTGCTGAACAAGCATAGCGATGCGGCGCATCGGTTAACGCAGCAGGACATTGCCCGGCTGCTGGAAAAAGACCATCAAGTAAAAGCCGACAGGGGCACCATCAAGCGCAACCTCTTCCGCCTGGTGGATTACGGCTATGATATTGAATGGACAGAGATCCCGCGCAAAGACCGCCAGGGGGAAGACAGCACCATCTGTACCGACTGGTACATTCAGCGCATCTTTGATGATTCGGAGCTGCGTTTGCTGATGGACAGCCTGTTTTTCTCCCGGTATGTGCCTGCCAAGATGGGCGGGGATATCATTAAAAAGCTGAGTTCCCTGACCAGCCGGCACTTTAAAACAAGCGTATCCGCCATGTCCGGCATCCAGGAAAACACCCTGACGAACCAGCAGCTGTTCTATACCATCGAGGTGCTGGACGAAGCCATCAGCAGGCGCCGTCAGGTTGCTTTTATCTACAACAGCGTTGGCTTGGACATGAAACTGTCCCCCAGGCTGGACCGCCGCGGCCGTCCCATCCGCCACCTGGTTAACCCCTATCACATGGTGGTGGCAAATGGGCGGCACTACCTGATTGGCAACTATGACAGGCATCATAACATCGCCCACCTGCGCATAGACCGCATCACAGAGATTGAGCTGCTCGACAAGCCCGCCAAGCCCCTTTGCCAGGTGGAAGGGA
>CAZCBC010000067.1:0-13208 GCA_964496775.1 uncultured Oscillospiraceae bacterium
TCTGTAACTTCACCATAGCGGTGGACAGGGCCTATAAAAACGCGCAGGGCGAGAAGGAAACGGACTTCATCGACATCCAGGCGTGGCGGCAGCTGGCCGAAAACTGCGCTAACTACCTGGACAAGGGGAAGCTGGTAGCGGTGGACGGCAGTTTGCAGACCGGCTCCTACACGGCCAAAGACGGTGGCAAGCGCAAGACATTCTTTATCACGGCTGAGAACGTGCGGTTCTTATCCCCGAAGGGCGACAGCCAGCCGTCTATGGATGAAGCGTTCAGCGACACCGGCGACGAGGACAGGCCCTTCTGATGATAGGCAAACTCAAAGCAACAGCCATTCATACGCACATAGAACACGAAAGACTTATGCTCACATTTGAGCTGCCGGTTAGTCTGGCGTGGGAGGCGCAGAGGTGCGTGGCGGAAGGGAACGCGCTTATACGCGACGGAAAGCATCTGGCCGTTGAAATAGCCGGATGGCGCGACAAGCGCAGCCAAGACGCGAACTCCTACGCATGGGTACTCCTGAATAAGCTGGGCGGTGTTCTCGGCCTTCCTCCTGTCGAGATATACCGCCAGCTTATCCGGGAGGTACCAAACAACAATGTTATCGTGCCTGTAGCCAATGATGAAGTTGAACGCTGGCGGCGAAATTGGGGCAAGAATGGATTAGGCTGGCAGACGGAAATTTGGGGCGACAGCAAGCACAAAGGTTATACGAATGTAATTTGTTTCTACGGTTCCAGCACCTACGACACCACGCAAATGAGCTGCTTCATTGATTTAATCGTTCAGGAGTGCCAGCAGCAGGGCATCGAAACATTATCACCTGAAAAGTTGGCGGCGATGGTTGGCGAATGGGGAGAATGAGCCGGTTCACATCAATCCCAGCCGATGTCAAGCGCAGGGTGGAAATCAGGGATAGCTTCGACGGATGCCCGTGTTGCGTCTGGTGTGGACAGCCTCACGCAAGAGGGGAAGCGCACTTCATCCCACGCAGCCAGGGAGGGCTAGGGGTTGAGGAAAACCTTCTGACGCTATGTAGACTATGCCATGAGAAATACGATGGCGCAGAACGGCTGAAAATGCGGCCCGTGCTAAAGCAGTATCTACAAAGCAAATATCCAGATTGGGACGAAAGCAAGCTGATTTATCGCAAATACGGAGCGTAGATATGGCGCAAGGAGGCTTTATAAAACTCTATAGGCAGATGGTGGATTGGGAATGGTACGGTGATATCAATACTAAAACTGTGTTCCTACACCTACTGATAACCGCCAATTATGAGCAGAAACGGTGGCATGGCATTGCGCTTGAACCGGGGGAAAGGATAATCTCCCTAGCCGGTTTATCGGATGAAACCGGTTTGAGCATCATGCAAATTCGCCGATGCTTGAAAAACCTTGAAAGCACGCGAGAAATAACACGACAGACAACAAGCAAATATACCATTATTAAGCTGGTTAATTACGCAAAATATCAAGGAAAAACAACACGCAAAACAACAATCGAACAACAAACAAACAACAAACAAACAACAACGGATAAAGAAGTAAAGAAAGAAAGAAGTAATACCCCCCTACCCCCCCAGGGGGAAAGCCGTAAAACTGGCGGTATCGATTATCATGCTTTGCTGCTTGAACTTACCCCCTCAGAGTTGGTGCAAAAGTCCGCTATGGATTGGATTGAAATGCGTTTTGAGAAGGGGAAAAAGCATATCCCGTCAGAGGGGGCCGTTAGAAAAGCGTTCAACCTGATTCGGGGCTGGGGATATAACGAAGCGCAGGCAGCGGAATGTTTCGATGTATCGACAGTGGCAAAATGGGACGGCGTTTTCAAGCTAAAGGTGAACGGATGAACGACATTTACGAAATCGAAAGAGGATTAATCGGCTTGACGCAAATCTGCTACGAGCAGGCTAAGAATGATTTGCCGGGCGTATTATCGCCGAGTGATTTTGCGGAACCCGTTTGCAAGGGGCTTTACCAGCTATTTCTTGCTAGTTCCAGCCTTGGCGATTATCACAGCCGAGTAGCCAAAGCGCAGAAAATCACGCCATTTACTGCCAGCTTAGACAATAATTTCAGCATCCCCAGCCTGTTTGAATACAACATTGGCAGAATCAAGACAG
Organism: uncultured Oscillospiraceae bacterium; assembly: GCA_964496775.1. GTDB lineage: Bacteria > Bacillota > Clostridia > Christensenellales > Aristaeellaceae > DTU024. The sequence goes on from CAZCBC010000067.1 coordinate 2,130, forward strand.
CATCACAGGCCCGGAGGATCAGAAGCGAGTTGGTCAACCTCTCCCAGGAAGCAGACGAGGACATGCTCCCTCTGTTATCTTCCCTGGTGGAGCAGGAGCAGAAGAACGATGTCAATATCGACAATCTGCCGATGGCCCAGGCAGAAATGGTTCTCCGGGAGCTGAAAAAGGACGATACTGCCGAGCGGATCAAAACAGGATTACCTTCCCTGGACAGGATTACAGGTGGGTTAAGGCCGGGAACAATCTCTGTACTAGGCGCTTACCCTTCCGCCGGGAAAACCGCTTTCGCCTTAAATACCGTGTTGTCAGCAGTGAAGGTAGCCAAGAAAGCCCTGGTGTTTTCCCTGGAAATGGGCGTAACTGAGCTGTGGGGCAGACTGCTATCCGCTGAATTGAATATCCTCTACGACGCGATCAACAACAAGCACATGAGCGGGGAGGATTTGAGCAGAGCGGAACGGTTATTGAAAGTCTGCGGCGGGGTTGGCAATCCGTACCTGGTGGATAACGCTAATTTGATCGAGCGGCAGACGGAAATCATGTATAAAGTCAAGCCTGATTTGATTGTCATTGACTTTCTGCAGTATGTGAGAACCGGGCAAAGGTTCGGGAGTACATCCGATAAGCTGGAATGGATTATCAGCGAATACAAACGATTGGCCAAACTGCATTCAGCCCACATCATGGCGTTGTCTCAGATGGCGCGAACCGATAACAAAACCGGCGATATGTTCTCCCTTAGGGGATCTGGCGGGATCGAGGCAGGCGGGGATTACATACTTCTTTTGGACAGGCCCATGCTGAAAAGCCCTAAAGAGCCACCAGAGAAAGCGCAGATAAAGATAGCCAAAAATAAATACGGCAAGTCGGGGATGACGCTGGATTTGTACTTTGACGGCGATCATCAGAGATTCAGGGAACTGGCAGAATACGAAAAGTGGAGCAGCCCGGCCGAGGAAGAATACAGGCCGAATTGGTGAGGTAAAAAATGGACAAATATCAGTGGGCAAAAATAGCCGAAATCAGACAAGAAATTATGCCATTACTTATAGAGCATCCCCTTGAAACCGATGATATCATCCTTGGCGACCTGCCGGACAAGCTCAGGCATCCCGTCCCGGAGGAATTGCCCCTGGTACATACGCCAAAGCCATTTATCGCTCCGCCTGTGATGGATACAGTTAAGCCTGTGGTGATGCAAGTGCATGTGCCTCCATTTGAGTATCAGCGGGAGCCGGAAGTGGTAGCAGAACCCACACGGTGGCAGCGCATCCGGGCCTGGTGGGCCGCTAATCTCCGGGATATCAAGGCGCTGGGCGGGGGTATTGGGATCATGCTGCTGATCTACGCTGTGCTGGTGGGGGTGGCGGTGCTGTGAGTATAAATTGCATTGAACCAGGCGGAAACAAGATTGAGGCGGGTTTGGATGATCTGGACGAGCTGCAGGCTAAGATGTCCGGCCCGGTGATCATTACCGCCATGACCCAGGAGGATATCGCTAAGTATGGGCCACCAAAGCTGCGGCAATGCCCGGAATGCAAGCGGGAGCTGCCCGTAGCGGCTTTTAACTACCTCCACCATTTAAAGCGGCGGGACGGCTTTTGCCGGGAGTGCCGGGCGGAGTGGCGGCGGAAGAGGGGCAGGGGGACGGCATGACGCTTACCAACTTATCCTTATTCAGCGGGAGGAATCATGGACAAAACTAAACAGCGCGAAACCTTATGCTTTAGCTGCCGCTGCCCGCTCCTGGAATGCGAGTGGATGCACAGCGCGCAGCCAGTAGACGGCTGGACGGCAGATGAATTTGAGTTGTGGACAGGATATCACCAGGTGAAATCTTACCTGGTGCGCGAGTGTCCAAAATACAGAGGTGAAAAATGATACATATCACCATCCCCGGCAACCCCATCCCACAATCCCGCCCTCGCTTCGGCAACGGCCACGCCTACGAAACGGACAAATGCCGGGCCTATAAGAATTATGTGCGTATGATTGCCACGCAGAGTATGCACATACGGGGCGCGGAGCCGCTCGACGGCCCTATATGGTTATCTTTGAAGATATACCGGGAAATCCCCAAAAGCTGGCCTATCAAGCGCAAGCAAGCGGCACTGGAAGGACGAATCCGGCCCACAGTGAAGCCCGATGTATCAAACTACCTCAAGGGCATTGAGGATGCGCTTAATGGCATCTGCTACAAGGACGATAGCCAGATAGTGGAGTACAGGGAGCCGTTTGGGAAGTGGTACGGTGTGCCAAGGGTTGAGGTTGTTATAGGCGAGGTAGCGACGAGTACCGCAGAAAGGAAAGAATGATGAACGCCGACGAGATTGTAAAGGCATTGAGGGAGCGCTTTGAGGAAATAACTGGTGCATACGAAGTCATGAGCGCTTTGGCGGAAATGCGGAAAGAGGAAATTGAAACCCTTAAATCCCAGCTTGCCGCCGAAAAGCGCAGGGCACAAGACGCACGAAACAAACTATGCCTTAAATGCGGCAGATACCGCGAAGCACATAATGGGGCCTGTAACGGGTGCAGGTGGAAGGAGTAAAAGCGATGGAGTTGTTTGGACGCGAACTCTCTCTTGAGCAAATGGTCGGGCTTGTCGAGTGCCACGCTACTCCCGACGAAGATTTAGTTCACCGCGCGGCGTTAGAAATTATAGCTGCGTTGAGAGAATCCCAGCGCAGGGCAGATAAGGCGGTGGATAAGAGGTGGGGCTAATGATATGCACGGATTTGATTTTCATTGTTCCGAGTGCAACAAGAGTTTTCACCTTGGCTCTCTTGCTACTATTTATGATGTGGAAAGAGAATGGATTCATTGCCCCAGTTGCGGCGCATGCATGATTGGAGGCGAGGACGATGGCAAGACTGATTGATGCTGATGCTTTGATTGACTTCATTGATTGCGGACATTTAAGAAATCCATCTGAGAGTTGTTTTTCGGAGCGTGACGTTGTGAATATGCTCGAAGCAAGACCCACCGTTGATGCTGTAGAAGTGGTCAGATGCCGCGATTGCGTCCATTTCGGTGAGTGCCTTGTAACAGAAAATGATTATTGTTCAAAAGCTGAGCGAAAGGAGATTAACTGATGGCCGAATTAAAGCTTGACATTGAATATTTGGTGAATAGCACCTTCGGAGAACATTTTGGGGTAATGTTTGACCGCCTCCGCGAACTCGCAGAAGCGGACAAAGACGGGCGGTGCGTGGTGCTGCCGTGCAAGGTAGATAACGAAAAATTAGATGAGATACTAAAGTTCTGCTCCAATAATGGCTGATTCAAATGGCTTGCCGTGATATATGCGTTGCCGAACCTTGGAATAATTAAGATTTAGCTCTCTACACCATGCAGCAAGTGATTGTGTTTGCCCGTTGTAAGTAATTTTTAGATTGTTAGATTTGTTATTTGCCTGAACGCCCCACTTAACCCAGCGACAATTATCAGGCGAATACGGAAGTGAAGGGTCTATTCTATCAATAGAAAGGAGGTCAGAATATCCGTGGCTAAGGCTCCATTTATAAAAGTTTTCAAACCCTTTTTCGCCAAGCCATTCATCACACATGGTAATTCCCTTTGCTCCGTAGTATTTGTACGATTTGCTTTTAGGATTATAGCACCTTTTTTTGATGTCGTGGTAAATGCTATAAATACGGGAATGGTTTCCTTGCAAGGCTTGATTATGTTTGTTATACAGACAGCCGCACGCTTTAGTGTTTCCACTTTTTAGCAAGTCTGCTCTCACAGAAACCATATTCCCACAATCACAACGGCAAACCCAGTATGGACGATTAGTTTTTGTTAGGTCTAATTTTAACACAGTAAGTTTATTGAACTTTTGACCCGTTAGGTCTTGGAAATTGTGTTTCATACAATCACCTCATAAATATTATACCATATTCCAACCTAACAAGTCAAGAAAAGGAGGAGATGTTATGACTTAGGCAAAACCGTATTCCTCACCCGCGAAGAAGCCGAAGCCGCGCTGAAAGGAGCAGACAAAGATGCCTAGTCTTATGTACTGGTTATATGCAGACATTGACGAACTAATAGACGCGAATTATACCGAGCAGGAAGGAGTGCAGGAGGAATGACACTTTATCTAACAATCATCACAACCGCGCTTGTTATAACGCAGATTATACGGCTTATACAAAACGCCACGCAGTTGAGCAAGCAAAACAAGCTGATAAAGGCACAGTTAAAAGACGTTGAGGACATAACCACTTTCGATATTCAAAGGCAGCGAAAAATGCACGACCTAGTGATTGCTTATTTGGAGCAAAAAATTGGAGGGCAGGAGGATGAACGCAACTGATGCCGCAAAATGGCTTGAAGGAATATCGTGCGGAAACTGCGATTGCTGCAAGAAAGATGGGTGCGCCGTATACGTTGCTATCGATGCCCTCCGCGAACAGACCGAGAGGGGGAAGGGGTGCAACTACTGCCTGCAAACCTGGCCAGATCGTGCCGCTGCTGGGGTCAGCGATATCTGGCATGGGAACAAACTAAGCGTGGGGTATGGTGTCTACCGAGAAATCAAGTTTTGCCCCATGTGCGGCAAGCGGTTGGAGGTAGAGCAATGACAATACATAAACTAAAAATCAATGCTTGCTATTACGATGACAGCGCAAGTGGAATCAAAACATTTGAAATCCGCAAGAATGACCGCAATTTTAAGGTTGGCGATATTTTAGAATTGCGTGAATATGTGTGGAGCAACGTGGAAAGGAGGGACGCTTATACGGGCGCGGTGCATTGGAAGGTTATCACATATATTTTAGACGATGAAGAATATCTACACGATGGCTATGTGTGCCTTGCCGTTTCCCCGATAGCAGACCCGGAGGAGGTTGAGCAGGATGGATAAAATTAAACCGTGTCCGTTTTGTGGGGGCGAAGCGACCGTTGGAACAATCCCCATTGTCGGGGGCGGGTACTTATATGCGTTTGTGGAGTGTCTATCAGAGACTTGCAACGGTTCGTCGGGGCAACACGACACAGAAACAGAAGCCATCGCCGCATGGAACCGCCGCGCCCAGCCAGAGAACAAGCCGCTGACGTTGGACGAGATGAACGCGCTAAATCATGAGCCTATATATATCCTTCATATGGATGGGCATGGGAAATGGAGTATGAACGGATGGCACATTGCAACCGCGTCAAGCTATCGGAATCACGGGCGCTGTGACCTTGAAATCGACAACGGAAACACCATTATTGACATGCAAAACTACGGCAAAACATGGCTTGCCTACCGAGCGAAGCCGAAGGAGGAACACCATGAAGCTGATTGACGCTGACAGGTTAAAAGCCGAAATCATGGGTTGGTGCGTGGTGACGGACGACTTGTTCGGCATGGGGAAATATCACGAAAGAGAAATCGTTTTGCAAGCAATCGAAGAGTCTCCCGCAATCGCCGCTGCGCCTGTGGTGCGTGGGGAGTGGATACCTACAGATATGGGAGGCGGTCAAACTGACGAGGCGTATGTATGCTCTGCGTGTGACGAGCCGTGGATGCTAAATGACGGTACTCCTGCTGAAAACAATATGCATTACTGCCCCAACTGCGGCGCAAAGATGGAAAGCGAGGGTGGCACATGAAGCTTATATACATAGCACACCCGTTCGGCGGCGAACAGTCAAATGTTGATAAAGTGGAAACCATTATCAAAGAACTGCTTCACAAGCACCCCGATTGCACCTTCTATTCACCGCTACACGCCACAGGATTCTTCTACAGCCAGCTTACCTATCTCACTGGCATGGAACATTGCTTTGAGGCGTTGAGCCGCTGTGACGAGCTGTGGCTATGCGGGAATTGGCGGGAAAGCCGAGGGTGCAACATGGAGTATGGCTACGCAAAGGCTAAAGGGATTCCGGTTAAGTTTATAAACAACTAAACAGCGTCATAGGCAGCGCTTTAATAAAGAAAGAGTATCCAGAAATTAAAGCAAAGCTATGGAAAGAGTTTTTCTGGTCGCGTAGCTTCTGCCTGATTAGTACAGGTGGAGCGCCACTTGATGTAATCAAACAATATATCGAAAGGCAGGGTGAAAAGTGAATAAAACATATAAATTCCGCATAGAGCCAAACGCAGAACAGCATGAGCTTTTCTCTCGTACTTTCGGATGTGTTAGGTTCATCTACAATCGTATGCTCGCTGACAAAATAGCGAAATACGAAACAGACAAGACAATGCTCAATACCACACCAGCTCAATACAAGAGCGAATTTGAATGGTTAAAAGAAGTTGATTCTCTTGCCCTTGCCAACGCCCAGATCCAGCTTCAGACTGCATACAAGAACTTCTTCCGCGACCCAAAGGTGGGGTTTCCCCGCTTCCGTAGTAAGAAGTCTGGCAAGAACACCTACACCACCAATAACCAAGGCAATAGTATTCGCATTGAGAATGGCAGGATTAAGTTGCCAAAGGTCGGCTGGGTGCGAATCAAGCAACATCGTCAGATACCAGAGGAAGCAAAGATAAAGTCTTGTACTATATCACTATCGCCTTCTGGTAAATACTCAATCTCTATTCTTACAGAATATGATTTTGTAGTGCCGGAACGCACCTTAGATACCACCAAAGCACTCGGTTTGGATTACAGCAGTCCACACTTCTACGTCGATAGCCAAGGCGTAGTAGCAGATATACCGCATTTTTACCGAGAAGCTGAATCGAATCTGGCTCGTGAACAGCGCAAGCTGAGCCGCATGGTGCGCGGAAGCAACAACTACCGCAGGCAAAAGAGGCGTGTAGCTGTAATGCATGAGCGTGTTGCCAATGCTCGTAAGGATTGGCTGCACAAGCGAAGCAGAGAGCTTGCTGACAAGTGGGACATTATCTGCGTGGAAGATATCAATCTGCGCGATTTAGCTGGCACGCTCAAGTTTGGTAAGTCTACCAACGATAACGGGTTTGGTATGTTCCGCACATTCTTGGGATACAAGCTTGCTGAACAAGGCAAAGTGCTTATCAAAATAGACAAGTGGTTCCCCAGCAGTAAGATGTGTCATGTGTGCGGTGCGGTAAACTCAGAGCTTACGCTTGCTGACCGAGAATGGACTTGCGAGTGCGGCGAACATCACGACCGCGACATAAACGCGGCGATAAATATTAGAAATGTGGGACTTGCGCAGATAGCGTAGCTCATAAAAATTAGAACCGTGGGACACACGGGGATAGCCTGTTGAGACTGCCCGCAGTAGTGGGCTTGAGCAGGAAGCTCCCACCTCTAAGCGTTAGCGTAGGTGGTGAGAGTATGCCACTTGCCGGCAGCCTTTATGACGAGAAAGGAGCTATGATGATTGAAATTAACAAAATTTATAATATGGATTGTGTGGAAGGGATAAAATTACTTTTTGAAAATAGTATTGATTTAATTGTTACATCGCCACCATATTTTTTAAAGAAAACTTATGAAAAAAATTGGACATGGGAAATGTTTGATTTTCTAATGAAAAGCGTTTTTAAACAGGTAGAAAGAATTTTAAAACCAGGAGGATACTTTGTAATTAATTTTGGAGATAACGGATTTGGAAAAGATAATTTAAAGACAGAATGTATATCTACATATCCAATGAGTCATTATTATTGGGAAATAAAAGGAAATTTAGAATTACAAGCAACGAGAATCTGGAGAAAACAATTTACAAAAGTTTCTTTTAATGGTCAAGCAAAAGTTGCTCCAAGAAATTTATTTGATTATGAACACATATGGACATTTAGAAAAAAAGACGGAATAGGAAAAGAAAAAGTTCGCAATATAAAATTAAGTTGTCGTGGTGTATTAGGCGAAGATTGGACTTCTAAAGCTGGATTAAATATTCATTGTGCATGTTTTCCAGTAGAATTACCATTGTGGGCAATAGAAGTTTATTCTGATAAAAATAATTTAGTTCTCGACCCCTTCATGGGCAGCGGCACAACCGCAATCGCCTGTATCAATACGAACCGAAACTACATCGGGTTTGAACTGGATAAGCACTACTACGACATAGCAAACGAGCGTATACGGAAAGCCCTTGCCGAGAAAGGACTATGACGATGATTGAACTTAACAGGATTTATAACGAGGATTGTTTGGAGGGGATGAAAAGGATAGCAGACAAGTCTATTGATATGATTTTATGCGATTTACCATATGGTACTACGCAATGCAAGTGGGATACAATTATTCCGTTTGAGCCTTTATGGGAACAGTATGAGCGAATTATTAAAGACAATGGAGCTATTGTATTGACTGCAAGCCAGCCTTTTACGAGCGTTTTAATAACGAGCAATTTAAAACTATTCAAGTACGAGTGGATATGGGAAAAAACTATAGCCTCAAACTTTTTAAATTTAAAGAAGAACCCAGCAAAGAAACATGAGAACATATGCGTGTTTTATAAAAAAATGCCGACGTACAACCCACAAATGGAAGAAGGAAAGCCCTACAAGGACACAGACAGGCAGAGGACAGACGGAACAAACCAAGATAATAAATACCTACAATTCCTTAAGGGGGAAACTAACAAAAAAGTAATTGATAATAAAGGCACACGCTACCCATCATCGGTGCAGAAATTCCCAAACCCAAACAACCACAATATACACCCAACACAAAAGCCAGTTGCTTTATTCGAATATCTAATCAAAACCTATACCAATGAAAATGAGCTAGTTGTTGATAACTGCATAGGCTCTGGCACGACCGCAATCGCCTGTATCAACACCAACCGAAACTACATAGGCTTTGAACTGGACAAGCATTACTGCGATATAGCAAACGAGCGTATACGGAAAGCCATTGCTGAAAAGGTGGTGAGCAAATGATTGAACTTAACAGGATTTATAACGAGGATTGTTTGGAGGGGATGAAAAGGATACAGGATGGCTTTGTAGATTTAACCGTTACATCACCCCCATACGACAATCTGCGTACATACAACGGCAATATTGAACAATGGAGTTTTGAGAAATTTCAAGCAATAGCAAAAGAATTGTACAGAGTGACGAAACATGGCGGCGTGGTTATATGGGTTGTAGGCGATGCAACGGTCAAAGGGAGCGAAACTGGAACATCGTTTAGGCAGGCGTTGTTTTTTATGGAATGCGGATTCAGATTACACGACACGATGATTTACGCAAAGAACAATCCAGTACCTTTAACGCACAATCGGTATGAACAACAATTCGAGTATATGTTCGTGCTATCGAAAGGTAAGCCAAAAGTTTTTAACGGTATTAGAGAACCTTCGATGTACGCGGGTGAGAAACGTCACAGGGAGTATAAAGCAAGAGAGTATTCCAGCGAAGGAGTACGCAGTCGCGACGAATGGACTACCGTTAAGGGCACCAGATTACGAAGGAATATATGGAACTATTCAGTAGGAAACGGAAACGTAACAACCGATAGAGTCGCATATAAACATCCCGCAATATTTCCTGAACAACTCGCTAACGACCATATCGTTTCATGGAGTAATGAGGGCGATACAATCCTAGACCCTTTTCTCGGAAGCGGCACAACAGCAAAGATGGCATTGCTTAACAACCGAAACTACATCGGGTTTGAACTGGACAAGCACTACTGCGACATAGCAAACGAGCGTATACGGAAAGCCCTTGCCGAAAAGGCGGTGGGCGAATGAAACACTTACTAAACATTTGCAACATTAACGGCGCGGAGGTTGAACCTGTAGATATAATCACATTCGGTTCACCTTGCCAAGATTTATCCGTTGCGGGGAAACGCGCAGGAATACAAGACGGCGAGCGAAGCAACTTCGTTGATGGGGCCGGTTATCTGGCCTGTGCGGGGGAGATTGCGCTGGGGGAGGACTAAAATGGCCAAGGCATTACTGGACGATAAAGCAGTTAAAGAGTTGAGTTTTCGGGTTGTTAAGCAGGCCGTCATGGATTGGCGCTATCTGTGTAAAGGCGGCAAGCCGGATAAATGGTGCAACTTTGGCGACTTGGAACTGTTCTTTGAGCGCGGATGTGATGGGATGATTGAACCAGAAGCAGCCAAAAAACTATATGAACTGTTAAAGCTAGAGCGCGGGAGGGTTAAACATGAGGTATCGTTACTCGCTTAACTCGCAGATCAGGGGCTACATAGAATGGCAGCTCGAACATTATCATGAGGACAAGCGGCAGCTTGAAGAACACAAACGCGATATGATGCCGCAGGTGACACCGAACTATTCCCCGCAAACAGGCGGGACGGGAATAAGTAATCCCACGGAAAGCGCGGCCATTAGGATGCTCACCAGCCAATACATAGGTTCACTAGAGCGGAGTACGGCGGCAATAACCAGGGTATTGGCCGGGCTGGATGATACAGACAAGCAGATGGTTGATTTGGTGTACTGGAAGCGTTCTCATACGGTGGTTGGGGCCGGAATGCGGGTTGGCTACAGCAGGACGCAATCATACAAGCGGATAAACAATATTCTGTACCTGGTGGCCTTGGAATTAGGCGTGGTAACTGTCTAGGCGGAAAAAATGCGGAAAAATCGGCTTATTAGGTTCGATATACTGTTATTGTGAACAAGTGTAAACAAGGCAGCCGCAGGGCTGCTTTTGTTTTGGGAGGGTAGAACGCTGCATAAAAGGCAGGGTGGGGGCCGAGTAGCGTAAAAGGCGACATATGCGAAACGACTTTGAACTGATTATCCGGCACTTCGACGGCAACGACGATATCAAGGTAATACCTGTTGCTGATGTACATCTAGGGGCTGCGGAACACATGGCCAAAGAATGGGGCCGGTTCATCGACAATGTTTTGTCTGAGCCGAACACCTACCTCGTTCTGGCTGGCGACTTAATCAATAACGCCACCAGAAACAGTATTAGCAATGTGTTTGAAGAAACGATGCGGCCTAGGGAACAGAAAATCAGGATGGCCCAGCAGTTAGAACCATTGAAGGATAGGATATTATGTTCTATTCCTGGCAACCACGAACGAAGAAGCGGCAAAGACGCTGACGATGATCCGACATATGACATCATGTGCAAGCTGCACCTAGAAGATTTATACCGCGAGAACATGGCCTTTCTCAAATTGCAGATCGGCGACATCC
>CAZCBC010000068.1:0-2756 GCA_964496775.1 uncultured Oscillospiraceae bacterium
GCACGCTGGAATTTCTGCTGGACAAGCAGGGCCTCTTTTACTTTATGGAAATGAACACCAGATTGCAGGTGGAGCACCCGGTCACAGAGTTTGTGTCGGGCATCGACTTGGTGAAGTGGCAAATCCGCGTGGCCGCGGGCATCCCCCTGGCCTTCACCCAGAAAGACATCCACACCGCCGGGCACGCCATTGAGTGCCGCATCAACGCGGAGGACCCCTCGAAGGACTTTACGCCTTCCGGCGGCACCGTGTCCATGCTGCACATCCCCGGCGGCCCCTGGGTACGCTTTGATACGGCGCTTTACCAGGGGTACGAAATGCCGCTGTATTACGACAGCCTGATTGCCAAACTGATTGTACACGCGCCTACCAGAAGCGAAGCCATCAGGAAAATGCAGGCAGCGCTTTGCGAAACGGTGATTGAAGGCATCGACCACACGGCGCTCTTCCAGTCCGATTTGCTGGCGGAGGAAGCCTTTACCGACGGCACATATACCACCGATTACCTGACAAGGAGGTTCCTCTCCAAGAATGGATAAGTTCCGGTTTAAAAGCCCCAACCTGCGCCTGGAACGCAATTTTTTACAGAACGCCGAGGGCGCCCAGGCGGCCATTACATGCCCCGGATGCAAGCGGGAAATAACCGACAGCCAGCTTGAGCAGGAGTTCTATCAGTGCGCGCGCTGCGGCAACCTGTTTAAAATGAGCGCCCGGCAGCGCATCCGGCTGATTCTGGATGAAAACAGCTTTTTCGAGCTGGACAGCGCCCTGCAGTCCACCGACCCGCTGGAGTTTCCCGGGTACCGGGAAAAATTAAACCAGGCCCGCATTGGGAGCGGCGAAAAGGAAGCAATCATTACGGGCACCGGCAGCATTGACGGGCAGCCCTGCGCTTTTTTCGCGTCTGAGCCCGGGTTTATGATGGGCTCCATGGGCTCTGTGGTCGGCGAAAAGCTATGCAGGCTGTTTGAGTATGCTCAGAGGGAGAAGCTGAGCGTCATCGGCTACACCGTTTCAGGCGGCGCCAGGGTGCAGGAAGGCATTCTTTCCCTGATGCAGATGGCCAAGGTGTCCGCCGCTGTCAGGCAGCATTCCGATGCCGGGCTTTTGTATGTCGCTGTCTTGTGTGACGCCACCACCGGCGGCGTCGCCGCCAGCTTTGCCATGCAGGCGGATGTGATTCTGGCCGAGCCCAATGCCCTGATTGGCTTTGCGGGCCCCCGGGTCATTGAGCAAACCACGAAGCAGAAACTGCCGGAAGGCTTTCAGAAGGCGGAATTCCAGATAGAAAAAGGCTTTGTAGACAGGCTGTGCAAGCGCCAGGAGCAGAAGGAAACCCTTTCCCGGCTTTTGAAGCTGCACAAAGGAGGTCAGGGTTGAGCGCGTACAAGAAGGTTCAGGCCGCCCGCAGCAACCTGCGGCCGGATGCCAAGAAATACATTGAGCAAATCATCGACGGCTTTATTGAATTGCATGGCGACCGACGCTTTGGGGATGACCCCGCGGTGGTTGGCGGGCTGGGTTTTTTTGAGGGCCGTCCGGTCACCGTTCTGGCGCTTGAAAAAGGCGACAGCAATGCCGAGCGCCTGCGGCGGAACTTTGGCTCCGCCAACCCGGAGGGCTATCGCAAAAGCCTGCGGCAGATGCGGCAGGCGGAAAAATTCGGCCGTCCCATTCTGTGCCTGGTAGACACCGCGGGTGCGGCCTGCGGCATCGGCGCCGAGGAACGCGGGCAGGGGCAGGCCATTGCCGAAAACCTGTGGGAGATGATGGGCTTAACCGTGCCTGTCCTTTCCGTTATCATCGGCGAAGGCGGCAGCGGCGGCGCCCTGGCGCTGGCCTGCGCCAACGAAGTGTACATGCTGGAAAACGCCATTTACTCGGTGCTTTCGCCCGAAGGCGCCGCCAGCATTATCTACAAGGACTCCGGCAAGGTGGAGGAGGCCAGCCAAGCCCTGAAACTGAGCGCGCAGGATATGCTGGGGTTCCGCATTATTGAAAAAATACTGCCGGAAGGGAAGGACTATGAGCTGGCCGCCACTTCCATCAAGGCCGCATTTTCCAAGGCACTGAAACGCTTTGACAAGATGACCCCGGACGAAATCAGAGCGCAGCGATATGAGCGATTCCGCCGTTTGGGAGGATAAAGGGATGATTTACCTCGTAACCGATTCAACCGCCTGCATCAGCCGCAAGGAAGCGCGGGAAATGGACATCATCATGCTTCCCATGAACTATGCCCAAAACGGCAAGCTCATGCTTCAGGAAGGGTACATTGAGGAGTCCGTGGCCTGGGCCAAAAACTGGCAGGACCTTTCCCCTTTCTCCACTGCCCAGGTATCGACCACCGCCTTTCAGGATGTGTTTTCCAGCCTGAAAGAGCAGGGGCATTCCGCGCTGTGCCTGACCATCTCCTCCCGCCTGAGCGGTACCTACCAGAACGCAGTCAAGGCCGCCGAGGAAACGGGAGAAGGCTTTTACGTGCTGGACTCCAAGTCCACCGCCGGCGGGCTTTACCTGATGCTGAGGGAAGCCAGAAAGCTGCTGAATGAAAACATGGCGGTGGAGGATGTGATGGACAAGCTGCGCGCCATGCGCCGACGCTCCCACACGATTTTTACCATCCAGGATATGACGCCCTTAAGGCGCTCGGGCAGGCTGGGCTATGTGCGCTCCTCCGTGTCCACGCTTTTAAACCTGCGCCCGCTTTTGATGCTGCAGGACGGCGGTGTGGTCAGCCATTCCCTGGCCCGCGG
>CAZCBC010000068.1:2801-8403 GCA_964496775.1 uncultured Oscillospiraceae bacterium
CTGGGCTTGTCCGGAAAGCCCCGGGAAGTAATTGTGCAGGAATGCGGGGATGAGGAGGCCGCCGCCGTGCTGGAAAACAAACTAAAGGCGCAGGGCCTCATTGTACTGCGGCGGCAGGTCGGCATCGTGCTGGCCATCCACCTGGGGCTGCCCGTTCTGTCCATGGCCTGGGTGGAATCCTAGGATAATTGAAATATGAATCTTCATATCGCATAAGATAAAACTAAATAGGTCGCATCTATCAATGCGTGTCGTGTAAAAACATATTTCGTAGGATGCTTAGTACATTAGAAATATTACATCAATCGATAAAATATTTACAACATTTATTTCAAGGATGAGAAGATTGTTCATTTAGAGCATTTATTTTATTCTCTAATTCCTGTACAAACGCCGTATTAATAGCAACTGTCATTCTATCCGGTTCGTCTAAAGAAAACTTCCTTATCGTCTCTTTTAGCTTTTCTAAATTTTCTATGCTGCTTCTCAGCTTTTCTTTATTATAATGCAACGAAATAATTGTTATAGCAATATCGCGTTTCATAGCATTATTGTTTTTTCGATATGCCTTTGTTGTTTCTTCCAAAAGTTCCTCGTCAAAAACCTCCATTGCTTTCTTCTCTCCCTGAATTGGATTTTCGCTTGTTGTTTCTCTCAGATAAGCAATAAAATCTCTCTTGTTTTGCCAAAGAGGAATTTGATCACTAAGGTTTTCTACTATCTTGTAGAGTTTATGTGCTTCTTTATCCAGGTTTTCTATTAAACTAAATCGGTGTCTTGAAGGTTCAACTATTTGTCCCTTCTCGATTTTTCTCATACGATTATAAAAACCCTGAGTTATCTTCTCGTAATCAATTGCAGCATTTTGATTTTCATTTAAAACATTATATTTTTTTAGCTGGTGAATCCGCTGAAGAAGTTCTATCATATTGTCTGCATCAAGTTCACCAGAATACGCCATATCTAACGCTGCTGAAAGCCCCTCATTTACAACATTCATATCAAGATCCCAAAAATTAGAAGTAAGAAACAGCTCAACTGAAGATCGTTTTTCAGGGAAAAAGATTTGTTCCACTTCGTATAGAAACTGATCCTCACTCCAATTACCTTCCATAATCCAATCCAGTAGCGATGAAACCAATCGTATCCGGTCATCAAAATTGATGTATCGTTTTTTCCAGTCAGAACCTAAAAAGCCGAATTTGTTATATTCCTCATTAATTGATCGACCTGCTCGTTGCTCGATAGTTAATGCTCCAAATGAATACATAATGGTGCTTATCATTTTTTCATTTAGACCAAGTGCAAAAAGGTGCTCATATACTCTTTCAAAATTCGAAATAACCGCTTTTATACTCCGTAAATTTTCCTCTCCACTTTCATGGAATAGGGCAGTTAGTTTTGATAATGAATCTTTAAGAAACGTATGGTATCCATGCGATGTTTCTTCAAAACCTTCGACTATTTCATAAATTATTTGAGAATAATTAGGCTCGGCTTTTACCGTACGAGCTATTAGCTTTTCTTTATACTCTTTGTACTTTTCCCCATCCATCTTTTCTTCATTGGCAATGAGTATTGTTTTTATTTTTTTATTTTCTGTATAGCTGTTAATACATCCAATAAGATCACTTTCTGAAAGGCTGCAACGCTCAAAATCATCAAAAACAAGAACGAGTTTATAGAGAATGTCTTCGCCATCTACTTCTCGTCTATACTCAGGTTTAACTGGAGCAAGATCATAGATGCCTTCATTAACCAACGCGCCAATTATATTAACCAGACTATATTTCCTGCCTATTATTTCGGCGTATTTGTTCATTTTTGGAAGCTTCTTTCCAAATTGCCCGAAACATTCATAACAATCTTGAAATACCGCTTCCCTAACTAACTTATGGAGGTCTTCAGTAGTATTCACCCCAAACAGAGAGACAATAACCACCAAAGCCGGACATCCTTTATCCACTTTCAATTTATTTTTTAAACTCTTAATAATATAGCTTTTTCCACAACCCCATTTCCCAGTGAGCAAGAGCGCCCCATCCATACTTTTTTGTTTAATAAAACTAATGAGTTCTTTTGTTGTGTCCATAATAAAAACTCCCCTTTTCTTCTATGTACAGGCACTATGGTTTAACAATATCTGAATAACTCTTGTGAAAAAAATCGGCTGTCCCCTTCATGCCGTTTAATGTGTTTATAAATCACGAATAGTTGGATTTAAGGCTTGTACCTTTCCTTTGGAATCCTGTCCTTTTGGACTGCGTCCAGCAGTTCAGAAAGATTTTTACGCTCCTTAACCCGGTTGTGGCTGCTCCAGGTCAGGGGGTCCCGCCTGCATATGCCCGCGTACTCGCAGTAGCTGCAGGGGCCGTTGCCCTGCTTATCGGTAGCGGGCGCCGCCTGGATGTTCCCCGCGCGGATACTCTGGGCAATCTCGATGGCTTTTTCCCGGGCGAACAGCAGCAGCGCGTCCAATTCCTCCCTGCTGACCAGCGGCGCGTTGGCATAGGGCTCCCCATCCGCTTTAAACATTCTGCCCAGCGACACCGGCGGGTCGCCGCTGTCCATCATGCGGAACACCTCGGCGTCCTTCAGCACCAGGCCTTTAAGCCGCAGTTCCTTTGTGATGGCGTCCTCCGCCTGCTGGTCGCTGATATCGCCGTCTTCCCTAATCAGCGGGTCGTCCACCTTCTGGTAAAACAGCCCCGCCGGTATGGCGCCGGGGTATTCCTCCAGCAGCGCCTGTAAATAAATCAGCAATTGCAGCTGCAAGCCGGCGTACACGTCGGTGGGGTCAAAATAGCTTTTGCCGCTCTTATAGTCCACCACCCGCAGGTACTGCTGCCCCTCCTTCTCGCAGCTGTCCACCCTGTCCATTTTGCCCGTTACCTTCACATGGCTGCCGTCCGGCAAGGTCAGCACAATGGGCGCAAGGCCGCCCTGGCCGCCAAAGGACATCTCGGCCTGCTCCACCCGGAACATTGACTGCTGCATGCCCTTGGTCAGCGTCCACGCCATGCGCTGGCAGGCGTCCACATAGCGCCGGGAGGATGCCTTGGCCCGGGGGCTGTCGCCGTAGGGACGGTTTTCCCAGTCCTGCGTCAGGGGCTTCAGCGCCGCCTCCATCAGCCGCTGGCATTCCTGTTTGTCGATGTCTGGCCAGCCGCCGTGCCGGGCGGCCAGGTAGGAAAAAGCCTCCATGGCCTCGTGGTAGAAGCTGCCGGCGTCCTGCCGTTCCACCTTCCATTCCCTGCTTTTTTCCGGGCGCAGGCCATAATCCACAAAGTGCATAAAGGGGCACCGGGCGTGGGACTCCATGCGGGAGGCGGACAGCGTATCGGTATCAAACAGTTGATACGCCTCCGCCTGCGGCAAAAAGCGGGGCGGCTCCTCCCCCCGGGCGGCGGAAAGCACCATGTCCGCCTTGTTCTTCCATTCGTCCTCGCCCTGCAAATAGGTCCACGCCTGCCGCCAGATGTCGGGCAGGTTTTCTTCCTTCATCATGTTAGCCAAACGGCTGAGCGCCGGGGAAGGAGCCAGGGGCCACGCCGTTTCGGCGCTGAAGAAGGCGCCGCCCTCCTGGGTTACATAGGGCAGCAATGCCCGCAGCGCCTTCATCTGGCTCAGCGGACGCAGCACCGTGCCATCCTCCTGGGACAGGGCATAGCTCAGCAGCAGTTTTTCCGTTGGGGAGGACAGCGCCTTCCAGATATCCAGCAGGCGCAGGCGTTCCTTTTCCCGGGCATTGAGGCCCAGTTTTCTGTTCAGGCTGTCCGCCGCCATGTCCTGCTCCTTATCGCTGAGCAGCACATCCTGGGTGGACAGCAGGCCGTCGTTCAGCCCCAGCATCAGCACAAACTGCGGATTATGGGGCAGCAGGTTGCCGATTTCCCCCAGCTGCACGCAGCCGCTCCGGGGCGGCAGGGCGGACACCTCCGTCTCCTCCAGGGCGGCCTCCAGCCACTTGGCAAAGCGCCCCAGGGGGATGCGCTCCTCCCCCAGCAAAAGGTGCAGCTGCTCAAAGGTTTCCATTAACTTTTTCCATACCTGACGGCTTTGGGAAGCCTCCGCCAGCATGTTTTCCTCCAGCAGCCTTTGCTCCATGCTTTCCATGGTTTCATAGGCGCCCACATCCTCCAAAAAGGCAAGCACCCCCTCGATGGACTGGGCGGCATCCCGCGCCTTTTTAAGCACCTGATGCAGGCTTTCCACCGGCACAATCAGTTTTTGCCGCAACTGTTCCGCCTGGGCCTTCTCTTCCTCGCCGCCCCGTGTAAAGGGGGCGCGCCACAGCCTGCCCCTGATGCCATAGGCCTGGGCATAGGCGCGCAGCTGCCAGCCTTCCTGCTCGCTTAAGGGCGAAAAACCTGAGCGGATGATTTCTTCCACCTCCTCCGTCTGGTAGGAGGAGGTTACGCACCGCAGCGCCCCCAGCAGCAGACGCACCGCGCCGTGGGTCATCACGCTTAAGTATACCGGCACGCCGTAGGCTTCCATACGGTTTTGCAAAAGGGAGCCGTACTGCTGCATGCCGCCTGCCAGCACCACGATTTTTTCCGGCGGCATGCCGCCAAGCAGCGCCTGCTTTACCTGCTGGGCGGCATACTCCGCCTCGGCGTAGGGGGTGGGGGCGGCCAGCAGGCGCACCGACTGTGCCTGCCCTTCATAGGGCGGCCGCTTAAAGGCCAGAAAGTGTTTTTCCAGATGCTGTATGTCCTGAGGGGCTTCCAAGGGGACGTCCCCCATATCCCGCCGCTGCCAGGATATGCCCCTGTCTGTCGCTTCCTTTGTCAGTTGGTTCAGGCTGTGCAGCACCGGGGCAAAGGCGTCACCGTCAATATCCTGCTGATTGCCCGCCACCAGCAGCACCTCCACGCTGTGGGCGTTTTGCGCCAGCGCCAGCACCGTCTGCCGAAGGGGCGCGGTTAAATAGTCAAAGCCATATACGATGATGGACGCGTCCGCCGCAAGGCCGCTGTCCGGCAGACGGTGCAGCATGTCGCCCAGCACATCGGCCTGGTCGGCAAAGCGGCCGGATAAAAACTGCTCGTAGGTGTCCATCACCAGCGCCATGTCGTGCAGCTTCATGCCCATCACCGAGTCGCCGGCCTGCCGGGCTGCCTCCTGCAATTCTTCCCGGGTAATGCCCTCGTCCTTAAAGGAGGACAGCAAATCCCCCATGGCGCTGATAAAACCCATCTTGTCGGCGGCGCGGCGGTAATATTGCAGGTTTTCCCTTTGCACTGCCAGGGCGCGGGCTACCGCCACCCGGCGGCCCTTGGAGTCCAGCCGCACCCGCTCGTTGGCGCCCGCCAGGTCAAACACCCTTTGATTAAGCCGCGAGGGGGACAGTACGCTGATGGTCAGCAGGCCCTTTAAATTCAGGTCCTCTATCAAATCCCTTTCCGCCTGCAAGGTATACTGTTCCGGCACCAGCAAAACGCAGGGACGCTGCTCCTTCAGCGCGCCGTTTACCCCCGAAAGCACCCTGGGCCACAGCCTCTTTACCCGGCCGCATACAAGCGTCAGCATCCCTCTGCCCTCCTCTGTTTGGTGAGGTAATTTTAGCATATCGCCGAAAGCAACGCAAAGAAAAGCG
>CAZCBC010000068.1:8413-13095 GCA_964496775.1 uncultured Oscillospiraceae bacterium
CTGCCTTGGCAAGCCCCGCCCGGGTTGTTTTTTGTTATTTTGTTTATTGCACGACCTTGTACACTTCCTGCGTACGGGTTTTGCTGTTTTCCATCATCAGCATGCTGCCGTCCAAAGAGGCCTTGCAGCCATACTCGGTGTATTCGCCAAAGGGCAGCACCAAATTTCCGTGCCAGTCGATGACGCCCACCTGGCCCACATTGTTTTTGACGGAGTACAGGCGGCACGGCATGCTGTCGTATATCCTGGTAACGGAATCATAGTCAAGCTCGGTCACCGTGCCGTCGGCGGCCACCAAAGTCTTTTTGCCGTCAACGCCGGTCACCAGCAGGGTGTTGCCGTTAACTTCCACGCTTGCTTTGGCATAGGTGGGGGCCACCGTTTCCTTACCCGTTTCGTCGATAAAGCCAATCTTGCCGTCCTTTTCCACGGGCGCGTAGCCGTCGAGTATGATGACCCGCTCCTCGCCGCCCGTCAGGCCGCGCTTGTAGGTAGCGATAATCTCGTCGTAAATAAAGTCGGTCAACTCTTCGCCCTTGCTGTTGACAAGGCCAATCTTGCCCTCTCTCTCTTTCCGGGCGGCAACGTATCCCCCCGCCACGCCGTAGAGATTTTCATACTTGGGCTCCACCACCACATTGCCTTCCATGTCTACACGGCCGGCCTTGCTCTGGGAGGTGATGCGGAAAAGGTTTTCCCCCTGCTCAAACTGGGATACCTCGTAGGGGCTGGTAAACAGCATCTTGCCGTCGCCCGCGCGCTTTACATCCCATTTGTCGCCGTTCTTCATGAACACATAGCCGTAGTAGGTTTCGCTTGCCGTACCGATGGTCTGGAAGTTTTCGTCATACACGGTGCATTTCCCCTCGGTATCCTCGATAATCAGGAAACCGGGATAGCCTCTGACCGAGTCAAACCCGTCCCGGGGCAGGGTGCCCACGGCGGTTTTGGTGGGCATGTAGTAGAAGGTACGGGTATCAATCAGATAATAGCCGCTGCCGTACCCGCCAAAAAGGGCCTGGAAGTCATAGTGGTCCTTGGTGGATTCCTTGAGCGTCAGCGCCATCACCCAGTCCTCGCTGATGATTTCCAGCTCGCCATACTCAAAGGGAATCAGCACATTGCCCTGTGAGTCAATCATGCCCTTGCCGTTAAGGCGGTCTTCCTTGGCGGCGGCGATATAGTCAAAGGTGCTCTTAGCAGTAAGGTCCATGTAGGTGGGCGGCACGATCTCGGTGCCGTCCGGCCCCATGATGCCCGCCAGGCCAAAGGGCTCGTTGCGGAACATGACCAGGTTGGTGCCCTTCAGAAAGTCCCCTGTTTTTACCTCGTATACCTTTTCGACGGTAATCTCCGCCGAAGCGCTGCCCAGCGCCAGCAAAAGCACCAGCAGCAATACCCCTAATTTCTTCATACTTCTTCCTTCTTTCTATACATCGTTGGCGGCAACGGCCGCATGCATAGTATATCACAAAAACAGCATGTTGCCATTGGCTTTTTCCGCCCCGTCCTCATCCCGTTCCGCCTTGCCTTGCCTGCCTAACTAAAAAATGGTATACTGTGGCCGATTTCCCAATGTATTAAGGAATGGAGGAAAGCCTTTGAAACAGTTGGAACAGGATACTTCTAAAGCCGTACAAAACATCAAACAGTCTATTTTGGGTAAAATTCAGCGCTACAACGGGCGCACCCTGGAAAATGCCACCAAACAGCAGATTTACAACGCCGTCGCCTCTACCGTGCGCGACCAGATTATGGAAAAATGGATTGCCTGTCAGGAGAAGGACCGCAAGGATAACCGCAAGCGGGTCTACTATCTGTCCATTGAGTTTTTGCTGGGCCGCAGCCTTTACACCAACACCCTGAACATGTGCCTGACCGATGTGTTCACCAAGGCGCTGACAGAGTTGGGTCTCGCCTGGCAGGACATTGCCCCGGAAGAGCCCGATCCGGGCCTGGGCAACGGCGGTCTGGGCCGTCTGGCTGCCTGCTTTATGGATAGCCTGGCCAGCCTCTCCCTGCCCGCCATGGGCTGCACCATCCGCTACGAATACGGCCTTTTCCGCCAGAAGCTGGCGGACGGCCAGCAGGTAGAATTGCCCGACGACTGGCTGCAAAACGGCAACGTCTGGGAAATGGTTAACATGGACGACGTGTGCGACGTGCAGTTTGAAGGCACAGTGGTGGAGACCGAAGTCGACGGCCGCATGTGCTTTACCCTGGAAAATGCCCGCACCGTGGAAGCCGTACCCTACGACATGCCGGTGGTAGGCTACGACAATGACACCGTCAACAGCCTGCGCACATGGCGCGCCCGCAGCAAAGAGAGCATGGATTTACGCGCCTTTGCCAGCGGCGAATACCAGAACGCCACAAGGGAGCAGGACCTGGCCGCCGTTATTTCCAAGGTACTATACCCTGAAGATAACCATTACGAAGGCAAGTCGCTGCGCCTGACGCAGAGCTATTTCCTGGTCAGCGCCTCGGTGCAGTACGCGGTGAAGGATTACAAGCGCCGCCACGGCAAGGATTTAAGCAAGCTGCCCGACAAGGTAGTTTTCCACATCAACGACACCCATCCCGGTTTCGCCATCCCTGAGTTGATGCGCATCCTGATGGACCAGGAAGGCCTGGGCTGGGACGAGGCATGGGCCATTACCACCCGGTGCATGGCCTACACCAACCACACCGTTATGCCTGAAGCCCTGGAAAAATGGCCCCAGGATTTGGTCAAGCGGCATCTGCCCCGCATCTACATGATTTTGGAAGAAATCAACCGCCGCATGGGCGAAAGGCTGTGGAACGCCTTCCCCGGCCAGTGGGATCGCATTGCCCGCATGTCCATCCTGGCATATGAGCATGTGCACATGGCCAACCTGTGCGTGTACGGCAGCTACTCCGTCAACGGCGTCAGCCAGCTGCACGGCGACATCCTCAAAAAGGATACCTTCCGGGATTATTATAAGCTGACACCCGAAAAGTTCAGTGCCATCACCAACGGCATCACCCACCGCAGGTGGCTGATGGGCTGCAACCCCCGGCTGACCGAATTAATCTGCGAGGCCATCGGCGATAAATGGATCAAGCAGCCCGAGCTTCTGGAAGAGCTGCTGCCCTTTGCCGACGACGCCGCCTTCCGCAAAAAGTTCTACAACGTCAAGCAGCACAACAAGGAAGTGTTCAGCCGCGTGCTGATGGAGCGCCAGTGCGAGTCGGTTGACCCCAGCTCCATGTTTGATGTACAGGTCAAGCGCCTGCACGAGTATAAGCGCCAGCTGCTCAACGCCCTGCACATTCTGGTAGTGTACAACCGCATTGTGGACGACCCCACCTTCACCATGGTGCCCCGCACCTTTATCTTCGGCGCCAAGGCCAGCCCCGGCTATTACAAGGCCAAGCTGATCATCCGCTTCATTCTGGCCGTCAAACGCCTGATTGAAAAGCATCCCAGAGCGTCCAAGATGCTGCGCGTCATCTTCCTGGAAAACTACGACGTTTCCTATGCCGAAGCGCTGATTCCCGCGTCCGACGTAAGCGAGCAGCTCTCCACCGCCGGCAAGGAAGCCAGCGGCACGGGCAACATGAAATTTATGATGAACGGCGCGGTGACCATCGGCACGATGGACGGCGCCAACGTGGAAATCTACGAGCAGGTGGGCGAAGACAACATCTACATCTTCGGCATGCGCGCCGACACGGTGGCCAGCATGTACCAGGAGGGCACCTATGCCCCGGTCAGCATCTATGAGGCCAACACGGAAATCCGCAAAGCCTTAACCCAGATGATCGACGGCACGCTGTTCCCCGACAACCCCGCCCTCATCCAAGCGCTGTACCACGACCTGCTGTTCGGCATCCGCGGCAGCCGCCCCGACAACTTCTTCGTACTGAAGGACTTTGGCAGCTACTCCATGGCCCACCGCCGCATCGATAAGGATTTCCAGGACAGGGATGCCTGGCTGCGGATGGCTGTCATCAACACCGCCAAGTCGGGCTTCTTCTCCAGCGACCGCACCATTACCGAATACAACAACACCATCTGGCATCTGTAAGCAATTGCAGCAAATTAAACAGGGCGCTCAAAGGAGCGCCCTGTACCCTTCATCAAGGAGGTGTGCGAAATGAACTTTAAAAGCAAAAAGATACTGGGAGAGTTTTCTTTCTCGGTACAGAACCTGGTGCAAAGCGGCATCATCGCGGCGCTGTACGCAGCGCTGACGCTGGCACTGGCACCCATCAGCTTTGGCGCGGTGCAGTTTCGCGTGGCGGAAGCGCTGACGCTGCTACCCATGGTATCTACCGCCAGCGTACCGGGGCTGTTCTTAGGGTGTCTATTGGGCAACCTGCTGGGCGGCGCGCCGTGGCAGGATGTTATCTTCGGAAGCCTGGCCACTCTGCTGGCCGCCCTGGCCACGCGGACGCTGCGCAAACACTGGTGGCTGGCCGCTTTTATGCCGGTGCTGTTTAACGGGCTGATTGTGGGAGCCACCCTGTCAGTGGTGCTGAACCTGCCTTTCTGGCTGACGGTGGGCACCGTTGCCCTGGGCGAGGCCGCCGTATGCTACATGCTGGGCGTCCCGCTGATTAATCTGCTGAAGAAACGCGTTCCGGAATGGTTGGATAAATAATACCACCCCAAAACGTTAATGCTTGAATCATGAGAATAATCCTGATATAATATC
>CAZCBC010000069.1:0-3672 GCA_964496775.1 uncultured Oscillospiraceae bacterium
ATCACAGGTCGAGATTGGATATTAAGGCTAAATTAAGTTGAGAATAGTATAAAAAGAAAAAGTAACGCAAAGAATCTGACAGTCTGGGATCATCCCAGGCTGTTTTTTGTGCCCCGGATGTAGTCGCTGTCGATAACGCTGTATACATCCTCCGGCGGGTAGAGGGCGCCGCCGTAGTAGATATCCCGGTTGTTCTGGGTAGAGGTGTCCCGCTGGGGCTTGTGCCGGGCGATGTGCAGCTGGGTGGCGCCGGTGTACTGGGCAATTTTTGCCGCGTTTTGCAGCGTGACGCCCGCCCCGGGCAGGATTTGTATGGCATCGCCTGCGAAGCGCACCATGTCCCTGATGGTGTCCAGGGCAAAGAACACATCGGGCTGCTGGCCGCTGGTCAGCACCCGGTCAACGCCCAGTGTAATCAGTGTGTCCAGAGCGCGCTGCCAGTCGGGGGTTACATCCAGGGCGCGGTGGAATACCGCTTCTTTGCCCTTGCCCTTGGCGATGTCCACCAACTGTTTGGTGCGTTTTTCATCAATGGTGCCGTCGGGGTGCAGAAAGCCGAACACCAGGCCGTCGGCGCCGTGGTTTACCATCTCGCGGGCATCGTGCAGGGCGGTTTCAAACTCCGCCTCGGTGTAGCAAAAGCCGCCCTGGCGGGGCCGTACCATGGCGATGATGGGCAGGGGCGTGCGCTCCTTGGCCACTTTCAGCGTGCCCAGGGTGGGGGTCAGCCCGCCGTGGAACAGGTTGCTGTTCAATTCCACCCGGTCGGCGCCGCCCAAGTGCGCCTGAATAACATCATCCGCCGACCCGCAGCAAACCTCTAAAAGAATATGATTCATGGAAACCTCCTGTTATCTCGTTATCTGTATAGCGATTGTAGCATAAAGAGTACACATTGTTAAAGTTTTTCTGGAAGGGGTTCGGGGAAGGCGTCTTTTTTCAAAAAGACGCCTTCCCCGAATACGCCATTATTTATTACGTATACCGCACCGCCATCCGCGGCGCCATGTCCTCGTTGAGGGCGTAGCGCAGGGCATCCAGCAGGTGGTCGTTGCCGGGGCGGGGCAGGCGCGTGTTTTCCCCAGAGGAGCTTTTTTGAAAGGCCCAGCCTTCGATTTCTGCAAGGAAGCGGGTGCAGCGTTTGTCAATGATCAGGGTATGCTGCCTGAGCCACTGGATGGAATGCCACAGGCTGTCCCGGCCCTTCTTGGCGCCCCGGGCGGGGATGCCGTGCAGGCGCAACTCCGCGATGGACTTGGGCTCGGCGCTGTCGCACAGCACGGGGTGCCCTTGCAGAAAGGGTTTCAGATGGTTTGCCAGCACATCGTTGGTGGCGCCGTGCAGCAATAGTTCGTCCAGCACATAGATGGTTTTTTCTTTGGCGAAATAGCAGATTTTAAGGGCAGCGCTGGGGTCCAGGGTAAAGCCAAAGTCCAGCCCAAAGCGCAGGCGGCCCGGGGGGAAAAGAGAGATGGGACACATCCTCCGCCCGCCAGTTAGTCAGCACCTGATCTCCCGTTTTGCCCCACTCGCCCCGGGTGTACACGGCGTATTGATAGGCATCGGTTTCTTTTTCCAGCGCCTGGCGGTCGTCCTCCGTTAGAAAGCGGTTGTCCCGGTGGGTGGTGTGCAGATACAATACATCCCTCTTCATGTGCAGGGGCTTGGGGATATTCTGGCCCTCAAAATAGCGGCGGTACAGCCAGTGCAGCCGGTTGCAGGGGTTGAACGTCATGGTGATGCGCTTGATAAAGCGGCTTTCGCCCCGCAGGCGCTTGTCCAGCTGGCGGAAGGATTCCCAAGAGATTTCGGTGGCTTCCTCCATCCAGATGTCGGTGAGCACGCCGTTTGCGGAGGTGACAGACTTTACCTTTTCGGCATCGTCCAGGCCGCTGAATAGAATCTGCGCGCCGGAATAGGTGCAGGTAATGCTGTCCAGGCGCGGAAGGAACAGGTGGCTTAATTCCATACGCCGGATGGCCTTGATGATTTCGTTGTAGCAGCTGCTGCGGATGCGGTCGGCCACCTGCCGCACCACTAAGGTGCTGCGGCCAATAAGGGTGTCCACGACCACGCGGCTGGCGACAAAGGCGCTCTTGCCGCTGCCCGCGCCGCCGTACAGCAGCTGGTAGCGCTGGACAGCCCCGGCGCAGGGAATATAGGCCTTGTTGAAATGTTTGCCCGGTACATGGAGGATGCCTGGCATGGTGCTCCTTTCTGTGGATGACGGCGGTGCAAGCGCATCGCTCTGTGGAAAAAAATCCGGAGAACGCCGCTTTTGCCCCGCGGAATTTCTTTTTTGTTCCCCTTGACAAAAGAAGTTTCCCATATTCCCCGCGACGCTGCCTGACGAAATCCATTTCCGGGAAAACACTCCACAGAACAGGCGTTTGTGTGGATAACCTGTGCATGATGTGGACAACTCTGTTAAGACTACGCCCGTCAACAGGGTATTCCACGCCTGATTGTGGATAACCTGGCGCCCCTCCGCTGTGGGCCCGTTCTCTGTTTTTGCCGTCTTCTTTGGCTTCCATGTCCTTTTCTGCGGCGTACGGGGACAATGCCGCCGCCTTGAACAAGCCTTTCCGCGCTGATATAATATCCGCATACGCATACAAAGGAAGGGAGGAAGACCATGCGCGAGCTCCCCGATGTTTCACGTGAAACATTTTCCCTGCGATTGAAAAAAGCGGATATCTCCGAAGCCGAGATTCTGCGCCAACTGCTGGCCCGATACCGGCAGGAAAGCGGCGCCCTGGTGGCGCCTGATGTAGAGGGCATAGAAGCCTGGCTGAACCGGGAGGACCGCTGGCCATACCTGCTGCTGTCGGGAAATGACACGGCGGGCTTTGTGCTGGTGCAGCGGCATTCCTATCTAAAGGGGCAGGACGCCTTCTCCGTCGCAGACTTTTACCTGCTGCCCGAGTTCCGGGGCGGTGGCCGGGCGCGCCATGTGATGCAACAGTTGTTTGCAACCTTCCGCGGCCCCTGGCAGGTGAAGTGGCATCCCGGCAACGCTGCCGGGGCGGCCTTCTGGCGGCGGGCGGTGGCCCAGGCGGTGGGCACCCGATATGAACTGCACCAAAGCATTGACGGCATGGTGTACCCAGACGGAACCAAGGCAGATTTGCTGCGCTTTGATACATCTGCGTTTCCTTCCAAGGTGCCTGATTAATATGGAGGGCGTCCCGCTGCGCCGGGAGCCCCCTTTGGTTGAGGAGTAAAAAATGAAGCTTCCCAAGAGCAAGGTGCTAACCTATGTCAAAATTGTCCACACCCTGTGGTGGCTGTTTTTTGCCGCGCTGATTCTCTACATCCTGTACGCCGGGGCTGCAAACAGCGTGGACTTCCGAGCGGTGGGTGCGGCGGTGCTGGCGGGAGCCCAGGGCGTGGTTCTCCACCTGAACGGGTGGCGCTACCCGCTGCACGGCCTGGCAAAAAACCTGACCAGCAACCACGAGAAGGGCTTTGATATCTTTCTGCCGGAATTTTTGAAGCGTAACGACCATATTGTACTCACCGTTCTTTTCCTGCTGGGGGTACTGATGATGGTCTTCCGGCTGTTGGCGCGGTAAATGTTTCACGTGAAACATTGGACGAAAAGGAGAACAACATGACCAAGTGGACCCCTGCGCAGCAGGCAGCCATCACCGCGGACAACCGGGACATCCT
>CAZCBC010000069.1:3682-11167 GCA_964496775.1 uncultured Oscillospiraceae bacterium
GCGGCGGCAGGCTCCGGCAAAACTACCGTGATGATTGAGCGCGTCATGACGCTGCTGCGCCGGGGCGCCACCCTGGAGCGCATGCTGATTGTCACCTTCACCCGCGCCGCCGCCGGGGAAATGCGCGAGCGCCTGACCGCTGCCCTGGAAAAGGATATGGAGGGCAACGCCCACCTGCGGCGGGAGTATGAGCGCTTGGGCCAGGCACAAATCAGCACGCTGCACACCTTCTGCGCATCGGTGCTTAGAAGGCATTTTCAGGAGGCGGGCACCGACCCCCTGTCCCGGGTGGGCGACGACAGCCTGACCCGCGCCCTGTGGGAGCGGGCGCTGGACGAGGCACTGGATGCCTACTATGTAGACCCCGACGAGGACGCGGCGGCGCTGATTGAACAGTTTCCCGAGGAAAACATCGCCGCCATGGCGCGAGCGCTGCACACTTTTTTAATGTCCCAGGCAGACCCCTGGGGTTGGCTGGACAGCATGCTGCTGCCCCCCGACGCCGAAGGTCTGCGCGCCCATCCCATCTACCGGGTGATGAAGGACGCCGCCATGCTGCAGCTGGAAGGCGCCATGCAGTATGCCCACGCCTGCGAAACCCTGGCGCTGGCCCCCGACGGCCCCGGCCGCTACCTGGACAACAACATCCAGGACAAGGCCGCCATTCTGGAACTGATGCAAGCCCTGGAAACGGGGGATTTTCTGCCCGGCGCCCACGCCTTCCGCCCCTCGCCCTTAAGCCGCAAGAAGGCGCCCCTGGAGGAAAACCCCGACAAAAAAACGGAGTTTCAGGATATGCGCAAGGTCCTCAAGGATTGCATCGCCGAGGCGGCCAAGATGATTCCTGCCAACGAGACGATGCTCAGCGACTGGGCGAAAAGCATGGAAAAGGCGCTGCCCGCCCAGCGGGGCCTGGCGGCCCTGGTCAGGGATGTGCACCAGCGCTACCAGGCCTTCAAGGCGGAGCGCGCCCTGTGGGACTACAACGATTTGGAACACCAGACGCTGCGCGCCCTCAAAAACGAGGATGTGGCGCGGGACGTGGCGGGGCAGTTTGACTATCTCTTTGTGGACGAGTATCAGGACATCTCCCGCACCCAGGAAGCCATCATCGCCAGCGTCCACCGGGACAATGATTTATTCATGGTGGGGGACGTCAAGCAGAGCATCTACCGCTTCCGCCTGGCCGACCCCACGCTGTTTTTAAGCAAGTATCAGCGCTTTACAGAGGAGGAAAGGGCAAAGGAGCGCATCATCCTGCTGAGCGAAAACTTCCGCTCCCGCCCTAACATTTTGCAGGCGGTCAACGAGGTGTTCGACAACACCATGCGCGAAAGGGTAACGGAAATAGCGTACGACGAAAAGGCCCAGCTGAACCCCGGCCGCGAGGGCGATTTTGGCCCGGCGGTGGAAGTGCACCTGATCGACAAGGCAGGAGAACCCCAGCAAGAAGCCCCTGACACGGAAGAGGAAATGGCGGAAGACAGCCTGCCCGCCGAGGGGGAAGAGCTGACCCGCCCCGCCCAGTACGAGGCGGCCATCATCGCCCGGCGCATCCACGCCCTGGCGGGCACCGCCTGGGAGAAGGGCACCCTTCAATATAAGGACATGGTTATTCTGCTGCGCTCTGCTGCCCTGCATGCCGACATCATGGCCACGGTACTCAAGGACGCGGGCATTCCCGTGTACAATGACGCCGACCAGCAACATTACGACATGCCGGAAATTAACGACATATTAAATATCCTGAAGGTACTGGATAATCCCCGCGACGATGTGCGGTTGATGTCCGCCCTGTCCTGCCCCTGCTTTAACTTAGGGCCCTTGGGCCTGGGGTATATCCGCCGCCTGGGCGAGGACAGGCGCATCCCCTTCCATCAGGCCTTTGACCTGTTGAAGGAAGACCCCCTGGTGGAGCCTATCCGCCGGAGAATTGACCATTGGCGTTTTCTGGCCCGGCACATGCCCTTTGATTTGTTTATGCGCTTCTTAGTAGAGGATACCGGCTTGTACGCCCGCGCTGGAGCGCTGGTGGGGGGCGAGCAGCGGCGCGCCAACCTGCGCCTGTTGTGCGAAAAGGCCAAGGGCAGCCCCGCCCCCTGGACGCTGGACAGCTTCCTTGCGCATGTGGACAGCGCGCGCACAGCATCCCGGGACAGCGCCATGGTGCTGGGCGAAAACGACAACGCCGTGCGCATCATGACCATCCACAAATCCAAGGGGCTGGAATTCCCCGTGGTGTTCTTGGCGGGCCTGGGCAAGACCTTCCGCTTTGACAGCAAGGGGGAACAGATTATTTTAGACAACGAGGCGGGCTTTGCCCTGCCCTATGTGGATACCCGCAAGCGGGTGCTCAGCCGCACCTACGCCCAGCGGGCAATGAAGGAAAAGCAGAAAAAGGAAACCCGCAGCGAGGAGGCGCGCCTTCTGTATGTGGCCATGACCCGCGCCAAAGAACGATTGATCCTGCTGGCCACGCCCCGCAGCATGAAATCCTCCCGCGCTGTCTGGCAGATTCCCTCGGGCGATTATGCCGCAGGTACAGCGGGCAGCATGATGGATTGGGTGGGCAACAGCCTGTGGGAGGGGCTGAAAAGCGGTGCGGATACCGCCTACACCGGCCACCGCGGCGCGCTGTGGCAGATTTACTGGCACGCGGCGGACAGTCTTTCCGCGCCCTATGGTTTAAGGGAGGGGGCTTTCCGCGCCCCGGAATCCATGCAGCCGGAAAACCATGTGCTTAACATGATGCAGCCCCTGTCGGAAAAGGGCGCGGTGCTGAAAACCTCCGTCACGGCGCTGCTTAAACAGCAGGCCCGGCAACAGGAAGAGGAGGAAACCCCCGAAGTCAAGCGCCGGGAATTGAAGCGGGAGCTGCCGCCCATGCCCCGGCCCCAGCTGGGCGACAAGCAGCAGCTATCCGCCACCGACAGGGGCACCATTGCCCATAAAGCGCTAAGCGCCCTGCCCCTGGAACCCCTTAAAAGCCTACAGGGAGATGCCCTGCGGCAGTGCCTGCATACCCAGGCGGACATCCTGCGGCAAAAGGGATTGCTGCTGCAAAACGAGCGGGACAGCCTGGATGTGGACATGCTGGCGCGCTTCTATGAAAGCCCCCTGGGCCAGAGGATGCTAACTTCCCCTAAAACAGTCAGGGAGTGGGCCTTTACTTTAAAGGCTGAGGACGGCGTGCTGCTGCAAGGCGTGCTGGACTGCTGCTTCCTGGAGGAAAAGGGCTGGGTACTGCTGGACTATAAGACCGACTGGGACACCGCCAGCATTCTGCCCCGCTACCGCGACCAGATGCGCTGGTACATGCGCGCCCTGCGCACCCTGACAGATAAGCCGGTACACGAGGCCTGGCTGTACGCCCTTAAAACCCAGCAAGCCTTTTTAGTTACCGAGGAAGAGGAAATCAAACTTGAGGAGGAACCAATATGATTCGGCAGGCAACCGCACAGGATATTCCCCATATCGCCGCCATCTATGACAGCATCCACGCCCTTGAAGAGCAGGGGCTAACCACCACCGGCTGGAAAAAAGGCATCTATCCCACCAAGGAAACGGCACAGGCCGCCCTTCAAAAAGGCAGCCTGTTTGTATACGAAAAGGACGGCCAGATACTGGCCTCCGCCAAAATAGACCATGTGCAGGAGGAGGAGTATGCCCTTGCGCCCTGGCAGCAGGACGCGCCGCCCGGGCAGGTAATGGTGCTGCACACCCTGGTGGTGTCGCCCCATGCCACCGGCCAGGGCATCGCCCGGGAGTTTGTTGCCTTCTACGAAGATTATGCCCTGAAAAACAACTGCCCCTACCTGCGCATGGACACCAACGCCCGCAACACCCGCGCCCGCAGGCTGTACCAGCGCCTTGGCTACCGGGAAGCGGGCATCGTGCCCGCCGATTTTCAGAGCACAGGTAAAATAGACTTGGTATGCCTGGAAAAGACGCTGACAACAGAAGAATAACAGCGTGTCCTGAAAAGATTTCTACTACAATATAATCGCTTCTATTCATAGCCCTAATTCATCCCAATTCTTTTCTTTAACGAATAGTATGAAGGAAGATGGCAGGTCTTGTTTTGTGAGCTGGTTGCGGCAAAACAGATGGACTTTATGATAGAAAACATCTAATAACGACTGGCACCCTTACAAAAATTGGAGGTTTACCATGAAAAGAATATTCGTTATCTTCTTACTTTTGTCCGTATTATTATCCTGCCCTGTCATGGCGGAAACCCTTTCGGATGAGGATGTGCGGGCTGCTGTCATGCAGGAATATCCGGACTGGAAAATCTGGCGGACAGAACGATATGGCAGCGGTGTGTGGCAAGATGAAAGTGCCCAGCACAGTGAGGTTGGATTGTTTCGCCTGTCCGAAGAACATGTGGAAATCATGAGGCTGCATGCCATCCTTAACCCGCTTAAAAAGGGAGACACAATTCCATGGGAAGAAACCAAATGGGTCAGCGTGCCCATCACCAGGGAAGCCTCCCAACTGATTGCGACTATGCCGCCGGAAGAAGTTGCCGCCTATGGCGCGGGCTTTGCTTTTTCGGAGGCTGTGATGCCATTCTGCGCAGCCTTCATACTGGAAGAAGGCATGGCATGGCAATCCCTCATCGCTTATCCGGATTTCCTGGTGGGCATCGCCAGGCAGGACGGGGATTTGCTTAGCCTGCGCATTGCCCGCTGGGATGGCACAAAGTACGTGGAGATGTCGGCTTCCATCCCTCAGAAAGTACAGATGGGGCTTAACTTTACCCATTCATTTAATGATGCGCTGGAATTATTTGTCGAAGAGCTGCAGCTCTACATTCATCAGGACGTGGACGGCATCTGGAAAATGGCTGGTTTCAACACAGGCATGGAAGTTGTCAACATACACGGGAACGGCCTTGAGGATATCACCTGGGGAAGTGAAACGCAGAACAATAACAATTTTCATTACGGGTATCCCCTTTTCAAGACAAACCTGGAAGAGGTTGAGTGGCGCAAACTCCCCCAAGACCTTGCGCAAGGGGTAGCGTTGTTGGATGTGGAAGGGTGGGCCTGCACCAAAACAAATCAGGCCCTGCTCTATGACGCGCCGGAGGGCAATATCATTGCCACCTGCTACGCAAGAGCGGCGGGACAGGTAAAAGAAACCCGGGACGGGTGGACCTGCCTGCAACTTGGCAGTGACGAATTGGGTCTATCGGGCTGGTTTAATAAGAACGACCTCGCCTTTGGCAAGGAAACAGAAGAAATTGTATGCGGTTTTCCCTCCTATGCACGGCAGGAAAACGAAGCGCAGCACCTGAAGCGCTATATGCCGGACATAAGCATCCCTCTGGAGGATTACTACAATGACGTGTGGCTGATTGGTCAGAACCCAAGTGGCGATTGGCTGGTCTGCATCAATAGACAACAGGTACTGTTTGCCCCCGGAGACACTTTCAGCGACATCGGCCCGACGGTGCTGAACGATTGATTGCGTGGCAAGAATGCTTGCGTAATGGAATTGTTGCTCTTTTGCCCGCACCGCCGGGCCGGGACACTGAAAATATCCCCTGCGTTTTGCGACAAGTCTTGGTGCATGCAATAGTTAACGCAGTAGAAAAGCAATAAGCATGAAAACGCTGTAAAGATACGTTGTATGAAGTGAATCGCTAAAGAAAAATCCAGACAAAACGGTCAATTTTTTTGAAAGGAGCCTTCCTTATGCACCGGAAAAAGACAATCAAAACAGCCCTCATGCTGCTTGCCCTTCTAAAGGTGTTCAGCACAGCCGCTGCGTCAGAGAACAATGTCTCGCCGGGGGCGTACCTAAACACGCGAAGTACCCGATCAGATTTCGGCGCTGTCCTTTGACGCCTTGCCGGACATGCAGGTGCAAATTGAGGTGCTAACCTTGGATGGCCATGGTTAACCTGCCACTATCGTAAATAGGATAACGCAAAGGAGAACCCCATGAAAAAGTTTTTGCCCATTTTATTTCTCATTCTGTTTCCCCTGATGGCCTTTGCCGCTCCCCAGGCGGAATACCCTGCGGGCGATCCTCTCACTTTGCCCGTGGAGGTGCTGGACAGCCCCTATCAGGAGGACTGGTACGGCCCCAGGGTCGTGCGCCTGACCGCCCCTAATAACCAGACGCTGCATGTTGTTTCCATGACGGCGCATCCTGCGACGTGGTCTTTTGATGTCAATTTTGACGGGCAGGAGGATTTGGTTGTTCTGGTGCATTTCGGCGCGACCAATGCCCTGTACCGTTTGTTTCTCTGGCAGGATGGGCAATACGTCCCCGCGGAGGACGGCATGGACGAAGGCTTGTACAATGTGGCCTTCTATCCCCAGCAAAAACTGGTAGGCTCCCATCTGAACAACGGCCATGCCGGAGCGCTGTATGAGGACATTCTCTTTCAGTGGCAGGGCACGCGCCTCATTCCCCTGCGCCGGGCGGTCTGCGAAGAAAAGCAGGAAATCAGCTACCAGCCCGAAGGCTACACCACCCGGGTGTTCAACCAGGTGCT
This sequence comes from uncultured Oscillospiraceae bacterium, assembly GCA_964496775.1. GTDB lineage: Bacteria > Bacillota > Clostridia > Christensenellales > Aristaeellaceae > DTU024. The sequence continues at coordinate 10,194 of CAZCBC010000069.1, forward strand.
GCAAGCCCGGGTGTATGCGCCCGGCGCTGATGGCGAAGCGGAGGCACTGTTTGACGAAACCTTTGATGTGGCCGCCCAGGGCATGGAGGCAGCGTATGACGGCTTCTACCAAAGAACGCAGGCGGCGCTTTGGCAGGAGTTGGAATAATCCCTTTGCGCCGGAAAATTAAATTAGAAGCGCAGACATCACGCTCCTGCTGTTCACCGCCTTAACCCTTGAAGGCAAAACCATCCGTCCAATACTGGAAATCTGGGCGCGTTTCAGGGTACGGCGGGCGATATGAATCCTCAAATTTCGGAATATATTCATAGTTTATCCTATGTTTTTATGGGGATATGGATTGCCTCACCGCTGTTTTGGGCGTATACTATATGTGATATTGTCATAATAAGGAGGCAACCTCATGGAACATCTGACGCTTGTGTACGTACTCAGTTTCCTGGTCGTGGCGCTGGCATTCGTGTTTGCCGCGTACCTGATTAAGTGGGTCAAGGAACAGAAAAACGAAAACAAGGAAATCGCGCGCATCGCCGGGCTTATCCGCAGCGGCGCCGACGCCTTTATGCGCAAGGAGTATCTGCTGCTGGCAATCTTCGCCGGCATTATGGCAGTGCTGATTTTCCTTTTCCTGCCCCATCCCGTCTGGCTGGAAGGGGCCAACACGCAGGATAATATCCTGATGGCCGTCAGCTACATCGCCGGCACGGTGTTCAGCGCCATTGCCGGCAAAATCGGCATCTTCGTGGCCGCGCTGGCCAATGCCCGCTGCGCCGAGGCCGCCCAGGAAGACATTAAACCCGCCTTCCTGATTGGGTTCCGCGGCGGCGCCGTCATGGGCCTGGTGGTGGTAGCCATCTGCCTGCTGGGCGTGATGGGCGTTATGATTTTCACCGGCGACGCTTCCAAGCTGCTGGCCTTCTCCTTTGGCGCCAGTTCCCTGGCGCTGTTTGCCAAGGCGGGCGGCGGCATCTTC
>CAZCBC010000069.1:11195-11700 GCA_964496775.1 uncultured Oscillospiraceae bacterium
GCGACGTGGCTGGCATGGGCGCGGATTTGTTCGACAGCACCGTGGCCACCATGGCTGCGGCGCTGGTGATGGCCACCGCCATGGGCGGCAAAAACCCCGCCATGGTGTTCTGCTATGCGGCGCTGGGCCTGCTGGCCTCCATCGTGGGCATCTACCTGTGCAAAATCGGCCCCGGCGGCACCCCCACCAAGGCCCTCAACCTGTCCACCTATACCGCCACCGGCATCTTCATGGTGCTGACGGCGCTGGCCAACCTGATTTTCGGTTTTGAGTGGAAATACTGGGCCGCTTCCGCTGTCGGTCTCATCGTGGGCGTCATCATCGGCCTTGCCACCAACTACTTTACCGATGATAACATGCCCATTGTACGCAAGGTGGCTAAAGCTTCTGCCACTGGCCCTGCCTTCACCATCCTCTCCGGCGTGTCCTACGGCTTTATCAGCGCCCTGCCCTCCATGATCGGTATCGCCCTCTCTGCCCTGATCGCCCATCGCCTGGGCGGCAT
>CAZCBC010000069.1:11710-12700 GCA_964496775.1 uncultured Oscillospiraceae bacterium
CGGCCCCATCGTGGACAACGCCCGCGGCCTGGCGGAAATGGGCGGCCTGGGCGAAGAAACCATCCGCGTGGCGGATGAATTGGACTCTGCCGGCAACACCGTGAAGGCCGTCACCAAGGGCTTTGCCGTTGGCGCGGCGGGCCTCACCGTTATTTCCCTGCTGGGCGCTTTCATGGAGGAAGTCAACGCCGCTATCGTCGCCCTGGGCGATGCCACATTGCAGCTGCTGACCGGCTTTGACATCATGAACCCCACCGTGTTCTTCGGCATCCTGGTGGGCGCCGCCATCCCCGCGGTGTTCAGCGCCATGCTGATTCTGGGCGTAGACAAAAACGCTCAGCGCATGATTGCTGAAATCCACCGCCAATTCAGGGAAATCAAGGGCCTGGCCGAAGGCGAACCCGGCGTGGAACCCGAATACAACAAGTGCATCGACATCGCCACCACCGGCGCCCTGAAAGAGCTGATTCCCGCGGGCATGGTTGCCATTGTGGCCACGCTGCTGGTGGGCTTTATCGGCGGCGTGGAAGCCGTGGGCGGCTTCCTGCTGGGCAACATCGCCACCGGCCTGCTGCTGGCGCTGTTTATGTCCAACGCCGGCGGCATCTGGGATAACAGCAAAAAATATATCGAAGCGGGCAACGAGGGCGGCAAGGGTTCCGAAGCCCACAAGGCCGCCGTCATCGGCGACACCGTGGGCGACCCCTTCAAGGACACCGCCGGCCCCTCCATCAACACCCAGATTACCGTGGTGTCCCTGGTGGCCAGCCTGATGGCCCAGGTGTTTGTGCACTTCCATGTGTTCTGATTGCTTGGAACCTTGGAAGAGGTAAATCTGTAACGGTAAACAATTGCTAATTATCCGGTAGCGTACCGGAATAATTAGATAATATTTAGCCGTATTCCCTGCCCCGGATTTATTCCGGGGCTCAGATTGTCAAAGAACCCTTGTTAAGCGAAAGCGAGACAGGGTTCTTTGCTTTTTATCCG
>CAZCBC010000070.1:0-7203 GCA_964496775.1 uncultured Oscillospiraceae bacterium
GGGCAGTAGGCCTTGATGAGGAAATCGTCCCGGTCTCCGCCGGGCACAGTGATGTACTCCGAGTCGAAAAACTCGCTGTTGTCCAAATCCCGCCACTGCATGAGCCAGTTGTTGATCTTTTTGCCAATCTCTTCACAGCCGGGCATTGCAATAATGCCCAGCGGTCCAAAGGGTACATTGGTTATATCATTCCAGTCTGTGACAATGCGGTTCAAGCTCTTCGCCCATCCTTTCTCTTATCAACCTAAATTAACTTACAGGCCCGGTCCTTCCAGCAGCTTCACCTGAAGCTTGGGAACTTCCATCTCCTGTTTTTCTTCATTCATCAGGGTATTGGTGCCTACCAGCACCCCGTAAACTCTGACTGTTGTGTTGAGTGCGTAGCCCGGATCGTTTTCAGATGACAAAATCAGATAGTTGCCATAGGTATCGCCGGTTTGCTTCAGCGCCAGGGTCATCACCCACTCCCCCGCCTTTTCTTCGGAGGAAATCAGCGTTCCCTCATAGGTCAGCATATCGCCGTCATAGCGGTCAATGTTCTTCTTCAACTTGGCGTACTCGGGGCTGGCTGCCGCGTCCTTGATGCGGCTTAAGCGCTCATCCTCCGTCAGGGTGCGTGTTCCCTTGTAGGTAAAAATACGGTTTTCATAGCCCTTCTTGGAGAACACCAGCCTAAACTCGTAATCCCCTTCCTTGGATGTATCGGCATTAAAGGTAAAAGTACCGTTTGCGCCTACCTTCTTGGTGGTGCTGATGTTGTTGACATGCAGCTGCACCTGGGCGCCCTTTTCGGCGATGCCCGCGATGCGGTAGCTGTCGTCGGTCAGTTCCTCAGGGGGCACGCTGGACATGGATACGCTCATCAGCCCTTTGCGGTAGGTGATGGCGTACTGTTTTTCCAGCGGCAGGGCACCTTCCGCCTGCACGGTAAGGGTTAAAAAGTATAAGTCTTCCGCCGGCAGGGTGATGGTCAGCGAATAATCACCGTTCTTTTTGGCGGTTGTTTCCACTACCTGGGTTTGGGCTGTAGCATAGGAGCCCACCACCGCCACCAAGCGGGCATTGCCCAAGGTTTTCCCTGTCATGGTAAAGGTGGGCTCCGATGTTTCCATGGGTGCCGTCACCTTTTCGTTGAACAGAACAGGCAGCTCCGGCAGCGGCAGGCTCTGGGTAAAGGCAAAACCGTCAAACACCTTGTTGAGCGCCGTATTATCGCCACCCTTTAGCTGCTTGCCCCCTGGAACAAACATGTCCAGGGTAATGGTATAGCCATTGTGTACCGTGCGGCGCTGATAGCCCCTTCCGGTCACTTCGCCGTTTTCGCGGAAATCGTATTTCAGCATCAGCCAACGGCCAACATTGCGGAAGTTTTTCCATTCGATGCTGTTGTAGGTATAGCCCAGGATTTTATATTTGTCGCTAACTGCGTGCATACGGCGGTAAGAGGCGCGGGTTTCCGGCGTATGCTCATTGATGTTGAAATACTGCTCGGCCTCAATATCCTTCTGCGCCGAAAGGGTCAGCACGCGGCCGCTTTTGCTGTCGTAGCCCCTCAGCAGTACGCCGTCCTGTTGGAAACGGGCTTTTGTTTCCTCCACCGTGGTGCCTTTGAATTGCAGAAAATCGCTGTTCGCTTCCAGATTCTCCGGGGTGAGGATGGTATCGTACACGCCTTCGGGCAGTGTCAGCGTGGCATACAGGTCAGAAAATGTAAAAGCGTTGCTTTGCTGGGCCAGGGAATACACAGGCAGCACCAGTAGCAACGATAGTAGCAGAACAAAACGCTTACGCATGTTTTCTCCTCCTTACAAGCGGGGCTCATTGTTATCTTAGCATAAAACCCTGAACAGAACAACTGCCGAAACCGCCTTCAAAACACGCAGAAAGCGATTGCAGGAAGCCTCAGGCTATGCTATATTGAAAATACAAAAAGTCAGAAACCAGTATAATGAAAGAAAATAACAGGAGAAATTCATGCGACCCAAGATTACCCTTCTGGCAACGGGGGGCACCATCGCCAGCCTGCGTTCCGCCCATGGGCTGATTCCCGCCCTGCGCGGCGAAGAAATCCTGCGGCTGTCGCCCAGGCTTTCTGAATACGCCGATATTACGGCAAAAGATGTATTTACCCTGGATTCCAGCAACATACAGCCTGAGGAATGGCAGCTGCTTGCCAAGGCGGCGCGGGAAGCGGCGCAGGAAGCGGACGGCGTCGTCATCACCCATGGCACCGACACCATGGCCTATACCGCTTCCGCCCTCAGCTTTATGCTGCAGGGGCTGAACAAACCCGTCGTGCTGACAGGCTCCCAGCTGCCGCTGCAATACCCCTTTTCCGACGCACCCATTAACTTGGAGGAGGCCTTCTCCGTTGCCGCCCACGCGGCGCCGGGGGTCTATATTTCCTTCCACCACAAAGTCATCTACGGCACCCGGGCGGTGAAGATGCGTACGTTAAGTTACGACGCCTTTGATTCCATCAATGCGCCGCCGGTGGGGTACTTTGACGCCGACGGCCTGCACTTAAGCAGACAGGTGATGCAGCAGGCGGGCTACCAGGGGCTGGTGCTGGAAGCCTTTGGGCTGGGGGGCCTGCACTACATCCGCCGCAACTTAGTGGACAGCCTGAAAGCGCTGTCCGCCCAGGGCATCATCACGCTGGTAACCACCCAGTGCGTCTATGAAAAGGCCGACTTTTCTATTTATGAAGTGGGCCACGATGTGCCCGACGGGCGCAACATCCACGGCGCCCACGATATGACCACCGAAGCCGCCGTTACCAAGCTGATGTGGATATTGGGCGACAGGGAGCGGCGCATGAAGCTCATCACCCGCAGCCTCTGCCATGAAATGATATTGGAACAGGAAATTTAACCGGCCGAAGACGAAGAAGTTTTCTTCTTACGAACCAGCGCAAAATACCCCAAGGTTGATACCACCAGGGCGCTGAGCAAGTCGACAATCAAATCTTCCATGGTGTCCTGAAGGGCGGCGGCGCCTATCAATGCCTCACCCGTATCGGTGAGGTATTTTTGCATGTTCATACCCAGCAATCTATCCACGGCAAACTCGTAAATTTCCCAGACAACGCCACTGGTAACAGCGAAGCAAAAGGCAAAAAAGGCCACGAAAAAAGGGCTCAGGTGTAAATCCATCCTGTCCCAATTGTTCAGTATCAGCACAATATAAAAACCAATAACGGCCAGCATGCCGCCGCTCATGGCGTGGAGAATGGTATCCCAGAAAGGGATGCGGAAATAGAAGTTGCGCACCTCGCCCAGGTAGATGGCACAAAACAGAAACACCAGATACATATATTCCAGCAAATCGGGAATATCAATCTTTAGTTTCTTTTCAAGGAATGTGGGCAGATAAATCACCAGAATACCCAGCAGGCACTGCACTATCATCAGCCCATAGTCGTTTTTCGTGCGGCTGCCCGGCTCCTGGGTAATGGCGTCAGAGGGCGTCTGTACATAACGAATCAGAGCAAACACAATAGATGCAAGCAGCAGCACATACAGCACGATGGCAAGGCGCTGCTTGTTTCTTTTGATCTTTTGAATCCTCTCCGGAGAAAGATTGTCCATCAAACGCTCCAAAACCGGCTTTCACCGGGTATAGACTACTTAAACAGGTTTAGCTTCTTGAATACCAGCGCCAGCACTGTGCTGATAACCGCCGTTAAGCCGACAATGATCCAAAACCCCATGGGATGGTTGGCAAAAGGCATGCCGGCGGAATGAACGTTCATGCCGTAGGCACTGAAAATAATGGTGGGTATGCTGAGCACCAGCGTCAAAACCGCCAGGGTTTTCATGACAATGTTGAGGTTGTTGGAAATAACCGAGGCATAGGCATCCATCAAACCCGACAGGATGCCGCTGTAGATATTGGCCATTTCAATAGCCTGCTCGGTTTCAACGATGACATCTTCCATTAATTCCGCGTCGTCGGGATACTTGCGGATAATCTCGGTGCGGAACAGTTTTTTCATCACCGACTCGTTGGAACGCAGGGCGGTAGTAAAGTACAGCAAGGATTTTTCCAGGCGCAGAAGCTCGATTAATTCCTTGTTTTTGGTGGATTTTTGCAGCTCCGCCTCCACCAGGTCGCTCTTTTTATCGATAACGTGCAGGTAGGCAAGGAACAAAGCCGCCATGCGGAAGAGTATCTGCAAAATAAAGCGGGAGCGCATCTGGGTGCGGAAAGACCGCATCATGCCCTCGCGGAAAGGCTTCAGAATAGGGGTCGCTTCACTGCACACGGTAATGACGGCATCATCCACCAAAATAATGGACAGAGGAATGGTGGTGTACAGTTCCCGCTCCCTGTCATCCTCGATGGCGGGTATGTTGACCAGAATCATGGTATGGTCGTCATCAAGCTCAAGGCGGGAACGCTCGTCCAAGTCCAGCGCCGCCTTGATGATATCGCTATCAATATTATACCGCTTGGCTATTTTCTGGATTTCGCTGTCATCGGGCGCCACCATATTAATCCAGCAGCCTGCGGCAGGCATTTCCATTTTTTGCAGATGCTCGTTATCTGAAAGGTAAAAGTCAATCATGTAAACCTTCCTTCTTTCCCCGGCTTAGCCGGGCGCAAGAAGCGGTCCCGGGCCGGTTAATATGTTTTATTCTGGGAACTGTCCGGTCGGGGTTCCGGGTCCATCCATGTTTCACTTCCTTTTATTAATTTCGCCTGTTAGGCAACGTCTTTTTATAGCATGCGCGAAGTTAGAATGTCAAGACGTCAAATGCTCAGTCGCCATCAATGGGGATAATTTTGTTAAGGTAGTATTTCCCCCAGGCTAGCGTCTCCCGGGCGTGGTTTTTAATCCAGTATTCCTGCTTAATGGGGCTGCCGATACCGGAAGGCTCAAGCCCCATGTCCCGGGCCAACTGCATAGCGCGGGGCAGATGATAATCGCTAGTCACGATGGTTACTTCCTTGGTACCTTCGGGCAACAGCGCAATGGCGCCGGCAATGTTCTGGCGGGTGTTGAAGCTATTTTCATCAGCCAAAACATCTTCCGGGGGAACGCCCCTCCCCAGCAGCCAGGCCTGCATGACGCTGGCCTCGGTGGCGGGCTCATTTGCCCCCTGGGCGCCGCACACCACAATGGTACGGGGATGCCGCTGATATTCCGCTAGGGCTTTTTCCAGACGCCAGGTCAATTGTACGCTGGGAGTTCCATCAGGGTTAACCTGCGCGCCCAGCACAATAATGGGGCTGGACGATTCCGCCAGGGCGGGCACAGAGTGCTCCTGCCACAAAAGAAACCCAAACAGCACAAAAAACGCCAGCGTGAATAACGCCGCACCCGTAATCGCGAGTTTGATCAGCAGCATGAAGATGCTCCTCTTCTTTTTCCTTCTGGCCATGTGTCCTCCTGTTTAAAGTAAGCCGTTCTCCCAAAAGCTGTACGCCCCGGTACCGGCAATAATGATATGGTCCTTCAATAAAATGCCGACCGACGCCATCACTTGTTGCATCTGGCTGGTCAATTCCCTGTCGGCCTGGGAGGGTTGCAGGCTGCCGTCAGGATGGTTGTGGGCCAGCACCGCCTGGGCGGCGCCTTGCCGCAGCAGCAGGGCAATCACCTTGCGTACAGACACCGCGGCTTCCCCTTCGTCGCCGGAGGCGGCACGCTCCATGCCAATCACCTGGTCTTTGCTGTCCAGGGCGATAACGTCAAAATGTTCTATGCCTTCCCCCAGCAGTAAGCCCCGAGCATACGCCTTACAGGCATCAGGCGCGCTAAGCACCGCTTTTTCGCCCGCCTTGCTCTTTAGGTATCCCCGCATCAAGGGCAAAAGCATGGAGAGCAAAGAGGCGGCATGCTCGCCGATGCCCTCCACCTGCTTAAGCTCCTCCACCGGGGCTTCCAGCACCTGGTGGAGGGAACCAAATCGCCGGATGAGAGCGTGAGCAATGGGATTGGTATCACGCCGGGGAATGGCAAAAGTAAGCAGCAGCTCCAGCATTTCATGGGGCGCGTAACCCTGAAAGCCCGTTTGCCTGAAACGCTCGCGCAGCCGCGCCCTGTGCCCCGCATGTCCGTCATCCATGGTCATCCCTCCTGAAAGCGAGTATAGCATAAAGCCATATACGCCGCAAAGAAGTCCGGAACATTTTATATGTCGGCAACGAAGAACTTGGATTGGCTATTCTTTTCGATTTTTTAAAATATTTCTTTCTTTTGTTAGCAGGAATCACAAAGTTCTTGTCGAAATGTGTAATTTGGGTTATTATGGACAAGTCGTTCTTGTTTCCTTTCAACGATTCTTTCCGCAGAAGCGGATAATATAGGGAGGTAGTTAGTAGTTATGTCTGAACTGAACCTTGAATATTTGGGCATCATCGAGCCCGCCTGTGTGTACCGCAACCTGTCCCCCGCGGTGCTTGTCGAGCATGCGCTGGAGCGTCAGGAAGGTGTGCTGAGCGAAACGGGCGCCCTGGTGGTCAACACCGGCAAGTACACCGGCCGTTCCCCCGATGACCGCTTCATCGTAGACCAGCCCAGCATTCATGACGAGATAGATTGGGGCAAGATTAATGTTCCCATCAGCGAAGAAAAATTCAACCAGATTTTCATGAAGATGAAGGCTTACCTGCAAGGCCGGGAAATCTATGTGTTTGACGGTTACGCCGGCGCAGGTCCCGTCTACCGGCAGGCCATCCGCGTGATTAATGAGTTGGCCAGCCAGAACCTGTTCATCCACCAGATGCTTCTGCGTCCGGATGAGTGTGAACTGGAATACTTTGCCCCCGACTTTACCATCATCGCTGCCCCCGGCTTTAAGTGCATTCCCGCGGAAGACGGCGTGAACAGCGAAGCCGCCATCATCATCAACTTTGAAAAGAAGCTGGTTATCATCGCGGGCAGTCAGTACGCCGGCGAAATTAAAAAGAGCGTGTTCTCCATTATGAACTATTTGCTGCCCAAGTTGGACGTGTTCAGCATGCACTGCTCGGCCAACATCGGCAAGGACGGCGACAGCGCCCTGTTCTTCGGCCTATCGGGTACCGGCAAAACCACCCTGTCCGCCGACCCCAACCGCAAGCTGATTGGCGATGACGAGCACGGATGGAGTGAGAACGGCATCTTCAACATCGAGGGCGGCTGCTACGCCAAGTGCATCAACCTGTCCAAGGAGAACGAGCCCCAGATCTGGGACGCGATCCGCTTTGGCGCCC
>CAZCBC010000070.1:7219-12411 GCA_964496775.1 uncultured Oscillospiraceae bacterium
TGACAATGCTCAGATTCCCGGCCTGGGCGCCCATCCCAAGACAATCATCTTCCTGACCGCTGACGCCTTTGGTGTATTGCCTCCTGTCAGCAAGCTGAGTCGTGAAGGCGCCATGTACCACTATGTCAGCGGCTACACCGCCAAGCTGGCCGGTACCGAGCGGGGCATCACCAAGCCCCAGGCCACCTTCTCCACCTGCTTTGGCGCCCCCTTCCTGCCCCTGCCCGCCGCCCGCTATGCGGAGCTTCTAGGCAAACGCATTGACACGTATGGTTCTAACGTCTATCTGGTCAACACCGGCTGGGCGGGCGGCTCCTACGGCAACGGCGGCAGCCGTATGAAACTGCCCCTGACCCGTGCCATGGTTACTGCCTGTCTGAACGGCACCCTGGAAAACAGCGAGTTTGAACTGGACCCCATCTTTAACGTGCTGGTGCCCACCACCTGCCCCGGCGTACCCGATGAGGTACTAAACCCCCGCAAGATGTGGAAAGATCAGGAAGCCTATGAGTTTACTGCCAAGGGTTTGGCTGCCAAGTTCCGCAAGAATTTCGAGCAGTATACCAACATGCCCAAGGAAGTAGTAGACGCCGGCCCCAAGGGCTGAACATCCGCTTGAACGCATGCTCCTCCACCCCTTAAGGGGTGGAGGTTTTTAAATCTCCGGTTGCTTTGCAGGCACCTGTATGATATGATTCCTCAAAAGAAAACATAAAAAGGAGAATGGTATGAATAGAAGAATTGCTGCATTTTTATTGGCACTGATGATGGCACTGGGGGCGCCCCTGGCGTTGGCGGAAATGACCGGCGATGAGAAAATCGCAGCCATTACCGAAGTGGTCAAAGCTTATATTAAGGAAGAAGGCTATAACTTTGACCATGATGATGAGGACGACATATTCACAGGTTCATTTGAACTGGACAGCACGCTGGGATCCTGCGATGTGAAAGTATATGTGTACGATGATATGCTGGCTGTAAGCGCATCTCCCAGCCTGAAAGTGCCGGCAAAGTACCGTGATAACATGGCGGTGTTCCTGACGCTGGCCAACTACGACGAGTATTACTCCCAGTTCCGTATGGACTACGAGGATGGTTACCTCAATGCCCGCAGCGCACAGGTGATTGAGAACGTCATCCCCACCACTAAGGAAGTGGAAACCCTGATGATGATGGCTATCCTGACGCTGGATGATTACGGCAACGGCATCAACAAAGTGGCCCTTGGCCTTGACCCGCAGGAAGTCTACATTGAGACCCGGCAAGCCATTGACGGCCCCGCCACCGATAAGAGCCTATAACCCAATAAAAAGACAACGCCCCGCATCCGAGCGGGGCGCCTTTTTTTGATTGTTTTACACTGATGTGAACAGAATTATCCTTGCCGCTGCCAGAAGCGTCTGAGCATCGGATAGGTCAGCACCGTGATGCCGATGGCTATCAGCGTTTCGGGCAGCATGTAGGAGCCATTGTACACAAAGGAATACACCATGGAAGACATACCCCGGTCATTGGGCCACAGCGCATCCCAGACAATCCAGCCTGAAATAAAGTGGCTGACAAAGCGCAGGAAAAAGGTAAGCCCGATACCCACACAAATGCCTGTCAGGCGGTTTTTGAATCGGTCGGTAAACAGGGCGCTTAAACCCAGCACGCCATAAGCAATCAGGTAATCAAACAGAATAATGGCAACTGCCGTTATCGCGTTGGGCGCATACCCCACGTTTTTAAGGCCCAACACCATTTGCAACAGGGCATAGACCAGGCTGGCGAAGATGCCCCAGCGGGTACCGTAGCGGTGGGCAATGATGACCACCGTTAGCATGCTGCCCAGGGTGACGGAGCCGCCCATCATCCAGGGGGCGCTTAGGGACAGAAACTCCAGGGACAGCACCGTGCCAATGCCCAGAAGTACAGCGGTTTCTACCAGGCGCAGCGTGGTGCTGCTTGTGCGTACAGATGTGTTACTCAACGTGATTTCCTCTCTTTCTTAACTTTTCCGGTTATACTGATACCAACACATGCTTCATATCAGTATTTGTATGGTTTTGTAGGCTCAGACTTCCTCCTTTCATAGCCGGAAAAGAAGAAAAGCACTTTGCGGAAAGCAAAGTGCTTAATTTCTAACTTCTCTTTCCTACGCCGGCATTATCCGGATCAGGTTTGAGGGTTCCGGGCGAAGCCCGATCTCAGCCGATAAACAGCACCCCTTGCCGCTTGGTGCGGCACGTGTTTATTATAGCCCCTCCTTTCACCCCTGTCAACGCGGGATTTACCAGTTTTTACATATTGTTCTTTTGTATCCCCTAAGGGATGTGGTATCATACAAGGGTACACAGAAGGAGGTACCCATGCGCCTGTTTGGAAAGAAAACACCCTTTGTAATCCCCCGGGATGCCGACAGTTTAACCCTGCTGGCACTGGCTAAGAACGCCCAGGATCCGGTAGAAAAGCATCAGCTGCTGCTAAAAGCAGAAGAGTTAGACAAGGAAAACCTGAAGGTACAGCACGCCCTGCTAATGCACGGGCGCCTGCATGAGCGCAACCCCAAGCGGGTGGATTTCAGCGTCATCAAGTGCTACATCCTGCATGTGTACGAGCATCCCGAGCAGCACGAGGAGGAGGACATCCGCCTGAAAACCCGGGAGCTGTTCGATGAAGAGCGCCTGCAAACATGCCTGGCGCTGGCCCCCCACCCTGATAGCTACCTGCGGGAATACATTGAGGAATTGTCGCTGGAATATATCCGGCTGTTTTTAGAGGGGGATGCTTCCAATGTGCCCTCCCTCTTTGGCATTACCCGCAAGCACTCTGTCGCCCGCTACCTGGCCAAGCCCATGGCGGACATGGTGCACAACATGCTGTCCTCCGCCTACCTTCGCATGCACGAGCAGCAGCTCCTTGCCGGTATTTTCTACCGCGCCTGTCACCGGTACTTAAACGGAAAGACAGAATATCTGGACAGCCTGTTAAGCCCGGAAGTAATAAAAGCGCTGATATGAAAAGAACCTTCTTGCTTCTTTTGCTTGCCAGCCTGGGGCTGGCGTCGCTGGTATTATTGATACACGCGTGGCCCCACCCTCTGTCCCCCGTGCTGATGCATCTGTACAGCCGGGTGGTGCTTCCCCTTGCCTGCCTTGCGTTGCCCCTGTGGGCAGCCTTTATGGGGCTGGACCCCTACGCCGCCTTCTTTCCACCCCTGCTTTTACCGGGCCTTTCCTTCCTTTGGTTGCACCTGCCCCTTCCCGTTTGGGTTGTCCTGCTGAGCTTTTTCCTCAGCGTGCTGGGCGCTTCCATCGGCCAGGAAATGCGCCGACGCCGTATGGAGTAATATGTTCAAAAAAATTCTGACATTCATTTTATCCCTGCTGCTGATTGCCGTGTTCTACATCTATGCCCTGCTCAGCGAGGATGAGGACGCCCGGCAGTCCAGCCCCTGGATGGTCACCGAAGAAAAAGCCCCCCTTGAAAGCATCGGCACCTTTACTTCTAAGGATGCGCCCGCCCTGGCGCGGGCCATGGGCGGCGCCGCCCCCCTGCCCGCGGAATTGTCCGCCGGCTCGGTGGAGGACGGCAGCTACCACGGCTACCGCACACGCCTTTTACACGCCTCCGCCCCTGGGCTGTCGGTGCGCGGGGTGCGGCCCCTGTCCGCTTCTCCCCTGGTGCGCACTGCTTCGGTTACCTACCGCCCTTCAGGGGCGGCGCTGCTGGGCTATCCTTTAATCATCGCCAAGGATGACAGCGGCTTTTACTACTACATGGCCACCGAGGAGGCCGCCTATGAAATCCGCACCCAGGCCCAGGACGAGCAGGAAAGCCTTGCCCTGTTAAGCACGCTAACCCTCGTACAGCCATAAGCAAGGAGCATCTATGACATCCACCCGTCCCAATTACCTGCGCCGTTTTCTGCCCTACTACAAAAAGTATATCGGCATCCTGCTGTTTGATCTGTTCTGCGCCCTGATGACCACAGTCTGCGCGCTGGTGTTCCCCCTGATTGTCCGGGCAATTACCAACCGCGCCATCAACAATATCGCTTCCATTACCCTAAAGTGGCTTCTACCGATGGGCGGTCTGTACCTTTTTCTGGTGCTGCTGGAAGCGGCGGGGGCGTACTATATGCAGTCCCGCGGACACATCATGGGCGCCATGATGGAGACCGATATGCGGGCAGATTTATTCTCCCACCTGCAACAGTTGTCCTTCTCCTATTACAACAACACTAAAATCGGCCAGGTCATGGCCCGGCTGACCACCGATCTGTTTGACATCACCGAGTTTGCCCACCACGGGCCGGAGGAAGTGACCATCTCAGTGGTCAAAATTGTTGCCGCATTTGTTATTTTAATGTTTGTCAACGTGCCGCTGACGCTGATTATTTTTGCTCTGCTGCCCCTCATGCTGGTGGTTACCGTACACTTTAACCGCAAACTGCGCGCCAACTTCCGCGCTTCCCGGCACCAGGTGGGCGAAATCAACGCCCAGACGGAGGATACCCTTCTGGGCATGCGGGTAGTGCAGTCCTTCGCCAATGAGGACATCGAGAATGCCAAGTTTTCCCTAGGCAACTTAAAGTTTTTGGACATTAAAATACAGCAGTATGTCGCCATGGCAGGCTTTAACAGCACGACGCGCCTGCTGGACGGGCTGATGAACATCGTGGTGGTTATCGCAGGCGCCTGGTTTTTATCCAAGGGCCGCATCACGGCGGGGGATTACGCCTCCTACCTGCTGTACATCAACACACTGTTAGCCTCCATCCGCCAGCTGGTTAACTTTACCGAGACTTACCAAAAGGGCATCACGGGGCTGGAGCGGTTCTTTTCCATCATGGACGAGCCTTACGAAATCAAGGATGAGCCGGGCGCCAAAGACTTGCAGCGGGTAGAGGGGGATATACGTTTTGAGGATGTCACCTTTTCCTATCAGGAGGGAGAGGGCCGGGACGTGCTCAGGAACATTACCCTGCACGTGCCCGCCGGGCAAAACGTGGCGCTGGTGGGGCCCTCGGGCTCCGGCAAAACCACGCTGTGCAATTTAATTCCCCGTTTTTATGATGTCACCGAGGGACGCATCCTGCTGGATAACCAGGACATCAAGGGCTTAACCCTCAAGAGCCTACGGGACAATATCGGCATGGCGCAGCAGGATGTATACAGAATGATATGCAGCCGCGCCGAAGACGCCAG
>CAZCBC010000071.1:0-1545 GCA_964496775.1 uncultured Oscillospiraceae bacterium
TCAAATCAACTGATACATAAAACCAGCAATCGGATAACAAACCGGACGCCGCGATTAGTTCGCGGCGTTCGCCGGTAAAGTTCCGGCATACCAAAGTGACTGATATCTTCCTAAAGCCGGAGTTATCCTTGAGACTGGTAACAATGATTTGATATAATGCCCAGAGTACGGGTCGGCAATGAATCGTTACTATATAATGGAGTCGAGATAGCCTATGAGAAAGAAGTTGGAATTATTTCTGTACAACCGTTTACCACGCAGTGCGCACATAAGTGATAATGAAAAATATTTGTTTTTGATTTCGTATGTTGCATCAACTTATGCACTTTCTATGAATCTGTTCCTTTCAATATTTCACCTTGTTTGCGGTGTTTTACCATTATTTTTTATCAGTCTCTTTGGCTTTCTGATTGACTTGTTTCTATTTAAGCTGGTCAGCAAACGCCGTTACCCGCTGTTTGGTATTTTGCTTTCTATGAATGTTATCATTCACGCTTTAGCGACTGCGGTTTATATTGGTACAAAAAATTTTGTGATCGTGTATATACCTGTTACGCTTATGACGCAGATATTAATCCCCTATGCGAGTACCCGTGTTCGTGTTTTGATGGTTGCTGTACTATGGAGCAGCATGGTTGCTCTTGTTCTTATCAGTCACTATATAACACCATTTTGGAACATTGGAGATGCCAACACCATGCTTGCCTTTTTTAATGTTCACTTGGCGTTTTTTGGTACCATCATCCAGTTGACATTAGGAAACTTCATTCGGGATGTGATTCAAAAATCTAACCAGAAAAAGTTAGAAAAAAGCAAAAATGAGGCAAACACGGATCCGTTAACCGGTCTTTTGAACCGAAGGTTTGCAGACGGATTTTTCAAAAAGCTGAGCGCCGGTCAGCTTGAGCAGTTTTGGTGTGTCGCAATGTTGGATATTGATAATTTTAAGCTGCTCAATGATACTTATGGACATCGGCTTGGAGACGACGCATTGGTTATGATTAGCGATTATATTAAAGCAAGCCTGCGCAGAAGTGACCTTGTGTTTCGCTGGGGTGGGGAAGAGTTTCTGATTTTACTAAAAGATGTCGATATTGCCACCGCATTTCATACTTTAAATAATCTGCGCGGAAAAATCGAGTCTGAAAATCTTGAAACACATGATATTATCCTGAATGTCACTGTAACGATCGGCGTTTGTCCCTTGGATATTCATGATGTGGAGCAGAGCATAGATACGTGCGATCGTCTGATGTACAAGGGAAAGGTTTTAGGAAAGAATATCGTGGTCATGTAAACATTCCTTCCAATAGGGTTTCCCCTCAGCAACTCCTTCGATATCCGCACCGTATGTCCGAAAGGCCTGTAGTGCCTTTCCCGTAAGTAAATGGAGAATGAGAATATGGAATACGATGTCCTTCTATCCATCATATTTTATCTCTGTGGCTGTTTTTATATGATTTATAGTGCAGTTATTATAGCGTCTTACGCCAAAAGCAATGTCAACTGGTTGTTTGTGTCGATGGTAAGTGCACTGGCGATTTG
>CAZCBC010000071.1:1555-5976 GCA_964496775.1 uncultured Oscillospiraceae bacterium
TTGCGCATTCCATTTCAAACTCAGCATCCACAGCGGAAGTGAGTGCCTATTGGCGAGCCTTCTCCGCTTTGGGCTGGGGGACATGCAACAGTTTTTTACTTCACTTTATACTGGTTCTCACCAAAGTTGAAAACCGATTTAATAAGCGAAGAATGATGGCAGTGATTTATCTGCCGGCTTTAATCAATATCATTTTCTTTGGCCCCTATGGATTGTTTGTAGAAAAACACTATCAAATGGTGCAGACGGAATTTGGTTGGGTGAGTGTGCCCCCCATGTATCCTGCGAGAATTTGGCTCAACTTATACTACATTATATTTTCGATTGTAAGTGTTTTGCTGCTTGCTTATTGGTGGAAAAAAATTGAGTCTGATACCACTGAGAAGCAGGAAGCAAGGCGCTTCAGCCTATCTGTTGTACTTTTTTTCTTGATAGAAGCTGTAGTTGATATGCTACCTGATATTATGGGGAAAAAGTCTTTTCCTCAATTAACCGTTATCTTTCTGGTCGTCCCGACAATCATGCTGTTTACAGTATTGAAAAAATCAGGACTTATTGAAAAATACAGGAAGACATTTCGCTTACAGGGCCCCTCAGATAATGTGACTGATGACCGGTCGCGTTTGTTTAAAACGGTAACAGTTATATTCGAGGTGGGTTGTGCATTAACTTTCTTGCTGGGCTATTTCGTCATGAAAAGGGACTTAGCGCAAGAGCTTATCCTCGCGGCGGCTTTGTTGTGCACCGGATTAATTGCCCGATTGATACCGCTCATAACGAAAAGCCATAAAATCCAGAATAGCATCTTCTTGACAATTTCCATGTCAGGCATATTATATCTCGTGTGCAGAGAGGCTGAGACAGGGGCGGTAACAGTATGGGCAATATACATATTGTTTCTGATTTTAAACATCATTCTTGACAGCGCATTTAATGCCTATTTCTTTGCTGCATTAAGCCTGATTATTCAAGTTGCGCTATGGATAGTTCACCCAGAAACTGTTGTTATCATCAACGGACATCAGTATCTATTGAGAATATTAATTATTGTGCTTTCTTTTCTCTCCGTGAGATTTCTGATGGACGAATATGCTTCAAAGGTGAAGGATTATATAAGGTTTGCAAGAGAGCGGGAAGTGCTGGAAAAAATTTCTTCCGGTTTTATTTCGGTAAACAGTGAAAACATTCAAAGGAAAATCGATGAAATGTTTGAAACAATTGTCGAAATACTTGAATTTAGTTACGCTTATTTAATTGAACTTGGTAAGAATGAAGAAGCAGCGATCCTTAATATGTATGTGAAAGATGTTGAAAGAGAGACTTTTCCCTATTATCCGGGAATGAAGTTTCATACGGCGGATTTACCCATGTTTAAGTCCCTCGACCAAAATGCCTCTATCATGTATATGGATGCCACAAATATTTCCTTTGATGAAGCTGGAAAGCAAAAAGATTATTTCGTGTCAAGAGGAATAAAGTCTTTTTTTGCAGTACCGATAATAGTTGATAACATATTAGAGGGAGTCTTTGTTGTTGAATACAAGGACTATATTGATGATAGCCTCGTAGAAAGCCGATTGAACTTTTTACAAATTGTTGCCAATGTATTAGGGGACGCAAGGAAAAAGAACCTGTACGAAAAAAGGCTGTACAATTTCGCATATTTTGATGAAACTACAAAATTAGCCAATAGTCATATGCTGAAAATAAAGTTGAAGCAAATGATTAATAACAGAAAAAAATCAGAGAAAATAGCGATTATAGACATTGAACTTGAAAATTTAAGGATGATCAATGATACCTTCGGTCATAACGTAGGGGAGCAAGTCGTGGTGAGATCAGCGGCAATTCTCGAGGATTTGTTTAAGGGATGCTGTGATATCTCAAGGGTAGGTGAAGGAGAGTTTATTGTTGTTCTGCCTCAGGTACAAAATAATGAACAGATTGAGGAGTGCGCAAAGAGATTGCTTGCTTCTTTTTCTCATCCTATATCAACTGAGACGGGAATAGAAGCATTATTTGTTGTTGTCCATATGGGTGTAGCTGTGTGTCCTGATGATGGAATAGATACAGAAACCCTTTTGAAGAATGCCGACCTGGCAAGATTTGAAGCAAAAAACATAAATGAGAAGATTGTTTTTTACACAGAACGGCTGGAAAACCATATCACGGAAAACACCTTGTTTACGAACAGGCTTTTTAGAGCGTTGGAAAATGAAGAGTTTTTCCTGGAGTTTCAACCTCAGATTAGCTGCGATACGGGAAAAACTGTCGGCGTTGAAGCCTTGCTGAGATGGACAAGTGATGGTTACCAAAGAGTGTCACCGGATCGATTTATCCCCATACTTGAGCAAACAGGATTAATTTATGATGTGGGGCTTTGGGTGCTGGAGAAAGCGCTTCAAGAGCATAAAAGACTTGTTGCAAAGGGGTTTTCACCTCTTCGGATTTCTGTGAACTTATCAACTGTGCAATTTCAGGAAGAAAATTTTATTCATGATTTTGAAGCAATTATAGAGGAAAGTCAGGTAAACCCGAATTGTATTGAACTGGAGATTACGGAAAGCTTGTTCTCTAAAAACCCCAAGGATGTCATTGCGAAACTGTACAAACTGAAAGAGTTTGGGGTAAGGATTGCCATAGATGATTTTGGCAAAGGGTATTCATCACTTAATCGGTTAAAGATGGTGCCTTTTGATAGAATAAAAATAGATAAAGACCTGATAGACCATATAGATTTGGAAAAGAAACGAGCACGTATAACGGAAATCATTATTTTATTAGCAAAATCTTTCGATGCGGATATTACAGCTGAAGGTGTGGAAACAAAAGAGCAGGCAGATTTTCTAAAGAGTGTAGACTGTACTGAAATACAGGGGTACTATTATTCAAAACCCCTGTCCGCAGAAGAATTGGAAGAGTACCTTAAAATGGAATGATGTGGGCATCGTTTGATGAACAGAAAAAAATATGCTGATTCCTGTACAAGAGGGATGAATACAATGCTCAACTATTTTGCGCTATGACGGTATATGTACTTGTTTTTACGCTCGTACTCGTGTAATTCTCTCGAAAACAATATGATTGTCTTTCATAGTTTGTATCTATATAAAAACAGCCGAAAAGTTTACAACGAAACCACATAAGGTGTTAATAATGGAGTACAATAACTTGGCGCATCGCAGTTCAACCTCCTTATCAGGGGTTGATGCGGTGATGTGCTTGAATGCAGTATGCTGCCATATTGCTTGTATAATGGCGGAAATGCTTCTGGCAACGAGAAGGAGCATTGTTGTTTTCTGGAGGTAATCGGTTTGTCTTTTGTGCTTCAGTTATTGGAGGCAAGGATGCAAAGACCACAGCCCTATGGCTTTTTTCACATCGCCTGGGTTTTGGGGGCGCTGCTGGCTGTTTTTTTGCTGAGAAAAAAATCCGGTGAAAGGTTTACGGAAAAGGTTTTTTCTGCCTATGGGTGGACGGCGCTTGTGCTGGAAGCGCTTAAACAGTTTTCCTGGTCCTTTTCATATGATGCTTCGGGGGCTTTGGTGTTTGACTATCAGTGGTACGCGGCGCCGTTTCAGCTGTGTACCACGCCAGCTTATGTGGCTGCCCTCTATCCTTTTATCAAGTCTGTGCGGGTGCGCAATGCCCTGCGCGGCTACCTGGCGTATTTTACGCTGTTGGCTTCCGTCGCTGTTGCCTTACTGCCAAACAGCATTTACACGGATGAAGTTCTCATCAATGTTCACACCAGCGTTTTGCACATGGGCGGGCTGTTTGTGTCCCTGTGGCTGCTTATTTCCGGGCGTGTTGAAGTCAAAAGGGATTTTTGGGGCGGCTACAAGGTGTTTCTATGTTTCACGGGTATTGCTCTGCTGATGAATATTGCGGTCTATCACTTGTTCGGCTTAGGGGTCACTGGGGATACCTTTGATATGTTCTATATCAGCCCCTACTATATTTCCCCCCTCCCCGTGTTTTCCACGCTGGACAGGATCTTACCTTATCCGGTCTTTCTGCTTTTATACCTGTTTGCCTTTCTGATAGGCGGCATCCTGGTCGCCTTGGCTCAGGCGGGCGGGCGCAGGTTGGCGGCAAGGACGGGATAATTTTCGCCCCGCTTTTGTCACTTTAAATTATGTGTCTTTTCCTCACCTGCGCAGGTGGGGATTTTTGCATAGCCTAATATACGACTAAAGCTAAAATTCTATATTGCATCTGGAGCGGAAAAGTGATAGAGTGTATAAATAACCAGCATCTCTAATAATTATTTATTGCGATGCGGTCTTAACGGCGGTTGTTCGTAACGAGTGAAGCAATCAGAAAAGCTAAAACTCCGGAACGAAACAACCAAAAGGGGGAGAATCGTGGCAAAAAAGGTGTTTATCAACCTGCTTCTGAAAAAGACAAACTTCTTGGAA
>CAZCBC010000071.1:5986-12015 GCA_964496775.1 uncultured Oscillospiraceae bacterium
GGTGTTTATCGACGGCAGATCGGGAACGACGGGGCTGCGAATATATGAGCGCCTGGCATCCCGTACAGATATTGAACTGATTACCTTGTCCGATGAAGAACGGCGGGACGTGGCGAAAAGGCAATGGGCACTGAACCATTCCGACATTTCTTTCTTATGCTTGCCGGATGACGCGGCGCGGGAGTCCCTATCTCTGATTGACAATCCCGACGTCATCGTCATCGATACTTCCACGGCGCACCGGACGCAGCCGGGCTGGGCATACGGTTTTCCGGAATTAAGCGAAAGTTTTCGAGAAGAAATTAAAAAATCCAAACGCATTGCCTCTCCCGGCTGCCACGCCGGCGGGTTTATTGCCTTGGTGTATCCTTTGATTGAGGTGGGCATGCTGAAAAAATCCGCAGAGCTGTCCTGCACTTCCCTAACGGGATACAGCGGCGGGGGAAAAGGGATGATTGAAGATTATGAAGTAACCCACGTTAGCCCTTTCCTCAATGCTCCGCGCGTCTATGCCCTGGGGCAAATGCACAAGCATTTGCCGGAAATGCGGCTGTTGTCCGGTATTGAGAAGGACCCGATATTTTCCCCAATCGTCGCGGATTTTTATAGCGGCATGCTGGTGATGGTTTCCATTTTTCCGGGGATGCTGAACGCCGATTACCGGGTGGATGATATCAAAAAGGTCTATCAAGACAAGTATTTTGGGCCGGTCGTGCAGTATGTGCCAATCATGGATACCAATGGATTTATTTCTGCCGGCATCCTTTCGGGAAAAGACAGCATGCGCATCAGTGCCTATGGCAACGACGAGCGCATTGTGCTGACGGCGCTGTATGACAACTTGGGCAAAGGGGCGTCCGGAGCGGCATTGCAGTGCATGAATATCGCCATGGGTGCGGACGAGACTTTGGGCTTGGATTTGTAGAATAGTTTAGGAGTGATATCAAATGATAAAAGAAGTTAAAGGCAATGTTTGCGCCCCTCTGGGCTTTACCGCTGGAGGGCTCCACGTCGGAATCAGGAAAAATACGACAAAAAAAGATTTGGCGCTTATATACAGTGAAAAAAAGGCGAATACGGCGTGCGTCTACACGCAAAACCTGGTGCAAGGCGCGCCGATTGCTGTTACCAGGGAAAACCTGAAGGACGGCCAGGCGCAGGCCATTATCTGCAATAGCGGCAATGCCAACACTTGCAATGCCAATGGGGTGGAGATTGCCCAAGAGATGTGCGCCCTGGCGGGAAAGGCGCTGAACATTGATGCCAAAGACGTGGTTGTGGCGTCAACCGGTGTGATTGGAAAAGAACTTTCCATCGCCCCGATTGCCAACCATATCCAGGCGCTTGCGGACGCTCTTTCTTCCGAAGGTGTCGGCGTGGTGGAGGCGATTATGACCACCGATACGCTGCCTAAAGAAATAGCCGTGCGCTTTGAACTGGGCGGGAAGACATGCACAATAGGCGGCATCGCCAAAGGCTCCGGCATGATTCATCCCAATATGGCGACCATGCTCGCCTTTATAACGACCGACGTTGCCATCTCTTCCGACATGCTGAACAAGGCGCTGTCAACCGATGTCCGAGATACGTTTAACATGATCAGCGTTGATGGAGATACATCGACCAATGACATGCTCTGCGTGATGGCAAACGGCATGGCGGGAAACGCTGAAATCACCGAAGAAAATGAAGACTATGCCCTGTTTTTGAAAGCGCTGCATCACGTGAATGCCTATCTTGCCAGGATGATTGCCAAAGACGGCGAAGGGGCAACAAAACTGCTCGAATGCACGGTGACGGGCGCACCAAGCAAAGACGCTGCGCGTACTGTGGCAAAGTCGGTTATCTGCTCTTCCCTGGTAAAAGCGGCCATGTTTGGCGCCGACGCCAACTGGGGGCGCATACTTTGCGCCATCGGCTACAGCGGCGTTGATTTGGACGTCACCAAAATCGATGTTGCGTTTCAATCTGCCAAAGGTACGATTGACCTTTGCAAAGCCGGAGCGGGCCTCCAGTTTTCCGAAGAAAAGGCCAAGGAGATTTTACTGGAAAAAGAAATAAACATCCTGATTAATTTAAATGCTGGCGTGGCCCAAGCCACCAGCTGGGGATGCGACTTAACCTACGATTATGTAAAGATTAACGGAGATTACCGCTCATGAGTACGCACGGTTCCATTACAAACGCGCAGCGCGTGGAAATACTGGTAGAGGCCATTCCCTATATCCAGAAATACTACAACAAAACCATTGTCATTAAATACGGCGGTAACGCCATGGTCAATGAAGAATTGAAAATGCAGGTGATGCAGGACATCGTTCTTCTTTCCTGCCTGGGCATCAAAGTTGTGCTGATTCACGGCGGCGGACCTGAGATTTCCGCACTGCTTAAAAAAGTAGGAAAACAATCGGAATTTGTGGATGGTTTGCGTGTTACCGACCGCGAAACCGTGGACTATGTGCAAATGGCGCTTGCCGGAAAGGTCAACAAAGATTTGGTCAATTTACTGCAGGTTCATGGCGGCAAAGTAATCGGCATTTCCGGCGTTGACGGCGGACTCATCCAGGCGGAAATCAAAGACGAACGGCTTGGCTTTGTTGGCGAGATTAAACACATCAATCCGCAGCCCATTACGGATTTGCTGGAGCGGGGCTATATCCCGGTGATTTCTTCGCTGGGCTGCGACGCCAAAGGCAATATTTACAATATTAACGCGGATACGGCGGCGGCCTATATCGCCGGCGCTGTCGGCGCGCAGAGCATGATTGTGATGACAGACATTGCCGGGATTTTAAGGGACAAGAACGACCCCCAAACGCTGATTCCTGAAGTGAATTTGAAACAGGCCAAACAGCTTTTTGAGGACGGAATTATCTCAGGCGGGATGCTGCCTAAGATACAGTGCTGTATCGATGCCCTGAACCGGGGAGTGGAGCGGGTGTTTGTTTTGGATGGGCGCCTTCCCCATTCCATCTTGTTGGAAATACTTACCGATGAAGGGGTAGGGACTATGTTTCTGAAGGAGGATGCGGATAAATGAATACCATAAAAAGGGACCAACAGTATATTGCCAATACATACGCGCGTTTTCCCGTTGTGCTGACACAAGGCAAAGGCTCGCGGGTTAAAGATGAAAATGGCAAGGAATATATTGACTTGGGGGGCGGTATTGCCGTCAACACCTTCGGATTTGCTGATGAGCAGTGGGTGAAGGCGGTGTCTGAGCAATTAACCAGATTGCAGCACACCTCCAACCTGTATTACACTGAGCCGGCAACCCTGCTTGCGCAAACGCTTTGCGAGCGCACGGGCATGGAAAAAGTCTTCTTTTCCAATTCCGGGGCGGAAGCCAATGAATGCGCCATTAAAACAGCGCGCAAATACTTTGCAGACAAATATGCGGGTAAAAGAAAGACAATTCTTACGTTAAACAACAGCTTCCACGGCAGAACGATTACCACGCTTGCCGCTACCGGGCAAGCCGTATTTCATCAGGATTTTCTCCCTTTAACGGAGGGCTTTGTTCATGCCGACCCCACCGTAGACAGTGTGAAAGAGCAGTTGAAGAGCGGCGATATTGGCGCCATCATGTTTGAGGTTGTGCAGGGCGAAGGCGGCGTATTGCCCCTGACGCAGGAATTTGCTGGTTTTTTAAGCGACATTGCGGCAAAGGACGATATCCTTCTGATTGCGGACGAAGTGCAAATCGGGAACGGCCGCAGCGGACAGCTGTATGGTTATATGAACTTTGGCTTGACGCCCGATATTGTATCGACCGCCAAAGGATTAGGCGGCGGATTGCCGCTGGGCGCAACGCTTTTGGGTGAAAAAGTAAAAGATGTACTCGGGGCGGGAAGCCATGGTTCAACCTTTGGCGGCAACCCGGTATGCTGCGCCGGTGCCCTAAATATCATCAACAGAATTGATGATAATCTCTTAAAAGAGGTCAGGGAAAAGTCGGCCTATATTGCAGCAGAGCTGAACAATGCCCCGGGCATCAAAAGCGTAAGCGGCTTGGGGCTGATGCTTGGCATCGAAACAGAGGCGGATGCTTTAGATATTATAAAAAAATGTATGAACAAGGGCGTATTGGTCATCAAGGCAAAGAACAAGGTGCGCTTATTGCCCGCGCTCAACATCCCCTGGGAAGATTTGAAAACGGCAATCGGCATCCTCAAGTCTGTTTGCGCGGAAACGCTCTAAGGTAAAAAGGGGATTAATTAACAATCTAAAACTTAATATTTGTAGTGATACGTTCGCCCATCGGCAGAGCGTTCAATGACAACGCCAAAAACGCTGTCAATCGTTTTTTGCATGCAAACTTGTTCCGGCTCATCGTTGCTGATAACCCGTCCGCCACTTAGCAGAACGATTTTGTCTGAAAATGTCAATGCCATCGGCAAGTCGTGCATGACGCTGATAATCCCCTTGCCATTATTCGCAAGGCTTTGTAAGGTTTTCATCAGTTCAAGCTGGTGGGAAATATCCAGATAGGTGGTTGGCTCATCAAGCAAAATATAATCGGTGCTCTGGGCAAGCGCCATGGCAATGTAGGCGTTTTGCCGCATGCCGCCGGACAGGGCATGCAAGGATTTGCGGGCATATTCTGTAATCCCCAATTGTTCCATGGCGGCAAAAGCGATCTCACGGTCATGCTTTGTGTAGCGCCTTGGATAACTTAAATGGGGAAATCTTCCGTGAAGCACCATCTGCTCCACCGTCATGTCCGGTGTGTTTTTCCCCTGGGGAAGATAGGCCGCCTTTCGTGCAATCTCGTTTCGTGTCATATTGCCGAGTGCAAAGCCGTCAATCAGTGTTTCGCCGCCGCTTAATGGAATCATGCCGAGGATGGCTTTTAACAGGGTACTCTTTCCGCATCCGTTTACACCGATTACGCTTGTCAGCCTGCCCTTTTCAAAGGTAACTGATATATCAGTTAAGACCGTGTTCTTTCCATAGCCAGCGGATACATTCTTCAGCTCAATCACGGCCGTATCCTCTTTTGCCTTTAATTAAGATAAACACAAAGAAGGGTGCGCCCAGATACGACATGATAATGCCCACCGGGATTTCATACGGCGAAAACGCCGTCCGCGCTATGGTGTCACACAGGCAGACAAAACCCGCGCCGTATAGTGAACACAATCCCACCAGATGTGATGATGCATTGCCTGCAATGCGGCGGACTGCATGGGGAATCAACAGCCCTACAAAGGACAACAGCCCCGCAAGGCTGACTGCACACCCGGCAAGCAGTGCGGAAAAGAGCAGAAACAAAGTTCTCATCAAGGAGGTATTCAGCCCAAGGCCCTTCGCGTTTTCTTCGCCTAAGGTCAGTACATCAAGTTCGTTGTGCAGTGTATACAGCATGATGATTGTGGCAAAAATGATGATCATTGCCGGGATGAGTTTCTGATAGGTAACGGCTGAGAAGTCGCCAACCTTAAAGTCATTGCTCATGACGCCGGTTTCGGGAATAAAGGTGGTAATGGTGTTGGAAACAGCCCCTAATATGCTGTTCATTGCGACGCCGATGAGGATGACCGTACTGCGGGAAGCCCCCCAACGCTTTGAGCCCAGGCTTACCAGCATGACTGCTGCAAAAGCGCCCAAAAAGGAAAACAGAGAAAGTTGCCAGCCTCCGACAAGTCCAAGGGCCATGCAGAGGGTAACAGCCAACCCCGCGCCCGCGTTTACGCCGATGACGCTTGGCGAGGTGAGAGGGTTAGCCAGAACCCCCTGTATCACGGCGCCCGATACGGCGAGGGCGGCGCCACTAACAAGGGAGGCCAGCGTTCGCGGCAGCCTTACATAGGCAAATATGCGCGTTCCTGCGGACGAATGAAAGCCGCTGCGAAAAGCCTCTGTTATTTCGGCATTAACAGCCTCACAATAGTAATTTTTGTTAATTGTATGCTCAACCCAAATTTTTACATTATTTCCAAAAAGCTCATATGCCGCCGCAAACATAAGAAAAGCCACGCTGCGTTGGTAAGTAGCATAACCGTAGTCGCTTGTAATATCAAAAA
>CAZCBC010000072.1:0-921 GCA_964496775.1 uncultured Oscillospiraceae bacterium
TATCCCACCACCGGACGCGTCATTTTTGACGGAAAGGATATTACTGCCGAGCCGCCCTATAAGCGCCGGGTAAACACGGTGTTCCAAAAATATGCGCTGTTTCCCCACCTGAACGTGGCGGATAACATCGCCTTTGGCCTTAAAATTGCAAAATTATCCAAGAAGGAAATCAACCTGAAGGTAGGCAAGATGCTGGAACTTGTTAACCTGCAGGGGTATGAAAAGCGCTGGGTGGAATCTTTATCCGGCGGTCAGCAGCAGCGCGTTGCCATTGCCAGGGCGCTTGTCAATGAACCGGAGGTGCTTTTGCTGGACGAGCCGTTGGGCGCGCTGGACCTTAAACTCCGCAAGGGCATGCAGCTGGAACTCAAGCGCATGCAGCAGGCTTTGGGCATCACCTTTATCTTTGTTACCCATGATCAGGAAGAAGCCCTCACCATGTCGGACACCATTGTCATCATGCGGGATGGGCGCATTCGTCAGATTGGCACCCCCAAGCACATCTATGACGAGCCGAAGGATGCCTTCATCGCCAACTTTATCGGCGAAAGCAACATCATCCGCGGCACCATGCCAAGGGACGAGGTTGTGCACTTTTGCGGCATGGACTTTACCTGCGTAGACTTTGGCTTTGAAAAGGACGAGCCGGTGGATGTGCTGATTCGCCCTGAGGATATCCACATCGTGGGTACCGACGTTACCCAACTCAAGGGCGTTGTGCGCAGTGTGCTGTTTAAGGGCGTGCATTACGAAATGATTATTGATGCCGGCGGCTTTGAGTGGAAGGTTCACTCTACCGTTATGGCGCCGGAAGGCTCCAAGGTGGGGCTGTCCATTGTGCCCTTTAACATCCATGTTATGCGCCTGGAAAAGGAAACCCACCCTAAGGA
Source organism: uncultured Oscillospiraceae bacterium (assembly GCA_964496775.1). Lineage (GTDB taxonomy): Bacteria > Bacillota > Clostridia > Christensenellales > Aristaeellaceae > DTU024. The sequence continues at coordinate 891 of CAZCBC010000072.1, forward strand.
GGAAGAAGCATGACGAGCCTGAACATGCCGC
>CAZCBC010000072.1:931-4141 GCA_964496775.1 uncultured Oscillospiraceae bacterium
GTGTGGGCCATGGCGCTGGGGTTAGGGCTTTTTCTGGTGACGCTCTTTTCCAGCATCCGCCGCCACCATGGGGTGCACCGTTCCCTGTTTGCCTGGCCCTACTCCCTGTGGATGATTGTGTTTACCGTTATTCCGCTTTTCCTGGTGGCCTACTATGCCTTTACCAACAAGGTGGGGCAGTTTACACTGGAAAACTTTGCCAACTTCTGGGATTCCAACCGTGAAATGAAGATGCAGCTTTCCGGCATGGGTTTTGATCCTGCCGCCATGGGCATGGAAGCCCGGGGCACCGTCAACGTGGATACCCTGGTGTACTCTCTCTGGATGGCCTTCCTGTGCACCATCATCTGTTTTGTAATGGGATATCCTGCGGCGCTTTTCATGGCGGACAGGGAGTTTAAGCTGGGCCCCATCCTGATTGTTCTCTTTGTGATTCCCATGTGGATGAACTTCCTGTTGCGCACCATCGCCTGGATGTCCCTGCTGGAGGACAATGGGCTGATCAACACCCTTTTGCAGGGCATGGGGCTGCCCAAGCTGCGCCTGATGTACAACTCTCAGGCCGTGCTGCTGGGCATGGTGTACAACTACCTGCCCTTTATGGTATTTCCTATCTACAATGCCTTAAGCAAGCAAGATTACAAACTGTCGGAAGCGGCTATGGACCTTGGCGCCGACAAACTGCGTACCTTCGCAAAGGTTACCTTTCCCTTAAGCGTGCCGGGCATTGTATCGGGCATCACCATGGTGTTTATGCCCTCTGTCACCACATTCTTCATTCCCCGGGTACTGGGAGGCGGCAATACCGAAATGTTCGGCGACCTGATTGAGCGCACCTTTCTTACCGCCGACAACTGGAATGTGGGCAGCGCCCTGTCGCTGATTATGATGGTGCTGATACTTTTCAGCATTACCCTGTTGCGCAAGGTTGACCCTGAAGGGGAAGGAGGCAGCCTGCTATGACCAAGTTTTTAAAACGCTCCTACCTGGCGTTGGTGCTGTTGTTTCTGTACTTGCCCATTGTGGTGCTGATTGTCCAGTCCTTTAACGCCGGGGTCAGCCGGGCAAAATGGGAAGGGTTTTCCTTCAGGTGGTATGAGGAGCTCTTTACCAGCCCCACCATCATGCAGGCATTGTATGTAACATTCACCATCGCGCTGCTGGCTTCTATCATCTCCACTGTTTTGGGCACCCTGGCTGCCATCGGCATTCATGCCATGAAGCGCCGTCCTCAGGCCGCCATGATGACGCTAACCAACATTCCCATGACCATGCCGGACATTGTGACAGGTATTTCGCTGATGCTGCTGTTTATTTTTACCCGGGTGGACAGAGGGTATTTCACCATGTTGATTGCACATGTCACCTTTGATACCCCCTATGTAATCCTGTCGGTACTGCCTAAGCTCAGGGAGATGAACCGCTTCAGCTATGAGGCGGCGCTGGACTTGGGCGCCACCCCCGGCTATGCCTTGCGCCATGTAATCCTGCCCGCTGTGCGCCCCGGCGTGATAACGGGCGCGCTGCTGGCCTTCACCCTGTCCCTGGATGACTTTACCATCAGCTACTTTACCACCAGCCCTCTGGTACAGAACTTGTCCACGCTGATTTATTCCGAGGCGCGCAAAGGCATTAAGCCCACCATGAATGCGCTGAGCGCACTGATGTTTGTAACCCTTTTGATTCTGCTCTTGGCGGTCAACTACCGTTCCTCCAAGGCGGAACAATCGAAATAAAGGAGGAAGAAAGATGAAAAAACTGTTATCCCTGTTCCTGATGCTTGTCCTGATGGTCTCCCTGGTGTCCTTTGCCCAGGCTGAAGGCGTGGTGAACGTATTCAACTGGGAGGACTATATTAGCCCGGATGCCCTTGCTCTCTTTGAGGAAGAGACCGGCATCAAGGTTAACTACATGCGCTTTACCACCAACGAAGACATGATGGTGCAGGTGCGTACTTCGACCGGCGCTTTTGACGTGGTATTTCCCTCGGACTATACCATCGAGCGTATGATTGCCGAAGACCTGCTGGAACCCATCAACTTCGACAATGTTCCCAATGCCAAATATGTGGCGGAATGGCTGCAAAATCCCGCTTATGACCCTGATAAGCTTTATTCCGTTCCCTACATGTGGGGCACGGTGGGCATCCTGTATGATACCACCCGCGTGTCTGCCCCCATCGATTCCTGGGAAGTGCTGTTTACAGAGGAATACAAAGGCGAAGTGTTCATGCTGGATTCCATCCGCGATACCATGGGGCTGGCGCTCAAATACCTTGGCTACTCCATGAACGACCGTGACCCTGCCGCTTTGCAGGCTGCCACCGACCTGCTGATCAAACAAAAGCAGGATGGTATCGTCAAGGCGTACCAGGTGGACGAGACGAAGGATAAGATGGTTGCAGGCGAAGCCATTCTGGGCGTTGTCTGGTCGGGCGATGCGCAGTACGCCATCAACCTCAACGAAAACCTGGCCTACTGCGTGCCCAAGGAAGGCAGCAATGTGTGGGTGGATGCCATGGTTATCCCCAAGACTGCCCGTAACAAGGAGAACGCCGAAAAATTCATCGACTTTATGAGCCGTCCGGATGTCGCTCAGATGAACTGCGAGTATATCGAGTATTCCTCGCCCAACACCGGCGCTATTGAGCTGATGGGCAGTGAGTATACCGACAATCCCAACCTGAATCCCCCCCAGGAAGTCATTGACAACTGCGAGTTCTTCAACGACATTAACGATTTCCTGCCCATCTACAACACCCTGTGGGCACAGGTGAAAAACGCGAAATAAACCCATCAAAAAATCCGGCCTTTCCAAAGCGGAAGGGCCGATTTTTTGTTGATTTGATTATTATCCCATTCGGGAGTAGTTGGGGGCTTCCTTGGTGATGTAGATATCGTGGGGGTGGCTTTCTTCCAGCCCTGCGTTGGTGATGCGCATAAACTCCCCATCCTGTTTCAAGGCCTCAATGGTGGGGGTACCGCAGTACCCCATGGCAGAGCGCAGGCCGCCCATCAATTGGTAGACGGTATCTGCCAACGCACCCTTGTAGGGGACGCGGCCTTCCACGCCTTCGGGGACGAGCTTCTTGGCATCCTCCTGGAAATACCGGTCAGAGGAACCGTGTGCCTGGGACATGGAGGCCAGGGAACCCATGCCGCGGTATACCTTAAAGGAGCGTCCCTGGTAGATTTCTGTTTCGCCGGGGCT